>NZ_JBSGCE010000013.1:0-194910 GCF_053601695.1 Nonomuraea sp. NPDC004702
GGTTATGCATGTGTTTCATGCACTGGCTTTTAACACACTGTTGAGTTCTCAAGAAACGGACGCGTACTTCCTCACCAGAACCCGTTCCCGGATCCTCGCTCAGAGGCGCTCACATTTCATGTCCTTCAGTCTACCAGATCCGGACGATTCTTGTCAAACCGCCCGATCCGGGAGCTTCCGGACCTGCTCCGTTTCGGAGCAACCCTGCTAACTTACTCTAACTTCCGGCCTTTGTCCAACCGCCAGGTCAGACAACCCGAAAGTCGGGGTTGATCAGAAGGGGTGTCGGGGCCGATCGGCCCCGCGTTGAAAACTCTAGCAGCCCTGAGGACGTCGAAGGTCCATCTTCGGTAACGAATGGACCTTCCCCGCGTTCGTATGCTCTAAACCCCGAGCCCGGACAGCTGCGCCTCAAGGCGCGCGATGTCCGCGGCGGCCTGCTCGGCCCGGCCCCGGACCTTGGCGACCACGTCGTCGGGCGCCTTGGACATGAACTGCTCGTTGCCCAGCTTGCCGGCCGCCTGCGCGGCTTCCTTCCGGGCTGCGGCCAGATCCTTCTCCAGGCGCTTGCGCTCGGCCACGACATCGATGGCGCCCGCGGTGTCGATCTCCACGGTCACCGCGCCCACGCTGAGGCGCGCTGTGGCGTCGAACGTCTCCGCCGGCTCGGTCAGCCGCAGCAACGCGCGGATCGCCCTCTCCTGGGCCTCCAGCGGCGTGCCGGACAACCCCAGACGGGCGGCCACCTTCTGGCCGGGCTTGAGCCCCTGGTCGGAACGGAACCTGCGGACCTCGGTGACGAGCTCCTGCAGCGCGTCGATCTCGGCCTCGGCCGCCGGGTCGGCGTAGCGGGCGTCCGTCTGCGGCCAGGGAGCCACGACGATCGACTCGCCACCCGTCACCGCCCGCCACAACTCCTCGGTGACGAACGGCACCAGCGGGTGCATCAACCGCAGCAACGCGTCGAGCACGTGCCCGAGCACGAGCCGGGTGTGTTCGAGCCCCTCCCCGAGCTGGATCTTGGCCAGCTCCAGGTACCAGTCGCAGACCTCGTCCCAGGCGAAGTGGTAGAGCAGGTCGGAGGCCTTGGCGAACTCGTACTCGTCGAAGGCCGCGTCGGCGGCGCTCACCACGGTCTGCAGGCGGGACAGGATCCAGCGGTCGGCCGCGGTGAGGTCGAGCCCGTCGAGCGAGCCCACCGCCGCGCCGTTCATCAGCGCGAACCTGGTGGCGTTCCAGATCTTGTTGCAGAAGTTGCGCGAGCCGGCCGCCCATTCCTCGCTCACCGCCACGTCGGCGCCGGGGTTGGCGCCGCGCAGCAGCGTGAAGCGGGTGGCGTCGGCGCCGAAGCGCTCGACCCAGTCGAGCGGGTCGACCACGTTGCCGAACGACTTCGACATCTTCTTGCCGTACTGGTCGCGGACCATGCCGTGCAGGGCCACGGTCTGGAACGGCGGACGACCGTCCATGGCGTAGAGGCCGAACATCATCATCCTGGCCACCCAGAAGAACAGGATGTCGTAGCCGGTGACGAGCACGGACGTCGGATAGAACTTCTCCAGCTCCGGGGTGGAGTCGGGCCAGCCGAGCGTGGAGAACGGCCACAGTCCGGAGGAGAACCAGGTGTCGAGGACGTCGGAGTCCTGGGTGTAGCCGGCCGGCGGCTCCTCGTCGGGGCCGACGCAGACGACCTCGCCGCCCGGGCCGTACCAGACCGGGATGCGGTGGCCCCACCACAGCTGACGGGAGATGCACCAGTCGTGCATGTCGTCGACCCAGTCGAAGTAGCGCTTGGCCAGCTCCGGCGGGTGGATGCGGGTGCGGCCGTCGCGCACGGCGTCGCCGGCGGCCTTGGCCAGCGGCGAGACGTTGACGAACCACTGCAGCGACAGCCGCGGCTCCACCACGGTCTTGCAGCGCGAGCAGTGGCCGACCGAGTGCAGGTAGGGACGCTTCTCGGCGACGATGCGGCCCTCGGCGCGCAGCGCGGCGACCACGGCCGGGCGCGCCTCGAAGCGGTCGAGCCCCTGGAAGGGGCCGTGGGCGGTGATGACGCCGCGTTCGTCCATGACGGTGAGGGACGGCAGCGAATGGCGGCGGCCGATCTCGAAGTCGTTGGGGTCGTGGGCCGGGGTGACCTTGACCGCGCCGGTGCCGAAGGCGGGATCGACGTGCTCGTCGGCGACCACGGGGATCATGCGGCCGGTCAGCGGCACCTCGACCATCGTGCCGACCAGGTGGGCGTAGCGCTCGTCCGAGGGGTGGACGGCCACGGCGGTGTCGCCCAGCATGGTCTCGGCGCGGGTGGTGGCCACGACGATCTCGTCGGAGTAGCGGATCGAGACGAGCTCGCCCTCGTCCTCGCTGTGCTCGACCTCGATGTCGGACAACGCGGTCAGGCAGCGCGGGCACCAGTTGATGATGCGCTCGGCGCGGTAGATGAGCCCGTCGTCGAAGAGCTTCTTGAAGATCGTCTGGACGGCCCGTGACAGCCCCGGGTCCATGGTGAAGCGCTCGCGCTCCCAGTCGACGCCGTCGCCGAGCTTGCGCATCTGGCCGAGGATCCGGCCGCCGGACTCCTCCTTCCACTCCCAGACGCGCTCGACGAACGCCTCGCGGCCCAGGTCGTGGCGGGACAGGCCCTGCTTGGCCAGCTCGCGCTCCACGACGTTCTGGGTGGCGATGCCGGCGTGGTCCATGCCGGGCAGCCACAACGTCTCGCGGCCCTGCATGCGGGCGCGGCGGGTCAGCGCGTCCTGGATGGAGTGGTCGAGCGCGTGACCGATGTGCAGGACGCCCGTCACGTTGGGCGGCGGGAGGACGATGCTGTACGGCACGCGCGAGCTGCCCGGGTCGGCGTGGAAGTAGCCTTCGGACACCCAGCGCTCGTAGCTACGGGTCTCGACGTCGGCCGGCGTGTATTGGGTGGGCAGCTCTTGCGTTGTCACAAGCACCAATTCTAGGGAGCCGGACAAGCGAAACGCCCCCGGGACGAACCCGGGGGCGTTTTTAGCGGACGGTCAGGCCGACTTCTCGCGCGGCGTGCGCTGCTGCTTGGCGGCGAGCTGGTCGCGCGGGACGAGCGTCGGGATCGCGTGTTCCAGCACCGACTCGCGGGTGATGACCACGCGGGCGACGTCCTGGCGGGAGGGCACCTCGTACATGACGGACTGGAGCACCTCCTCCAGGATCGCGCGCAACCCGCGGGCGCCGGTGCCGCGCAGGATGGCCTGGTCGGCGATGGCCTCCAGGGCGCCGTCGGTGAACTCCAGCTCCACGCCGTCGAGCTCCAGCAGCTTGCGGTACTGCTTGACCAGCGCGTTGCGGGGCTCGGTGAGGATCTGAATGAGGGCCTCGCGGTCGAGGTTGTGCACCGAGGTGATGACCGGCAGGCGGCCGACGAACTCGGGGATCATGCCGAACTTCAGCAGGTCTTCGGGCATCACGTCGCCGAAGATGTCGGCCGTGTCGACCTCTTCCTTCGAGCGGATGATGGCGTTGAAGCCGATGCCCTTCTTGCCGATGCGCGACTCGATGATCTTTTCGAGGCCGGCGAAGGCGCCACCGCAGATGAACAGCACGTTGGTGGTGTCGATCTGGATGAACTCCTGGTGCGGGTGCTTGCGCCCGCCCTGCGGCGGCACCGAGGCCGTCGTGCCTTCGAGGATCTTCAGCAGCGCCTGCTGCACGCCCTCGCCGGAGACGTCGCGGGTGATCGACGGGTTCTCGCTCTTGCGGGCGATCTTGTCGACCTCGTCGATGTAGATGATGCCCGTCTCGGCCTTCTTGACGTCGTAGTCGGCGGCCTGGATGAGCTTGAGCAGGATGTTCTCGACATCCTCGCCGACGTAGCCGGCCTCGGTGAGGGCCGTCGCGTCGGCGATGGCGAAGGGCACGTTGAGCATCTTCGCCAGAGTCTGTGCGAGGAGAGTCTTTCCCGACCCGGTCGGCCCGAGCAGCAAGATGTTGCTCTTGGCCAGCTCAAGGCCGTCGTCTCTACCCCGGTCACCGGACTGCACCCGCTTGTAGTGGTTGTAGACCGCCACCGAGAGCGCCTTCTTCGCCTTGTCCTGTCCGATGACGTAGGCGTCGAGGAACTCGTAGATTTCCCTCGGCTTGGGCAGGTTGTCCCACTTGAGCTCGGAGGACTCGGAGAGCTCCTCCTCGATGATCTCGTTGCAGAGATCGATGCACTCATCGCAGATGTAGACGCCTGGACCGGCAATGAGCTTCTTGACTTGCTTCTGACTCTTCCCGCAGAAAGAGCACTTCAGCAGGTCTCCCCCGTCGCCGATGCGTGCCACCCCAGATACTCCTTTGCGTGGGACCGCCCTGCTCACGCGAGCAGTGTCTCCGGACATCCTCCGGACTAGGCCGAACCGCTCAGGTTTCGACGTTACCGTCTTCTGGGCCCTCAGTGAGCCCCCTAGCGGCGAGTCGCACCGGAACGTGCCCTATTGGGCAGCGCTCCGGTGCGTCACATCTCAACTAGGAAGCGACGGCCTGAGCTCGTTTCTTCCTGGTCGGGATGATGTCGTCGATCAGACCATACGCCTTTGCCTCGTCCGCGTTGAGAATTTTGTCGCGTTCGATGTCCTTGCGGATGTCGGCGGAGGCCTTGCCCGTGTGCTTCGCCACGATGTCCTCAAGGAGGGATCGCATGCGGAGGATCTCGCGGGCCTGGATCTCGATGTCGCTTCCCTGGCCACCGCCCTCGGTGGAGGGCTGGTGGATCAGCACCCGGGCGTTGGGCAGCGCGAAGCGCTTGCCCGGGGTGCCGCCGGCCAGCAGCACGGCCGCGGCGGACGCGGCCTGGCCGAGGCAGACGGTCTGGATCTCCGGCCGGACGAACTGCATCGTGTCGTAGATCGCCGTCATGGCCGTGAACGAGCCGCCGGGCGAGTTGATGTAGATGCTGATGTCACGGTCGGGGTCGAGCGACTCCAGCGTCAGCAGCTGGGCCATCACGTCGTTGGCCGACGCGTCGTCGATCTGCACTCCGAGGAAGATGATGCGGTCCTCGAAGAGCTTGTTGTACGGGTTCATCTCCTTCACGCCGTAGGACGTGCGCTCGACGAAGGAGGGGAGAACGTAACGGCTCTGGATGTTCATGTCAGCTCCCCCTAGGAGACCGGGCCCACGGAGGGCACCTGCCGCGCGCTGCGCACCACGTGATCGATGAAGCCGTAGTCCTTCGCCTCCTCGGCCGTGAACCAGCGGTCACGGTCGGAGTCGGACTCGATCTGGTCCAGCGGCTGCCCGGTGTGGAAGGCGATCCGCTCGGCGAGCGTCTTCTTCACGTAGAGCATCTGCTCCGCCTGGATGGCGATGTCGGCCGCGGTGCCGCCGATGCCGCCGGACGGCTGGTGCATCATGACGCGGGCGTGCGGCAGGCCGTAGCGCTTGCCGCGGGCGCCGGCGGTGAGCAGGAACTGCCCCATGGAGGCGGCCATGCCCATCACCACCGTGGACACGTCGTTAGGCACATATTCCATCATGTCGTAAATCGCCATACCGGCACTCACCGAGCCCCCCGGCGAGTTGATGTACAGCGTGATGTCGCGCTCGGGGTCGTCGGCCGCGAGCAGCAGCAGCTCGGCGCAGATCCGGTTGGCGATCTCGTCGTTGACCTCCTGACCGAGCACGATGATGCGCTCACGCAGCAGGCGCTGGTAAAGCTGGTCCTCAAGCCGGAAGGACGAGCCGTTCTCACGGCCTCGCGACTCAGGCTGATAGAAGGTCGGCGGGCTGGTCACAGCGTCACCTTCCGATGCGTCGTAAGTGATTGGCTTTGCTTGTGACCTTAACGCGCGACGCCCACAGGTCATGCCCGGTCCCCCGTACTGTTCGCTGACGGCGCAGGTCTGGGCGGCCGGTCTTCTGTCAGCCTACGCCGTTCCTCCACGTCCAGCTCATGGTCCGGCTCTGTGGGCGTTTCGGCAGGAATGGTGCCGTGCTGGTGGGGCTCATGGAGCTTGTGGGGTTGCGTGCCGGTGGATGCCGTCCGGCGCCGGGGGGCGGTCGCGCGGGCGGTGGCGGTGAGGGGCTGTCGAGCCGTCGAAGGGCGGCCCGCGCGCCTGAGGGGCCGTTCGCGCTCCGCGGGATCGTCAGGTGCCTTGTGGGCGCGTACACGCGCTCGGCCGTGCTCGCGGACGCGGAAGGCGCGCCGCCGCGGCCGGACAGCACGAAGCCCCCGAACCCATGGGGTTCGGGGGCTTCGGGGAAGGTCAGGCTTCGGCCTTCTCCTCGGACTCGGCGGCCTCGTCGGCCTCCTCCTCGACCGGGGCGCCGTTGATCTCGGCGTAGATGGCCTTGAGGTCGACCTCGTTGCCCTCGCTGTCGACGACCTTGGCGGCGTCGCCCAGCACGGACTTGGCCTTGTCGCGGACGATCTCGACCATGGCCAGCGTGAGCTGGTCGTTGTCGGCCAGGTGCTTGGCCAGCTCGTTGGGCTGGACGCCCATCTCCATGGCGCGGCGCACCACGAAGTTGGTCAGCTCCTGCTCGTTGACGCCCAGCTCCTCGGCCTTGACGATCTTGTCGAGCACGAAGCCGACCTTGAGCGCCTTGGCGGAGTTGCTGTCGAACTCGGCGAAACGCTCCTCCTCTGTCGTCTGGTACAGACGGAAGAAGGCGTCGCGGCTGAGGCCGCTCTCGGCGATCTGGTGGTCGAGGTTGTGCTTGCGGGCGTCGACCTCGGCCTTGAGCGCGCTCTCGGGCAGCGGGATGTCGATCTTCTCGAGCAGCGCGTCGAGGGCCTTCTCGCGGGCCTGGACGACCTGGTCGATGAGCTTGTTGCGGCGGGCCTGCTCGCGGATGCTGGCCTTGAGCTCGTCGAGCGTGTCGAACTCGCTGGCGAGCTGGGCGAACTCGTCGTCGAGCTCGGGCAGGACCTTCTCCTTGACCGACTTGACGTTGATGATCACGTCGGCCTCCTCGCCGGCGTTCTCGCCGCCGACGAGCTCGGTCTTGAAGCTCTTCTCCTCGCCCGCGGACATGCCCACGAGGGCGTCGTCGAGGCCCTGGAGCACCGAGCCGGCGCCGACCTCGTAGGAGACCTCGCTGGCCTGCTGCTCCTCGATGTTCTCGCCGTTGATCTCGGCGCGCAGGTCCATCACCACGAAGTCGCCGTTGGCGGCCGCGCGCTCGACGCCGGTCAGCGTCGCGAAGCGCTGGCGCAGCGAGTCGAGCTGGGCGTCGACGTCTTCGTCGGAGACCTCGGCGGAGTCGACGGTGATCTCGGCGCCCTGGTAGTCGGCGACCGGCCGCGCGCCTCGCGGACGAAGCACAGCGCCACCGCGCCCGCCACGGGCCCGGCGGCCAGGGTGGCGAACGCGGCGGAGAAGGAGCCGCCGGCCTGGTAGACCGCCCCCACGACGACCGGCACGGTCACGCTGCCCAGTTGCGCCACCGCGTTCGTCGCGCCCGCCGCCGAGCCGGCCAGCGCCGTCCCCGACAGGCCGGGCACCATGGCGATCAGCAACGGCGAGTACAGGTACGCGCCCAGCCCCGCGAACCCGGCCGTCACCAGGAACGCCGTCTCCGTCTCCATGTGCCCGAACAGCAGCAGGCAGCCGGCGAAGGCCACCAGCACGGCGACCGCCGGGCGTTTGCGCCCCCGTCCGGCCAGGTCGGTGGCCAGGCCGATGACCGGTTTGCCCACCGCGCCCGCCGCCGCGAACACCACGACGACCGTCCCGGCCGCCACCGGGTCGAGCCCGTGCCCCTTCACCATGAGGGTGTTGGACCAGGTCACGAAGCCGTACGTGCCCCACAGCCCGCCGAAGCCGGCCAGGCCGATCAGCAGCAGGTCGCGGTCGCGGGCCAGGCCGCGCAGCGACGGGCGCGCGGCCGGCGGCTCGCGCCGGTCGCGCAGCAGTGTCAGGCACACCAGCGCGAGCCCCATCGACACGATCCCGAACAGGTGGTACGAGGCCCGCCAGTCGTACCACTGGATCAGCCGGGGCACGAGCACGTTGGCGATCATCGTGCCGAGCGACGAGGCCATGGTGAACACGCCCATCGCCAGCCCGCGCTCCCGCTCGCCGAACCAGGACGCGATGAGCTTGACGCCCGCCGCGAAGTCGGCCCCCGCGCAGAGCCCGATCAGCGCCTGCACCGCGATCCCGGCCCCGGCGGACGGCACGGACCCGAAGACGATCATGAAGCCGCCCGCCGTGAACAGCGACCCCGACAACACGACCCGGCTGCCGATCCGGTCGCCGAGCAGCCCGCCGCCGATGTTGGACAGCACGTAACCGACGTAGTACGCCGTCGCGAACGCCCCCAGCCCCGCCAGCGACACCCCCAGCGCCTCGCCCGCCTGCAGCGACGCGGGCCCCCAGGTGGAACGGTCGACGGAGGTCATGGTGAGCGAGGCCCAGCAGAGCAGCAGCACGACCCACCGCCGCAGGGACCGGGGCTCGACCGAGGGTGACAGTGCGTAATCGCTCACGTGCGATGACGCTACTGCCTCACCCCGCGCCTTGTGACTCTCTGTACTTGAGCTATGACAATCTGCTACTCTCGGCGGTCCTTCCAGACCACGTCGAGGGGACCTCGAAATGTTCAAGAGAAGACGCGGATCAGCCGGCCTCGCGATCGCCGCCGCCGTGGCCGGCATGCTGGCCTCCACAGTGCCGGCCGGGCCGGCCCGCGCGGCCGCCCCCGTCCCGCTGCCCCACCCCTACCCCGGTTTCGGCCCCGCCTGGCCGGCCCCGGCGGGCACGGCCCACGTCCGCAACCCCGCCCAGGCCGCCCCCGGCGGTCATGGCCCGCTGAACAAGATCGCCTCCGGGGTGTCGTGACCCCCGCACCGGCGCAGGCGCCGGGCGTCGGCGCACGGCGACGCCCGGCCCGTCCACTCCGCCGGGACCCCTCCGCCTGATCATCCGTAGGGCCGACGCGGCACGGGGATCAGGCGCCGGGCGCTCCCCCGGGCCCGTCGGCGAAGTGCCGCAGCACCATTTCGATCAGCGCGTCGACGTCGGACTCGACCATCGGCTCGCCGGTCATGCCCATCCGGTGGAGCAAGGTGCCGACGACGACGTCGATGTAGAGCAGGACGCGCTGCTCCGGCTCGCCGAGCGCCTCCTGGAGCGCCAGCCGGTACGGGTCCTGGAACCGGGTGGACAGGACCTCGCGCAGGGCCGGATCGCTGACGGCGTCGCTGAACACGCCCGCGAACGCGTCGCCCGTGCCCGGCTCGCTGATCTTCCCCGCGATCCAGCGGACGATCGAGGACATGATCTCGGCCCGGTCGGCGCCCTCCAGCGGCGCCGGACCGAACGCGTCGAGCAGGCAGTCGACGATCAGCTCGCCCTTCGTCGGCCAGCGCCGGTAGACCGTCGTCTTCGCCACACCGGCCGCGGCGGCGATGCGCTCGACGGTGGCCCGCGCGTAGCCGAGCTCGTGGACGGTGCGCAACGTGGCGGCGAACACCTCGGCGTTGACGCCGGTGCGCGGGCGACCGGGCGGTCTGGCGGAAGTGCTCGCTCGGGACATGCCTGAACGATATCCGATTGCGCTACCTTAAGTATCGATACTTCAGGTAGCGGAATTGGAGGACCCATGACCGGCAGCCGCGAAACGAGCCGGGGACACCGGCCGGCCCCCGAACCGCCCGAGGCCGTCCCTGAACCGCCCGAGGCTGTCCCGCCGCCGGAACCGGGTGCGGGCGGGCTGCTGCGTCCGCACGTCCCGGCGTTCGTCGCCGTCGTCGTGTCGCAGGTGATCGGCGCGGTCGCGGGCCTGGCGCCGCTGCTGGCGGTCGTCGAGGTGGGCCGCGTCCTGCTGTCGCCGGGCCCGGTGGACGCCGGGCGCGTCCGGGTCGCGGTGCTCGCGGGCGTGGCCGGGCTGTTCGTGCGGCTGCTGCTGACGGGCGCGTCGTCGGGGCTCGGACACCTGCTCGACGGCCGGGTGCAGCTGTCGTTACGGCGGCGGCTGGCGGACCGGCTCGGGCGCGTGCCGCTCGGCTGGCTGTCCACCCGCCGCACGGGCGAGCTGGCCAAGGTGGTGGGCGAGGACGTGAGCGCGGTGCATCCGTTCATCGCCCACGCCCCCGGCGACCTGGCCGCGGCGTTCGTGGTGCCGGCGGTGTCGCTGGTCTACCTGCTGACCGTCGACTGGCGGCTCACCCTGATCACGCTGATCCCGGTGGCGCTGGCCCTGGCGCTGGTGCCGCTGATGATGCGGCCCGCGCGGCTGCGCGAGCAGGAGGAGTTCGACGCCGCCATGGGGCGCATCGCCAGTTCCGTCGTGGAGTTGGTGCAGGGCATCGCGGTGGTCAAGGCGTTCGGCGGCGCCGGGCGCGCCCACCAGGCTTTTCTGCGCGCCGCCGACGACTTCGCCGGCACCTTCGGCCGGTGGGCGCGCGGCATGTCGCTGATCGCGGCGGGGATGCAGGTCGCGTTGTCGCCGCCGTTCGTGCTGCTGGTCGTGCTGGCCGGCGGCGCGGCCCTGATCACGGACGGCGGCCTGGCCCCGGCCGACCTGCTGCCCTTCCTGCTGCTCGGGCTGGGCCTGACGGCCCCGGTCGCGGCGCTCGGCCACGGCTTCGACGACCTGCAGGCGGCCCGGCGCGCGGTGGGCCGGATCAAGGACGTGCTCGCGGTGCCGCCGCTGCCGGAGCCCGTCCGTCCGGTCGTGCCCCGGGGGCACCGGATCGAGCTGCGGGACGTGCGGTTCGCCTACGACGACGGCCGCGAGGTGCTGCGCGGGATCGACCTGGAGCTGGAGCCCGGCACGGTCACCGCGGTCGTCGGTCCGTCGGGCGGCGGGAAGTCCACGCTGGTGCGGCTGTTGCCGCGGTTCTTCGACCCGACGCACGGCTCGGTCGTCCTGGGCGGGGTCGATCTGCGCGAGATCGGCAGCCGGGAGCTCTACCGGCGGGTCTCCTTCGTCTTCCAGGACGTCCGCCTGCTGCGCGCGTCCGTCGCGGACAACATCGCGCTGGGCGTGCCGGACGCCGGCCGCGAGGAGATCGTGCGCGCCGCCCGGCTCGCGCACATCCACGACCGCGTCCTGGAACTGCCCCGCGGGTACGACACGGTGATCGGCGAGGACACCGGCCTGTCCGGCGGCGAGGCGCAGCGCATCTCGATCGCCCGCGCGCTGCTCGCCGCCACGCCCGTGCTGGTGCTCGACGAGGCCACCGCCTTCGCCGACCCGCAGACCGAGCAGGCGGTGCGCCGCGCCCTGGCGACCCTGGAGGGCGAGCGGACGATCCTGGTCATCGCCCACCGCCTGGAGACCGTCATCGACGCCGACATCGTCGCCGTCCTGGAGAACGGGACGATCGTCGAGCGCGGCAGGCCCGCCGACCTGCTGGCGCGGGACGGGCGGTTCGCCGCGTTCTGGCGGTCCCACCGATCCGCGCTCACCGACGAGACCGAAGCCCATGACGCCGTGCCGCAAGGAGAACGATCCCGATGATCCGCATGTTGCTGCGCGTGCTGGGACACCGCTACGCCGGGCCCGCGCGCCGCACCGTGGCCCTGATGACGACGACCGCCGTGGCCGAAGGGCTGTCCTACGCGCTGCTGGTGCCCGTGCTGCGGGCGCTGTTCGGCGGCGCGCCCGCGGACGTCTGGCCCTGGCTGGCCGCGTTCGGGGCCGCGGTCGCGGTCTATGCCGGGCTGCGCTACACCAGCGACCTGGCCGGCATGCGGGTGGGGACGTCGATGTTGCGCGGCATGTACCACCGGCTCGGCGAGCACCTGGCCCGGCTCCCCCTCGGCTGGTACGACGCCGGCCGGGTGGGCGAGGTGTCCGTGATGGCCAGCCGCGGCCTGTTGCAGGCCATGGGCATCATCGCCCACCTGCTGGCGCCGTTCGTCTCCGCGCTGGTCACGCCGTTGACCATCGTCGCCGTGCTGTTCACCGTCGACTGGCGGGCGGGGCTGGCCGCGCTGGCCGCCGCGCCCGTGGTGGCGGCGGTCCAGAGCTGGACGGCACGCTCGACGGCGGCGGCCGACGCCGAGCGCCACGAGCGCGACAAGGAGGCCGCGGGGCGGGTCGTCGAGTTCCTCCAGACCCAGCCGGTGCTGCGGGCCGCGGGCCGCACCGGCGAACGGTTCGCGCTGCTCGACGACTCGCTGCGCGAGGTGCGGCGCGCCTCCCGCCGTACGGTGGTCTCGACGTTGCCCGGCGTGGTGGGGCTGGCGCTGGTGGTGCAGGCCGCGTTCAGCTCGATCCTGGCGCTGGGCGCCTACCTGGCGCTGGGCGGGGAGCTCGGCGTGGCGGAGGTCCTGGCGGTGCTCGTGCTGACCGCCCGCTGCGCGGACCCGCTGCTGTCGCTGTCGGAGGTCGGTGGCAAGCTGCGTGCCGCGCGGTCCGTGCTGGCCAGGCTGGACGCGGTGCTGCGCACCGAGCCGCTGCCGGAGCCGCGCGAACCGGTCGAGCCGGCACGCCACGACCTGGCGTTCGAATCGGTCGCCTTCCGGCACGGCGACCGCGCGGTGCTCGGCGACGTGTCGTTCTCCGTGCCCGAGGGGCAGCGGCTCGCCGTGGTCGGGCCGTCGGGGGCGGGCAAGAGCACTTTGCTGCAACTGCTGGCCCGCTTCCACGACGTGGACGCGGGCGCGGTCCGCGTGGGCGGCGTGGACGTGCGCGACATGAGCACCGAGACGCTGATGAGCCGGATCGCCGTCGTCTTCCAGGACGTCTACCTCTTCGACGGCACGATCGAGGACAACGTGCGGCTCGGCCGTCCGGACGCCGACGAGGCCGAGGTGCGGGCGGCGGCCACCGCGGCCCGGCTGGACGAGGTGGTCGAGCGGCTGCCCGGCGGCTGGGCGGCGAACGTCGGCGAGGGCGGGGCGCTGCTGTCCGGCGGTGAGCGTCAGCGCGTCTCGATCGCGCGGGCGCTGCTGAAGGACGCCCCCGTCGTGCTGCTGGACGAGGTGACCTCCGCGCTGGACCCGGTGAACGAGGCGGCCGTCCACGAGGGCGTCGAGCGCCTGATGGCGGGGCGCACGGTGGTCATGGTCGCCCACCGCATGCGGACCGTCCGGCGCGCCGACCGCGTCGTCTTCCTCGACGGCGGCCGGATCGTGGAGGCGGGCGGCCACGACGAGCTGCTGCGCCGCGGCGGCCGGTACGCCGGATTCTGGCACGTCTCGACGGCCGTCCCGGACTCGATAATGGAGTGAACCTTCTGGATCATGTGCGTACTGTGACGAAGGTGGATCCAGCTGACTTCTACACCGGCCTCGTCGCGGAGCTCTACGGACCGCTGAAATCCGTCTCCCAGGACCCGGAGCCCTATGCCGCCTTCGTCGAGCGTACCGGCGTCCCCGCGCTGGAGCTGGGCTGCGGGGACGGCGATCCCCTGCTGGAGCTGCGCCGGCGCGGCCTGGAGGTCGACGGCGTCGACTCCTCGGCGGACATGCTGGCCCGGCTCCGGCGCCGGGCCGGCGAGCTGGACGTGTCCGTGACGCTGTTCCACCAGCGCATGGAGAGCCTGAGCCTGCCCCGCCGGTACCGGGCGATCTTCCTCGCCGGGCCGACCTTCACCCTGCTCCCCGACGACGCCACGGCCCTGGCCGCCCTGCGCGGCATCCGCGCCCACCTGGACGAGGGCGGCGTCGCGCTGGTGCCGCTGTTCACCCCCGACCCGGCCCCGGCCGACCAGATCGGCCGGGCGCGCACGGCCGTCGCCCCCGACGGCGCCGACCTGCGGGTGTCCGTCGTCTCCCAGCGACGCGACGAGACCGCCCGGACGCAGACGACCCTGCTGCGCTACGAACGCCACCACGGCCCGGACGTCACCGTCGCCGAACGCCCGTGGGTCCTGCACTGGTACCCCCGCGAGGTGTTCGCGGAGCTGGCCGCGGCCGCCGGCCTGGCCGTGACCGCCGTCACCGACCCGGACGGCCACCCCGCCCCCGCCCACGCCACCGACCTGCACGTCCACCTCGAACCCGCCGCCTGACGCGGCGGCGGGCCCGCGCAATGTCGTCGTAAGTCGTCGTGCGTCTTCGCGCGTTCGCGGCACGTCCGCCGCGCCGCCCGGGGCATCATGCCCCATGCCGAACACGCAGGCCAGGAGCCTGTTTCCGACCGAACTGGGACGTAACGGGCTGCTGGTCGTCGCGGCACGGGCGCTGCGGACCTTCGGCTACGGATGCACCAGCGTGCTCCTCGCCGAGCTGCTCACCCAGGACGGCGACGCCCCCTGGCAGACCGGCCTGCTGCTGGCCGTGGCCGCCGCCGGATCGGTGTTCGCGAGCCTGCTGCTGGGCCTGTTCGCCGACGTGTGGGGGCGGCGCCGGACGCTGGTCGCCTGCGGCTGCCTGATGGCGGTGACCGGGGCCGTGTTCGCGCTCAGCGAGTCCTACCCCGTCCTGATCGCCGCCGCCTTCATCGGGACGATCTCGCCCTCCACCAACGACAACACGCCCTTCTCCGGGGTGGAGCAGGCCATCCTCGCCCAGACCTGCGCCCCGGCCCGGCACACGTCCGTCTTCACCTGCTACAACGTCACCGCCCTGGCCTCCGGCGCGCTGGGGGCGCTGGCCGCCGCCGCGCTCGGGCTCCAGACCTGGACGTCGGCCCCCGACGCCGCCTTCGCCCTCTACGCGCTCCTGGCGGCCGGGACCGTGACGCTGTTCTGGAACCTGACGCCGCAGGCCGAGCCGCCCCGGACCGCGCCCGCCGGCCCGGAACGGCGTCGCGGGCGGGTGCCCGGCCAGATCCGGCTGCTGGCCGGGCTGTCCGCGCTGGACGCCCTGGCCGGCGGGCTGGCCGTCCAGGCGGTGCTGGCCTGGTGGTTCGCCCATCGCTTCGGCGCGACGACCACCCAGCTGGGCCTGGTGTTCTTCGCCGCCAACCTGCTGCCGGCCCTGGCCCAGCTCACCGCGCCGCTGCTGGCCGCCCGGCGCGGCCTGCTGGCCACGATGCTCCTCCCCCACACCGTGGCCAACCTGCTGCTGGCCTGCATCCCGTTCGCCCCGGACCTGGCCGCCGCCGTCGTCCTGCTGCTGCTCCGCCAGACGGTGTCCAAGATCGACGTACCGGCGCGGCAGGCGTTCACGGCCGCGGTCGTCCCGGCGGGGCAGCGTACGGCCGCCGCCAGCATGACCAGCCTGGCCCGCAGCGTCGCCGTCTCGGTCGCCCCGATCGCCGCCACCACCATGCTGACCGGCACGCTGGCCGCGCTGGGCGCTCCCCTGCTGCTCGGCGCGGCCCTGGGCCTGGGCTACGACCTGGCGCTCTGGCGCGCCTACCGCGGCGTGCCCCTGTCCTGAGAAGGACGCCGGTCAGCGCCGCAGCCTCGGGTCGCGGGCGGGGTCGGCGTACGTGCGCGGGCAGCCGCGGCCGGCGGCTGCCGGACGCAGTTCGTAGTGCCAGGGCTCGTTCCGGTAGATCTGGCACAGCCCGTACGCGGCGCCGTGCGCCGACAACCATCCGGCGGCGGCCGCCCCCAGGTCCACCGCCTCCCCCGACACGTGCAGCGACGTGTCCGGGGAGGCGACCCATCGGGCGGCCTCCCGCTCCGAGCCGTACCGGGCGACCGCCTCCCGGCGCAGCCGTTCCTGGTAGGCCGGGGAACGCCGGCCGCTGTTGACGACGAACTCGACGCCGTCGCCCGCGGCCTCGGCCGCCGCCCGGCGCAGGGCCCGGAGCAGGTCGGCGTCGAGGCCGGCGACGGCCGGGACCCCGTCGTCGAAGACCGTCACGCCCTCGGGCACGGCCCCCTCGGCCTCGTCGTACGCCGAGACGGTCAGGGACGTCACCGCCCGGTGGACGACGACGCCGGCCGCGAGCGTCCCGCCGAGGACGACGAGCGCGGCCACCAGGGCCGACCGGGTCCGGCGGGCTGCCGTTCGTGCTGGTCCGCTGGGTGTCATGCCGCCAGTCAAGGCAGCGGGCCGTTGCCGGCCCGTATGGGATTTTTCATATGCCGGCGATAGGCCCCGGGCCGTACGGTCAGGGGTATGCGGGTACTGATCGTCGAGGACGAGCCCTATCTGGCCGAAGCCGTCCGCGACGGCCTGCGCCTGGAAGCCATCGCCGCCGACATCGCCGGCGACGGGAACACCGCCCTGGAGCTGCTGAGCGTCAACGCCTACGACATCGCCGTCCTCGACCGCGACATCCCGGGCCCCTCGGGCGACGAGATCGCCGGGCACATCGTCGCCTCCGGCAGCGGCATGCCCATCCTCATGCTCACCGCCGCCGACCGGCTCGACGACAAGGCCAGCGGGTTCGAACTCGGCGCCGACGACTACCTCACCAAGCCCTTCGAGCTGCGCGAACTCGTGCTCCGCCTCAGAGCGCTCGACCGCAGGCGGGGCCACAGCAGGCCGCCGGTGCGCGAGATCGCGGGCCTGCGCCTCGACCCGTTCCGCCGCGAGGTCTTCCGCGACGGCCGCTACGTCGCGCTCACCCGCAAGCAGTTCGCCGTGCTCGAAGTCCTCGTCGCCGCCGAGGGCGGGGTCGTCAGCGCCGAGGAGCTCCTGGAGCGGGCGTGGGACGAGAACGCCGACCCCTTCACCAACGCCGTCCGCATCACGGTCTCGTCCCTGCGCAAGCGCCTCGGCGAGCCCTGGGTGATCGCCACCGTGGCGGGGGTCGGCTACCGCATCGACACGGCGCCCGCCGCCGGGCGCGAGGGGGAGGATCGTGGGTAGGGCCCCCGGGCTGAGCGTGCGGCTCAAGCTCACCCTGAGCTACGCCGGATTCCTCGTGGTCGCGGGCCTCGTGCCGCTCGGCGCCGTGGGGGTGTACTACATGCGCGGTCTGCCCGACGACGCCATCTACTCCACCGGCGACTTCATGGTCAACCGCTCGGCCATCCTGCGGTCGTTCGCCCCGGTCGCGGCTCTCGTGCTGGCGTTCCTGCTGGTGTTCGGGCTCGTGGGCGGGTGGCTGCTGGCCGGCCGGATGCTCGCGCCCCTGACCCGCATCACCGACGCCGCCCGCAGGGCCACCGGCGGCTCGCTCTCCCACCGCATCCGCCTGCCGGGCCGCGCGGACGAGCTGCGCGAGCTCGCCGACGCCTTCGACACCATGCTCGTACGGCTCGAAGCGCACGTCGCCGAGCAGCGGAGATTCGCCGCCAACGCCTCCCACGAGCTGCGCACCCCGCTCGCCGTCGCCCGGACGCTGCTCGACGTCGCCCGCACCGACCCCACCCGCGACCCCGCCGAGCTGATCGACCGCCTCCACCTGGTCAACACCCGGGCGATCGACCTCACCGAGGCGTTGCTCCTGCTCAGCCGGGCCGACCAGCGGTCCTTCCCGCGCGAGCGCGTCGACCTGTCGCTGATCGCGGAGGAGGCCGTCGAGACGCTGCTGCCCCTGGCCGAGCGGCGCGGCCTCGCCGTCGAGACCGCCGGAGACCTGGCCCCCGCCACCGGCTCACCCGCGCTGCTGCTCCAGATGACGACGAACCTCGTGCACAACGCGATCGTGCACAACCTCGCCGGACAGGGCACGGTGTGGGTCACGACCGCCGTGCACGCCGGGACGGTGACCCTCACCGTCGAGAACACCGGCGACGAGCTGCCCCCTGACGTGGTCCCCACGCTGGTGGAGCCGTTCCGGCGGGGCACCGACCGCGTCCGCGCCGACCACGCGGGGGTCGGGCTGGGCCTGGCGATCGTCGGCAGCATCGTGCGGGCGCACGACGGGACGCTCGACCTCGTCCCCCGCCCGTCCGGGGGCCTCCGCGTCACCGTGCGCCTCCCGGCGGACGTCACGGAGGGCACCCACCGTCGGCGATCGCCCGCCGCCTGAACTCCGTGGGCGTCAGGCCGGTCGACTCGCCGAAGGCCCGGTAGAAGCTCGACCTCGTCTGGAAGCCGCTGGCGTGCGCGACCCGGTCGACGCCCCAGCCGGTGACCAGCAGCAACCGGCAGGCGTGGGCGACCCGCAGCCGGGTGACGTACTGCCAGACGGGCATGCCGAGGGCCCGCCTGAAGGCCAGGGCCGCGTAGGTGGGGTGCACCCCGGCGGCTTCGGCGATCTCCTCGACCGTCAGCCGCTCGGTGTAGCGGCGGGCGACGACGGCCAGCATGCGCTCGGCCGATCCGGCCGCCGCGGCTTCGGCGGGCGCCGTCTCGCGCGGCCCGCCGGTCAGGCGGGCCAGCCGGGCGTGCATCTCCAGCAGGCAGACCTCGGCCACGGCGGGGGCCGGCTCGTGGCGCAGCTCCCGGTCCCAGCGGCTCATGAGGAAACGGTCGTGCTCGCCCTCTGCGGCGGTGCCGTACAGGAAATCTCCCGACAGCGCCCGCTCGACCGCGCCGCGCAGCGGGTCGTGGCCGATGACGGCGCTCAGCGGGACGGTGGCCCAGAGAAAGTCCACGCCCTCGGCCGTGAGCAGCCGGTGCGGGTAGCCGCCCCAGAAGACGGCGAGCCGGCCGGGCGGCAGGTCCACCTCGCCGCCGACGGTCGCGTACCTGGCGGTGCCCGACAGGACGAGGTTGAACTCGACCTCGGGGTGGATGTGGGAGCGGGGCATGGGGCCCGACGTCACGTGGAACGCCTGCAGGCCGATGACCTGGGCGAGAGACTGCACACCTTGAGGATATGCGACATCTCGGATCTTCCGGGTGGATGACCGGAATGCGGTCGTCGCGGCAGAGTGGCGGCATCTCACCACACCCCGGAGGTTCCACCATGTCCGAGCTGGACGACTTCATGTTCGACCTCAACGGCTACCTGATCCTCAGGAACGCCGTGGACGCGGATCTGCTGCGGCGGCTCAACGAGGAGTTCGACGCCTTCCCCCGCCACCTGGCCAGGGGCGAGTGGTACCGGGGCGCCCAGCGCCGCGACTACACCCCCGAGACCGGCTTCGAGCTGCACCAGGCGGTGGCGGCGGGCCGGCCGTTCGAGGAGCTGGTCGACCACCCGAGCTGGTTCGACCTGGTCAGGCACTACGCGGGCGAGGAGGACAGCTACATCCCCGGCGTCTTCGTCGACGAGACGATCGCCTCGATCCGCGAGTCGGGCGGGCACCACCCCGTGCACTCCGGCGGCTACCGCACCGCGCTGCGCTGCGGCTACCGCTACGACCACGGCGTCTTCCGCTGCGGCCAGGTCAACATCATCCTCGCGCTGACCGACATCGGCGAGGGCGACGGCGCCACGATGGTGGTGCCGGGCTCGCACAAGTCGAACTTCCGGCACCCGCTGGGCGGCGACTACGCCAGGGGCGACCGCATGGACACCCTGCCGGGCGCGATCCCCGTCCACCTGGAGAAGGGCGACGCGCTGCTCTTCGTGGACGGGCTCATGCACGGCGGCTCCACCCGGACCAACCCCGGCGAGCGCCGCGTGGTCATCTACCGCTACGGCCCGGTATGGGCGGGCAGCAGGTACGGCTACGTCTACGACGAGTCCTGGCTCGGCGGCCTGACCGAGCAGCGTCGCAAGGTGCTCTACCCGGTCCCGCACGTCCACGTCGGCGACCCCTGCCCCGCGGAGCCCGGGGACAGGTGAGCGACGGTCACGCCCGCCCGCGGGTGTGCCAATCTGGAGGCGTGACTGTCGAGTGGTCGCGAGCCAATGCGCTCGCAGCCGTCAGGGCGCGGCTGCTGCGTCCTGGCGCCGTGACGGCGGGGTTCGCCGGGGTCGAGGTCGTGGCGGAGGGCGACGGCCTGCTGGTGGTCTTCCGCTGGCGGCGGGACCCGAACACGTACGCCCTGCGGATCGGGTTCCCGGCGGCGTCGGAGAGCGCGTGGACCGGCCTTCCGGTGTCCCCGGCCGGCGCGTGGGCCCGCAAGGTCGAGTTCCTCCTCATGGAGGAGCTCGACACCGGGCTGGTCCGCCGGAGCCGCCGGACGGTCCGCGACGGCCGGGTCCTGCTGGACACCCGCCACGCTCCGGACGTCTGGCCGGCCGGATACCACGTCGGCGAGGTCCCCCTCGACGACGACGCGCCCGCCACCGATGCCGGGATCTGGCTGGCCGGGGCGGGGCTGGACGTCGGCGTCCCGCGGCGGCTGATCGCCGAGGCGAAGCTGGCCTGCTGGCTCCAGGCCTACGTCGACAACGACCGCGGGGAGCCCTTCGTCGGCCACGCCGCCGCGTCCTGGGAGGACGAGCGGCACACCATGGCCCGCCTCGACGTGGCGTACGTGCAGCCCGGCGTCCCGGCCGGGGTGCGCCGGGCGCTGGCCCGCCTCGCGGTCCAAGAGGTGGCCGAGGCGGGCGCCCTGGGCGTCGTCACCGCGATCGACGTCCCCGAGCTGCGGGAGCTCGGGTTCGGCCCCGCGGACGACGGCGGCCTCGTCCTGCACACCAGGATCAGTGCCTGATCCCGGAGTGACCGGCCCGCGCCCGAGGTCAGCGCACGGGCTCAGCGGCGGGGGCAGGCGAACTCGTCGTGCGGGCCCCAGGTGGTCTTCACGTCGCCGCCGTCGCGGCGGCCGCACTCCATGGCCACCACCGGCCCTTGGGGCGTGTCCCGGAGGATGAGGAACCTCTTGTCGGACGGCACGACGGTCACCGCGCCCGACGCGTTGCGGGGATCGCTCGGGTAGACGATCGTCCCCGTCGCGCCGCGCAGGCCGGCGTCGCCGCCGACGCCGAAGGAGGACAGGACCTGCACCGAACCCCGCCCGCACCCCGCCGCCTTGTTGAGCTGGCAGACGGTGTTGACGGCCGTGGCCATGGTCATGAGGGCGTCGTAGGCGAGCGGCCCGCGCCAGTGGTCGTACCAGGCGTCGTGGCCGTAGGCGGCGGAGTAGCGGGCGAGGTACTCCCTGCCCATCTCGTTCGGCGGCCGGCTGGGGAGCGCGTGCGCCGAGTAGTACAGGGTGACGCCGTCGAACGACAGTTGCTGCGCGCGCGTCACCGTGGTGGTGACGTCGGCACCGGCCAGCACGGTGAGGGCGCTCGGGCACGCGTTCTTGCCCTTGACGGTCTGCAGGAAGTCGCGCAGCCGCTGGGCCCGTCCCGGCCAGAGGACCAGGGTGCGCCGCGGGTCCTTGGCGACGATCGCGCAGGTCTCGTCGGCCAGCGCCGACAGGCTGTACACCGTCCTGCCGCCGGGCTGGGGGCTCTTGTTCGACGGCGAGAACCACAGCTGGGTGCTCGGCCGGAACTCGGCGGCGAAGTCGTCGCTGAGGGTCTTGCTGTAGTCGTCGTCGGGATCGCCGAGGATGACGGCCGAGGCGGCGGGGGCGCAGGTGCCGTCACCGGCGGGGATGACGCCGGCGTTCCTGACGAAGGCCGCGATGAGCCGGGCCTGTTCCGGATTGTCGTAGGAGACCTGGTGATAGAGCGGGTGCGACTGGAAGGTCTCCGAGGTGGCGCCGATGCCCAGCATGGGCAGGCCGCCGTCGCCGAGGATCCGCTGGGCCTCGATCGTCTCCTTCCGGCTCTCGCCCAGCCCGATCACGCCGAGCACCTTCCGGTCCGGCTGGGCCGCGATCCGGCGCGCCATCTCGGGCGCCTTCGCGTACCCGGCGCCGGCCTCCTCGACGTTCACCCGCACGAAGACGTTGCCGTCGTAGTTGCGCCGGCTGTGCGGGGTGGCCTCCGCCATGTCGTTCATCTTCTGCTGGGCCAGCCGGATCCCGCGCAGCTCGGGGAGCACGCCGTTGTACTCGGGATGCTCGAAGGCCGCGACGCCGGAGCCGAGGTACACCACGGTCTTGACGGTGTATCCCTGTTTCTCCTTGGCATCGACCCTGGCGTTCTCGGCCTCGATCCGCTGCTTGTCCGCGGCGTAGAGGCTCTGCGCCCCGGCGGCGTCCGGGACCGGCGCGGGCGGGCTCGCCGGGCCGGGCGCGGGCCGCGCGAGGCAGGAGGTGTCCGGCGGCCGGATCGGGGGCAGCCAGGGGATCGCGAGCACGGCCGCCAGCCCGACGGCGGCCAGGCCCTGCGCCACGGCCTCCGTCGCGGCGAGCGCGGGGCTGCCGAGCCGCACGGGGATCCTGCTCCGGCCCGCCAGGGCGGCGGCGTCGAGGCCGCCGGTCCCCTGGATGACGCCCTCGGCCGGGTCGAGGGCCGCCTCGCCGTCGAGAACGCTCGCCGCCCACCTGAGGTCCGGGCCCGGGGCCTCGGCGCCGGACTCGGGCGCGGCGATCACGACCGTGCGACGTACGCGGGTGTCCCGGACGGCAGCGGCGACGCGGTCGGTGAGCGCGGCGTCGCCGGTGACGAAGAGCACGAACCTGCTGCGGCGACGCCGCCGCCACGGTGACAGCCTGGGGGTGAAGGCGGCCTCCAGGTCGCACAGGAGCGCCCGGAGCAGGGCCCCCTCCTGTCGCTCCCGGTCGGGGCCCCACATGAGCCGGCCGGCTTCCGGGAAGAAGTCGGCCCTGTCATGCCCGATGTAGCCGGGGAACCAGCCGCGGGTCCGGCGGCGCCACGACCAGCGGAAAACTCCGCGGATCGCCCAGCCCGCCAGGATGAACAGGAGAACCTGGAAAAACAACGACAATCCGCCTACTTGGTTGGCACTCCGTACGAAATAGGCGAGATTTGGGTGAAGGTCGTGAAATGCCAGCTCTAGTGCGCCGGTTGCCCGTTCGCCATCCTTTATCGCGCTCAAGGCCCGATAACGGGGAAAACGTACTGTGCCCCAGCCGCGTGGCGTCGTGTTGCCCAGCTGGACGACGACCCCGTCCAGGCTGGTGGCCTCGTCGAGCTCGGCGTGCGGGACGAGCGGCCGGTCGTCCGCCGTGCGCAGCCGGCGGGCGAGCGCCTTGACGACGACGCCGGGGGCGGCCGCCCGGGTGCCCTCATAGATCTTCACGACGAGCGCCGGAGCGGCCCTGCGTGCCGTGACTCTTTCGTCGATCATCAAGGCGAACGCGTCGAAATCGCCGTTCAGGGGAGCCATGCACCCAGTATTGGGGGCACGGGCAATTCGGCCCGCCCGCGATACGAAAGTGAAATCGAACGGTTCGCGACTATCGGCTCTCGCGCAGGAGCGAATGCAGCCCGGCGGTGTCGACGACGTGGGCCGTTCTCGGGAACACGCCGGTCATCAGCGTCCGGTGGAGGTGCGGGTCCGGGTCGGCGACACCGTCCGACAGGACGTGCAGCCGGTAGTCGCGGTCGGCGGCGTCGGCGACGGTGGACAGGACGGCGCCGCTGGTGGTGAGCCCGGCGACGACCAGGGTGGTGATCCCGCGTTCCCGCAACCGCCGGTCGAGGTCCGTCGTGGACAGCGCGCCCACCCGGGTCTTGCGGACGACGAGGTCCCCGGGCTCGGGCGCGACCCGCCGGTGGAAGTCCGTGCCGGGGTCCTCGTGGTGCAGCAGGCGTCCGCGCCCCATGAGCGAGAACGTCGGGTTGGCGGCCGGGATCGCCGCCCAGTCGGCCTCGGTGAAGCCGAGCCGCACGTGGACGACGGCGGCGCCGTGCGCGCGCATGGCGGCGGCGGCGTCGGCCACCCGGGACAGCAGCGCCTCCTGGCCCTCCAGGCCGGGGAGCGAGGCGAGCACGCCCTGCTGGAGGTCCAGGACGAGCAGCGCGGACGCCCGGGGGTCGAGCTCGGGGGACGTGACGGTCATCGTTGTCTCCTTGGTGATGAGGGGATTCAGGCGTGGGTCGCCGGCACCGGCTCGGGACGGGCTGCGGCGGCGCCCCGCGGAAGCAGCAGCGGGGTCGCCAGCACGAGCACGCCGGCCAGGCCGATGGCCGTACGGGGGCCGAGCAGGGCGCCCAGCGCCCCCCAGGCGGCCGTCAGCAGCGCCGTCGACGCCTTGGTCGTCACCGACCAGGCCGACAGCGTGCGGGTGATCCGGTCGTTCGGGGTGCGTTCGAGGCGGTAGGTGGCCGAGACGGGGTTGAAGACGCCGCAGCAGAAGATGAGCCCGAGTTCGACGCCCATCACCAGCAGCAGCCCTCCGGTGCCGGGCCCCACGAAGGCCAGCCCGAGCGGCCACACCGCGCGCAACGTCCCGGTGACGACCAGGACGCGGTGCTGCCCGAACCGGGTGACCAGCGGACGGGCCAGCCGCGCCCCGAGCAGCCCGCCGATCGCGGGCACGGCGAAGGCGAGACCGTACTGCCACGAGGTGAACCCCAGCCGGCCGAGCATCAGGACGGCCAGCAGCGCGTCGGCGGCCATCAGCAGCCCGTTGAACAGGGCGGTGTTGAGGAACAGCGGGCGCAGCGCGGTGTCGGCGAGGATGTGCCGCCAGCCGTCGAGCAGGTCGCCGGCGCGCATGCGCGCGGGCTCCCGGCGTGCGGGGCGCGGCTCGCCGCCGCCCGCCGCGCGCACGCCCAGGGCCGACAGCAGGTAGCTGACCGCGTCGGCCACCACCGTCGCGACCGGGCCGAGGAGCGCGATGGCGGCGCCGCCCAGCGGCGGCCCGACGATCGTGGTCGTCCAGGTCGTGGACTCCAGGCGGGCGTTCGCGACGAGCAGGTGCTCGCCCGGCAGCAGCGTCTTGAGGTACGCCCCGGAGGCGGCGCGGAAGGTGATGTCGGCCGCCGCCACCACGACCGAGACCAGCAGCAGCTGGACGAAGGTGAGCACGCCGAGCGCGAACGCGGCGGGGATCGTCAGCAGCGCCGCGAACCGCACCAGGTCCGCCGCGATCAGCACGGGCCGCTTGCGGCGGAACTCCACCCACGGGCCGAGCGGCACCGCCACGGCCGCGCCCACCGCCGCGCCCACCGCCGACAGCGCCGCGACCTCCGCCGGCCCGGCGTGCAGCACCTGGACGGCGATCAGCGGGAACGCGCCGAAGGCGAGCCACGTGCCGAGCGCGCTGGTGCCGTACGCCGCCCACAACCATCCGAACCGGCGGCCCAGCCGGTGCCCGTCCCTCATGTCCCCGACGCTCCTCGTCACTCACCCGTACAACCGATACGCGATCGGGAGCATCCAATCGGGCCGGTGAGCAGGAGATCAAACAACCGGACGGCCCGATCCGCACAACGGATGGTTGTGTCCGTAAGGTGTGCGCATGGACCTCGACATCGTCCGGACCTTCGTCGCCGCCGCCGAGGCGGGGCAGTTCCAGGAGGCCGCCGCCGACCTGGCGGTCACCCAGCAGGCCGTCTCCAAGCGCATCGCCGCCCTGGAACGCGACCTCGGGGTGCGGCTGTTCACCCGCACCCCGCGCGGCACCACGCTCACCATCGACGGGCAGGCGTTCCTGCCGCACGCCCGCGAGCTGCTGCGGGTCGCCGAGCGCGCGGTCGCGTCCGTACGGGCGGGCAGCCGTCCGCTGCGGGTCGACGTGCTGGCCTCGCGCGGCGCGGGGTCGGGCCTGATGCGCGGCTTCCATCACGCCTACCCCGGCATCGACCTCGACGTGGTGATGTTGTCCGACATCGACGCGGCCGTCTCCGCCATCCGGTCCGGCACGATCGACGCCTCCTTCCGCGCCGTCGCCATGCCCGGCCGGCCCCTTCCCGACGACGTCGAGTCCGCCTGGGTCGTCGACGAGGCCCTCCAGCTCCTCACCGGCCCCGCCCACGCGCTGGCCGACGCCCGCTCGGTGACCCTCGACCAGCTCGCCGGACACCGGATCTGGATGCCCGGCCTCGCCCCCGGCACGGAGTGGACCGCCTTCTACGACGACCTGGTCGCCGAGTTCGGCCTCAGCATCGAGGCGACCGGCCCCAATTTCGGCTCCGACGTGCTCCTCGACACCATCGCCGACACCCCGGCCCTGGCCACGTTCATGGGCGACCGGACCCGGCTCGTCTGGCCCGCCGGTCACGGGCTGCGCCGCATCCCGGTCACCGGCCCCACGCCCGTCTACCCGCACTCCCTCCTGTGGCGCCGCGACAACCCGCACCCGGCGCTGGCCACCCTGCGCGCCCACCTCGCCGCCACGGCGGCCGAGCGCCAGGCCGGGACGTGGGCCCCGGCCTGGGCACGGGCGGGGAACGGCCGCCGGGCGGGCTGACAGCCCCTTCGCCGGTCAGCCCTCCTGAGGGCCTTGGGTGACCCAGTAGTCCTGGAGCAGGGTGTTCTTGGGGCACCACTCCTCCGAGACGGACGTGCCGCCCACCATGGGCCCGGGGCGCTCCGGCTCGATCCCGCAGCGGATGTGGACCTGGTGCCAGTGCTGGTAGGTGCCGGCCGGGCAGACTGACCGCGCCCCGAACTGCTCGTACTTGATGACGCTGCCGCCGACGCGGTGGGTCTGCTCGGCCCGGCACGGCCCGTCGGCCGCCCGGAGGTCCGGCCCGGCGTGCGCCGGCCCGCCGGGCATCGTCAGGGCGCCGGCGGCGAGGACGGCGGCTGTGAGTGCGCTGCGTGCGCGCATGATGGTCTCCTTCGGTCGGAATCGGCGGAAGCGGCCGACGCGCTCCGGGGCGCGCCGGGCGTGCCCGCCCGGCCGCGTCCGGTGGACGACAGCGAAGCCGCCCCGGCGCGGTGTCCAACAGCACCTCGGCCGGACTCGGCCGGACCCGTCCGGTGTGGGACGCCGCATCGGCGGCTCCCAGGCCCGCCTGCGCCCCGATAGGGTCATCCGGGCATCTCTGGACAGAAGGATCCCCTCTGGTGAATCTGGGCATCATCGGGCAGGCCGCGGGGCTGTTCGCCGCCACCAACATCGACGACATCCTGATCCTGGCGTTGTTCTTCGCCCAGGGCGCGGGCAGGCGGGGCGTCGCCGTCCGGATCGTGGCGGGACAGTACCTGGGCTTCCTGGCCCTGGTGGCGGTGGCCGTGGCGGCGGGCTTCGGGGCGACCTTCCTTCCCGGGTCGCTGATCCCGTACCTGGGGCTGCTCCCCCTCGTCCTGGGCGTCAAGGCCGCCTGGCAGGCGTGGCGGAACCGCCGCGACGGCGACGACGGCGACCCCGGCGGCGAGCCGCCCGGCGGCCCGAGGACGCTGGAGGTCGCCGCGGTCACCTTCGCCAACGGCGGCGACAACATCGGCGTGTACGTGCCGGTCTTCGCCACCGCCGGACCGGGCGGCACCGGCGGGTACGTCGCCGTGTTCCTCGTCCTGGTCGGCGTGTGGTGCGCGGCCGGACGGCTCTTCGCCACCCGTCCCCTGGTCGCCCGCGCCCTGAGCCGGTGGGGGCACGTCCTGCTGCCCGTGGTCCTGATCGGCCTGGGCCTGCTCATCCTCGTCGAGGGCGGGGCCTTCGGCCTCTAGATCCGGGGAAACTTCGGCGCGGCCCGAACCAAGGGCCGGGCGGGGGCGTCCAACAAGATCACGGCATCGGAAGGGGGTGGCGGATGTTGATCCGCTCGGGCGGCGCCTCGGGGGCGCGGGCATGGTGACGCGCCGGCGCGCAGCCCGTCCGGCGCCGCGGATCGACGTGGCCCGCCTGCCCGAGGACGTCGTCGCGCTCGTCGACGCCCTCGAACCCGGCGAGAGCCTGGTCCTCACGCGGGACGGCGCGTCGATCGCGACGATCTCCAGCACCGTCGACGTGGTCCAGGGCGCCGTCGTCGGCCGCGGGGCGCCGGACGAGCCCGGCGATCCGCCGCCGGTCGACCACGACAGTGTGACGGTCGTGGCCACCGCGATGGAGCTGTCGAACGCCGCCCGGGTCGCGCTGTCCGACCGGCTCGGGGCCGACTACGTGGTGCTCGACATGCACGCCGCCCCGGCGACGGCCGACGTGCTGCTGGTGCCCGCCGGCAGCCCGCAGCTGATCGCCGGGCTCCGGTCGATGTTCCCCAAGGCCCGCGTGGTCGTCACCGAGATCGAGGACCCGGAGCTCGGGGTCCGGTACCACGGCCCGGTCCGGCGGCTGCTCGACGCCGGCGCGGACGCGTACCTGCCGCCGGCGACCGTCCCGCTGCTGGCCAGGCAGCTCGGCCATGTCCTCGACCAGGGGCGCGAGCTCACCGGCGGGGCCACGGCACCGCTGCGGATCGCCCCGGCCCCGGCGGCGGACGGCGACCCGGAGGAGCAGGTCTAGCCGGGCGGCGGCTGGGACGGCGGCCCGAACAAGGTGGCGGTGTCGACGGTGGCGACGCCGCCCGAGCCCGTGCGCCTGGGTTCGCCGTCGGCTCCGATGAGCGGCAGGCGGTCCGGGAGCCTGCTCGGGTCGACCGCGCCCGTGCCGGTGATCCAGGACGGGCGCGGCGGCCGCGCCGGTGGCGTCTTCTCCTGGAGGCCGTACCTGGCGGTGATCCACACGTTGCCCGACGGCAGGGAGCCGCCGTTCCAGCCGTCGTCCCAGACGTATCCGAAGGCCGGCGTCGCGTACCAGGCGGTGCCGCAGGGGGCGGGGTTGGACCCCTCGCCGCTCCACATGTACCAGTCGGCGTGAGAGGTGGTGTCGGGGGTGTGATGCAAGCCGGAGTCCAGGCCCGCGCAGGCGCCCCAGACCTGGCGGGCCAGGTCGTAGACGAGCACGACCTGACGTATCGCGAGATGGCCGGCGGGCACGGCCCATCCACGGCCGCACGGGATGCCGCCGTTCGGCCCGTAGACGTTCGCCGCGGACGTCTGGTAGGAGCCGGCGTTTCTGTCGGAGAGGTCGAGCATCTCGGCGTAGACCAGGAGGCACAGGGAGTCCGAACGGTAGACCCAGTCCTCGTGGTGGGACCCGCTGTCGGCGGCGTGGGCCGGGGTGCGCACAATCTCTTCGGCCGGGCGCCGAAGAGCTGCCCCGTCAACCGGACGATTGCTTGAAATCGATCATCAGGCGACGATTGGCGCATGCGTCTGAACTTCCAGGTGGGCGACCTCGCGGCCACCCGGTTCGTGGTCTCGCCCCTGACCCACGCGATCTTCGCGGCCTTCAGCGTCCACCATCCCGACCTGACCGAGAAGGGCTCGATCTGGCGGGACATCGCCAAAGCCGTGCCGCGCCGGACGCTGCCGCTGCTCGACATCCTCAACCGCGGCGCCTCCCGCGTCACCCTGCATGAGGGGCTGGTCACCTCCGAGGTGGCCCCGCCGATCGAGACCGCCGCGCTCTCCGACGAGCTCGACGCGCTCGCCGCCCTGGACACCCCGCCCGAGGAGCGCGAGTTCGGCGGCGACCTGTGGCGCTTCAGCGGGGTGCCGGGACGGCCCGACCTCGACATGGACCCGGCGCGGTTCCGCCGGGCCCTGGCAGACAGCATGTACGTGCTCTTCCACCGTTTCCTCGCCCCGGAATGGCCCGGCATGCGCCGGAGGCTGGAAACGCGCCTGGCCGCCTACCAGGAGACGGTGGCGCGGATCGGGCTCGGCTCCGCGCTCAGCACCCTCAGCCCGCGGCTGTCCTGGGACGGCGGCGGCATGGTCGTCGCGGGCGGGCCGCCGATCACCGTCGATCTCGGCGGCCGCGGCCTGCTGCTGCATCCGATCTCCGGCGCCTCGCCCCGCTACCTGGGCATCGCGACCACCCGGGACCGGCGCAGCTCGGTGCTCACGGTGCCGATGCCCGACGGCGGCCGCCAGGTGCTGCCCTCACCGGCCTTCGACACGCTCGCCGCGCTGGTCGGGCGGGCGCGGGCGCGGGTGATGCGGGCCGTCGGCGGACACGGCTGCCGTACGGACGAACTGGCCGGGCGGCTCAGGGTCAGCGCCTCCACCGCCTCCGAGCACATCACCGTGCTGCGCAACGCCGGGCTGATCGCCACCCGCCGCAACGGCCAGGCCGTCCACCACCACCTGACCTCACTCGGCGCCCGCCTGCTGGAGGCCAACGGCTGACCCGGCACGGACGGGCTCACCCGCTCCCGGGGGCGGGCAGCCGACGCGGCGGTACTTGCCGGGGGGCATGCCGTACTGGCGTTTGAAGGCGTTGGCGAAGGCGAACTCCGAGCCGTAGCCGACCGCGGCGGCGACCGTGCTCAGCGCGGCGTCGGAGTCGCGCAGCATGCGCGCGGCCGTGCTCAGCCGCCACCAGGTCAGGTAGGTCAGCGGCGGCCGGCCGACGAACTGGGTGAACCGGCGGGAGAACGCCGCGCGCGACAGCCGGGCGCGGCGGCCGAGCGACTCGACCGTCCAGGGGTGGGCGGGATCGCGGTGGATGCCGTCGAGCGCGGCGCCGACGGCCGGGTCGGCCAGCGCGGCGGCCCAGTTGCCCGCCTCGCAGTGGTCGGCCGAGGCGTCGAACCAGGCCCGCAGGATGTACAGCAGCAGCATGTCCAGCAGCGCCGGGACCACCAGGTCGGCGCCCGGCCGCGGGTCGTCGATCTCCTTGCCGAGCAGCTCGACGGCGGCGCGCAGGTCGGTGTTGCGCCCGAGCCCGGTGGGCAGGTGGATCATCTCGGGCAGCCCGCCGAGCAGCGGATGCGCCCGGCCGGCGTCGAGCCGGTAGCCGCCGCAGAGCGTCACGGTGACGGGCCCGGCGCCCTCCAACGAGGCCGAGGAGAACAGCTCGGCCGGGGCGTAGGGGTCGCAGTCGGGCTCCGGGAGGGGCCGGTCGGGCGAGTCGGCCAGCCCGTAGCCGTGGCCGTGGGGGAAGAACAGCACGTCGCCCGTGCCGACCGGGAACGGCTCGCCCTCCGGCGGGATGGCCCAGCACGAGCCGCGCAGCACGACCTGGAACCCCGCCGACCCGGGAACCGACGGGAAGCGCTGCCCCCACGGCGCCGGCCACTCGACCCGCGCCGAGCGCGGCACGCCGATGCGCATGGAGGCGACCACGTCGCTCAGTACGTCCATGGGCGGAGTCTAGTGCGGAAGACGATCGCGTATGAATCAAGCACGCGGACTCATTGGACGCCTCGCGCCTGGCTCCTAGGGTTGACGGCATGACAAGAGTCCTGGTCAGCGGGGCGACCGGCACGATCGGCCGTCCGCTGGTGGAGCAGTTGAAGGAGGCGGGCGCCGGCGTCCGCGCGGTGACGAGGGAGCTGACCGACCCGGTCGCGCTGGCGGCGGCCCTCGACGGGGTGGACGCGGTGTTCCTGCTGTGGCCGTTCGCCTCGGCGGAGGGGGCCCGCGAGGTGCTGGAGCTGATCGGCGCCCGGCGGGTGGTCTACCTGTCCTCGGCCGCCGCGCGTCCGCACGAGGTCGAGATCGAGCGCCTGATCGCCGGGACCGCCCGGGAGTGGACGGTGCTGCGTCCGCACGCCTTCGCGGCCAACGCCCTGCGGTGGGCCGGGCAGGTCAGGACGGGCGTCGTTCGGCAGCCGTCCGGCGAGGCGGTCTTCTCCCCCGTGCACGAGCGGGACGTCGCGGCCGTCGCGGTGCGCGCGCTGCTCGGCGAAGGGCACCACGGCGCGGTGTACACGCTGACCGGGCCGCGGCCGCTGACCCAGCGGGAGCAGGCGCGGCTGATCGGCGAGGCGATCGGCCGGCCGGTGCGGTGGTCGGAGGAGCCTGCCGAGGAGGCCGGGCGGCGGCTGCTCGGCCTGGGCTGGCCCGCGTCCGCCGTGGACGGCATGCTGCGCGCGCTCACCGAGCCGGGCCCGTCCACCCGGACGGTGGAGGAGGTCACCGGGGTGCCCGCGAGCGACTTCGGGGCGTGGGCGATCGAGCACGCCGCGGACTTCCTCGGCACCATGCGGGCCGCCCGCCTGCACGAGTACGGCGACGCCTCGGTGATCAGGGTGGAGGAGGCGCCGGTGCCGCGGCCCGGCCCCGGCGAGGTGCTCATCGAGGTGACCGCCACGTCGTTCAACCCCTCGGAGGTGGGGCTGCGCGCGGGCCTGCTGCGGGAGGTGTTCGGCGGCACCCTGCCGCACACGCTCGGCTGGGACGTCGCGGGCACCGTGCTCACCGGGGCGGGCGACCTCGTCCCAGGGGACCGGGTGATCGGGCTCATCGACGGCGCGGCGGCCGAGTACGCGGTCGCCAAGGCGGACGTGCTGGCCAGGGCGCCGCGGCGGATCCCGCTGACGGCCGCGGCGGCCGTGCCGGTGGCCGGGCTCACCGCCTGGCAGGCGGTCTTCGAGCACGCCCGCATCGGCCCCGGCAGCCGGGTGCTGATCAACGGCGCGGGCGGCGGCGTCGGGCTGTTCGCGGTGCAACTGGCCAAGCACGCGGGCGCGTACGTGGTGGCCACCGCCGGGCCGCGCAGCGCCGCCGCCGTACGGGCGCTGGGCGCGGACGAGGTCGTGGACTACACCGCCGGCCCCCTGCCGGGCGGCAACGACGTGCTGATCAACCTGGTGGCCGACGTGCCCGGCTCGGTGACGGAGCTGGCCGCGGAGTTCGTCTCGATCACCCGGCCGATCGAGCATCCGCGCGCCGTCCACTTCGTGGCCCGCAACGACCCGGGGCAGCTCGCCGAGCTCGTGGCGTTGATCGACGCGGGCGTGGTGGACGTCGAGGTGGCCGTCCGCCCGCTGGAGGCGCTGGCCGACGTGCACCGGGAGGCCGAGCGCGGTCTCGTCCGCGGCAAGGTCACGCTGACACCGGGCAGATGATCACGCCCGTTCCTCCGGTCACCGGTCCGGGGCTCAGGTCCGGGAGGGGTCCACGGAGAGGAAGTCGCGGACGAGGCGGTCGTAACGGGCGCGGTCGACGTTCCACGCCTCCGTGTGCTCGCCCCGCTCGAACGGCTCGAACCGGATCTCCCACCCCAGCCGCCTGCCCGCGGCCACGAGACCGTACGCCTCCTGGATCGGGTGCTCGGCGTCGGGCACGGTGTGGATCAGCAGCAGCGGCGGCCGGACCCGCGGCGGACGCCGGATCAGGCTGAGCCGGTCCGGATCGACCCCGGTACGCCATCGGACGACCTGGTTCGACAGCCCGGCCAGGAAGCCGGGCAGGTGGTGGTTCCTGACGCCCTGTTCGGCGGTCATGCCGACGTCGATCATGGGGGCGTCCATGACGACCCGGTCGACCAGGGCCGCCAGCGGCGACCGGTCCAGGAACTGCCCGACGACCTGGCCGCCCATCGAGGTGCCGTACAGGACGAACCGCCGCGCCCCCATGGTCCGCGCGTGGCGCAGGGCGGACTCCAGGTCGCGCCACTCCGAGTCGCCCAGGTGCAGCAGCCCGTCGGGCGAGGCGGGCGCGCCCTGGTCGTTGCGGTAGCTGATGTCCAGGAAGGGCAGCCGCAGCCCGTGCACGACGGGCAGGACCTTCAGCTCCGCCTTGCGCCGCCCGTTCTGGCCGTGGACGGCGACGACCCAGGTGTCGCCCTCGCCGGGCACGTACCAGGCCGGCGCGGGTCCCAGCTCGGTGGGCACCATGATCTCGGTGTAGCCGATCCCCCAGGCCACCTCGGGATCGCCGGGCGGCACGTTGCCGAACCAGCCGGGCGTGCCGACCGAGGGGACGTGGCCGCGCAGCACCTTGCGCGTCACCCGGTCGGCGGCGCCGGGGACGACGTCGCCGAGCATGGCGTACGAGCCGGTCCACTCCAGCCAGTACGTGCCCGGCTTGCCGGTCTCCGGCGTGCGCGTGAGCGTCACCAGGTCGCCCCGCACGGCCAGGACCTCGGTGTTGGCCGCGCCGTGCCGGACGACGCCGACCGACTGCTCGCTGCCGAACCAGGCCCCGGCCCCCGCCGCCCCGGCCAGGACGACGACGACCGCCAGCCCCGCGATCCACAGCCGCCTCTTCTTCAGTGCTCGCATGTATACAGAGTAAACTATGAACGTTTACGGCGTATACATCGTCGGCTCAGGCCGTTCCGGCCAGGAGGTCCGAGAGCCGGTGCAGCCCGCGCGAGATGCGGGCCTTGACGGTGCCGATGGGCACCCGCAGGTGCTCGGCGATCTCCCGCTGGGTCAGGTCGGCGAAGTAGGCCAGCTCGATGGCCTGCCTCTGGGCGTCCGACAGTTCGGCGAGCGCGCGGTCGATCTGGTCGCGGTCGCCGAGCGCGTCGGGAGCCGGCCGGGCGCGTCCCGGCAGATCCCCGGCCTCCTGCAGCGGGACGGTCAGCAACCGCCGCACCCGCAGATGGTCGACGGCGCGGCGGTGGGCGATCGCGAAGACCCACGCGGCCTGGCTGCGCCCGGGGTCGTACCGCCCGCGCGAGCGCCAGACGTCGGCGAAGACGACCTGCAGCAGGTCCTCCACCTCCTCGGCGGGTACGAACCGGCGCAGGTAGGAGCGCACGGAGGGGGCGTGCGTGCGGTAGCACTCGCCGAGCGCTTCCTCGTCACTGGTGTCCATGCGCCTGCCCCTCACCGCAAAAACCTATTCAAAACTTATTCATACCGAGGCGCGGCAGCCGGTCACAAGCTCATCGGGGGAAAGGGCGGCTCAAATCAGGGTCGACATGACGCATGCGACGGCGTCGGGCAGCGTCGACACCCGGACGACGCCCTCGGGGGCCGGGCCCTGCCAGCCGCGCCCGCCGATGACGATCCGGCAGGCCGGACGCACCTGGGGCAGGGCGGCGAGAGGCGCGGTGTCGCCGGTCTCCGCCCGCTGCGACCAGACGAACACGGCCGCGGGACCGAGCCGCCGCATCGCGTGCGCCAGCGCCGGGTAGGGGGTGCGGGCGCCGAGCACGCGGGTCTGCACGCCGCGTTCGGCGAGCGCGGCGGCCAGGGCGTGCACCGGAAGGCTGTGCTGCTCCTCCTCGGCGCAGGCCAGGAGCACCGGCCGGTCCGACCGCGGCGGCACGTCGCCGGCGAGGCGGTGCAGCGCCGCCTGGAGGTGGCCGGACAGCAGGTGCTCGGCGTCGATGCCGGACCCGGTCGCGTCCTGGCCCCGGCAGACGGCGTCGAGCGCGGGCAGGAAGAGCTGCTCCCACGTCCACACCACGCCCTGCGCGGCCAGCGTCTCCTCGACCAGGGCGGCGACGGCGCGGCCGTCGAGCATGACCGCGGCGCGGGCCAGCGCGGCGACGACCCGCCGCGGCGCGGGCGGCAAGATGGGGCCGAGCCTGGTCCGGCTGGCCAGGCGCCGGGCGGAGGGTGGGCGGGCGGAGGGTGGCGCGGCTGGGCGGACGGCGGCGGCTGGGCGGAGGCCCTTGGAGCGGGTCGTCGTACCGGTGGGGGAATGTGTCGGCGGGTGTTCGGCGATGTGCCCGGGAATCGTTCGCGCTCATGGTGTTCGATCCAGGTATGCGGTGACAACACCAAGACACGCGCATACCGGGCGTGGAAGCGGGGTTCGCGTCATCTCCAAGGCTCAAACACCGATACGGTGTAACTCGTGCCTTGTGGCACGAACGGCAGGCGAAGGAGCGGGCCGAGATGGCAGACGTAGGCGTCCGGGCGGCCCGGCGCGAGGATGTTCTCCAGGTTGCGAATACTCAGATCCGCGCCTGGCGCTACGGATATCGGGAGTTCCTCCCGGAAGGCCCACTCGAGCAGATGACGGGGCCGGCGGCCGAGAAGATGTGGCTGCGTCAGTGGGACGAGGCGATCGTCGCCCCGCCCGGCCCCTCGCACCGGGTGCTGGTCGCGGTGGAGACCATCCTCGACACCGAGGGTTTCCCCGCGCTGGGTGCGGGCGGCAGCGCGGCGCTGACGACCCCGCGCGGCGGCGAGCGGGTGGTGGGGCTGGCCTCGCACGCCCCCGCCGAGGACCCCGACCTGGATCCGGGCAGGGTCGCCGAGATGCTGACGCTGCTGGTCGATCCCGACTTCGTCCGCCGCGGCCACGGCAGCCGCCTGCTCAACGCCACCGTCGACTACCTGCGTGAGGACGGCTTCCGCCAGATCGTCACCTGGGTGTTCGCCGACAACTACGCTGTGCTCGGTTTCCTGGAGTCGGCCGGCTGGGGCGAGGACATGGCCGAACGCGTCCTCGACATGGGCCGTCCGATCCGCATGGTCAGGCTCACCACGGATATCAGCTAGAGGTTCGACAGCATGGCAACCCCCGGTCAGTGGATCGCAGGCGCGCGCCCGCGCACGCTTCCCAACGCCGTAGTCCCCGTCATGGTCGGTACGGGCGTGGCGATCGGCGACGGCGGATTCGTCTGGTGGCGCGCGGTCCTGGCGCTGCTCGTGGCGCTGTCCCTGCAGATCGGCGTCAACTACGCCAACGACTACAGCGACGGCATCCGCGGCACCGACAACCAGCGCGTCGGCCCGATGCGGCTCGTGGGCTCGCGGGCGGCCACGCCCCGGCAGGTCCTGACGGCGGCGCTGGGCTGCTTCGCGGTCGCGGCGGTGCTCGGGCTGGTGCTGGTGGTCGTGACGCGGGCGTGGTGGATCCTGCTGGTGGGGGTGGCGTGCATCGCGGCGGCCTGGTTCTACACCGGCGGCAAGCGGCCCTACGGCTATCGCGGCCTGGGCGAGCTGGCGGTCTTCGTGTTCTTCGGCGTGGTCCCGGTGATGGGCACCGTGTACGTGCAGACCGAGCAGCTGAGCTGGACGGCCTTCCTGGCCTCGGTGCCGGTGGGGTTGTTGTCCTGCTCGATGCTGGTGGTCAACAACCTGCGCGACGTCCAGACGGACGGCACGTCGGGCAAGCGCACGCTGGCGGTGGTGCTCGGCGCCGAGCGCACCCGGGCCTTGTACGTGTTGTGCCAGGTGGTGCCGTTCGTGGTGGCGCTGGCGATGATCGCGGTCACGCCGTGGGCGGCGCTCGCGGCGCTGGCCGCGCCGCTCGCGGTCACGCCGATCAGGACCGTGCTGGGCAAGGCCGTCGGGCCGGCGCTGATCGCGGTCCTGCAGCAGACGGGCAAACTGCAGATGGCGTACGGCCTGCTGTTCGCGGTCGGCCTGGCGATCACCCTGTAGCCAGTCACAGCGGTCGGCCTGGCGATCACTCTGTGGCCAGGTACGGCAGTCGGCTTGGCGATCACTTTGTAGCCGGGGCACAACTGGCTCCCAGCACGCTCGTATGTCCCGATAACTCCCCAGGTCACCCCCCTACGGTTCACTGTGTGCGCACACACCCAGCGACCCTCAGGAGGGGCCATGGAACAACGCGGGATCGAACTGGTCTCGGCCGGCGAAAGGTACGGCCGCCCGCGTGACCTGCTTTTCCTCTGGTCCGGGACGACGATGGGCATCTTCACCCTCGTCTACGGCATCACGATCGTGGCGGCGTTCCAGCTCAGCTTCACGCAGGCGGTCATCGCGATCGTCATCGGCAACCTGCTGTCGTTCCCGCTGGTCGGCCTGACCAGCCTGCAGGGCCCGGCCACCGGCACCTCCACCATGGCGGTCTCCAGGGCGGCCTACGGCCCCAAGGGCGCCCGCGTGCTCAGCTTCTTCGGCTGGCTCAACATGGTGGGCTTCGAGGCCGGCGGCATGGTGCTCATCACGTTCGCGGCGCTGTCGCTGCTGGAGCAGGCGGGGGTGAGCGACCAGGGGCTCGGGCTCAAGGTCGTGGTGATCCTGGTGGCGGCGGCGATCCAGCTCGTGCTGCCGCTGATCGGGCACGCCGCGGTGATGAAGGCGCAGAAGTACTTCACCTGGGTGTTCGTCGTGCTGTTCGGCCTGATGGCGATCCTGATCGCGCCCAAGGTGGAGCTCGGGGGCGGCGGCGGGTCGGCGGACTTCGCCACGTTCACGATGGCGATCGCGATGATCATGTCGGCGGGCGGGCTGTCGTGGGGGCCGCTGGGCGGCGACTACTCCCGCTACCTGCCGGCGAACTCCTCCAGGAAGGCGGTCTTCGGGTACGCGGCCCTGGGCGGGTTCGTCCCGTACGTGCTGCTGATGACGCTCGGGGCGGCCGTGGCGACCGTGGTCAAGGACAACACCGACCCGATCTCGGGGCTGCCGGGCGCGCTGCCGCAGTGGTTCGTGGTGCCGTACCTGCTGCTGGCGATCGTGTCGCTGTTCGCGGTCAACACCACCGACCTGTACTCCTCGGGGCTGAACCTGCAGGCGGCCGGGATCAAGGTCAAGCGCTGGGTGGCGGTCGTCGGCGACCTCGTGCTCTGCGTGCTCATCACGTTCGTGGCGGTGACGTCGAACAGCTTCAACACCATGCTCAACAACTTCCTCGCGCTGCTGATCATCTGGCTGGCGCCCTGGGCCGGGGTCTACATCACCGACTGGCTGCGCAGGAGGGGACGCTACGACGCCGAGGCGCTGTTCGACGAGCAGGCGCCCGGCCAGGTCCGGTGGCCGGCGATCATCGCGCAGGTCCTGGGCATGGTGGCGGCGGCCCTGTGGATCAACTCGGCCGTCTTCGTCGGGCCGCTGTCGGAGGCGACGGGCGGCAGCGACTTCAGCATCTTCGCGGGCTTCCTGGTGGCCGGTGCGGCGTACGCGCTGCTCGTGCCGCGGCCCGCCGTACGGACTGTGGAGGCATGATGGACCGCGACCTGCTGGACGTGGCGTACGGGCGGCGGCCCGCGGACACGATCATCACGAACGGCACGCTCGTCAACGTGCTGACCGGCGAGCTCTACCCGGCCGAGATCGGCATCGTGGGCGGCCGGATCGCCGCCGTCGAGCCGGTGCTGGAGCGCGGCCCGGACACCGAGGTGATCGACGCCCGCGGCGGCTACCTGGTGCCCGGCCTGATCGACGGGCACCTGCACATCGAGTGCAGCAAGTTGTCGGTCACCAGCTTCGCCGACCTGGTGGTGCCGTTCGGCACGACGAGCGTGGTGTCGGGGCTGGACCAGATCCTCGTGGCCGAGGGGCTGCCGGGCGTCCGGCGTTTCCTGGACGAGTCGGCGGCGACCGGCATGCGAATCTGGTGGGGTGCACCCGCCAAGGCGCCCTACACCGTGCCGGAGTCGACCGTCGGGCATCCGTTCGGTCCGGCTGAGCACAGGATCGCCCACGAATGGCCGGAATGTGTGGGGATCTGGGAGACCGTCCAGGAGATGGTGGAACACTCCGATCCTGCCGTCATGGAGGCCCTCGACCTGGCCCGGGAGCGGCGGCTGCCGGTGTTCGGCTGCGCGCCGCTGTCCGACCCGCGCCGGATCAGCGGGCTGGCGGCGGCCGGCGTGCGGCTCGACCACGAGTCGTACTCGCACGAGGAGATGCTGGAGAAGCTGCGCCGCGGCATGTACGGCATCATCCGCGAGTCCTCCGTCGCCCACTTCCTCGACGAGAACATCAAGGCCGTGGCCCTGGCCGGCGCCCGCAGGCTGGCGTTCTGCACCGACGACGTGCACGCCGCCGACGTGCTGGCGGGCGGCCACATGGACAAGCTCGTCCGGATGGCGGTCGCGGCGGGGGGCGATCCGATGACGGCGATCCAGATGGCCACGGTGAACTGCGCGGAGATGTACCGCATCGACCACCTGGTGGGCAGCCTGTCCCCCGGCCGGTTCGCGGACGTGCTGATCGTCGACTCGCTGGAGGACTTCCGGGTCCGCGAGGTGATCGCGGGCGGCGTGCCCGCCGCCCGCGACGGCCGGATGGTCACGCCGACGCCCGCCCCCGAGCGCGGCCCGGTCCGGCCGTTCCCGATCGCCCCGGTCACCGCCGGCGACCTGGTGCTGCGCGCTGAGGGCGAGCAGGCGACCGTGCTGACCCTCGGCTTCACCGAGCAGGTCTTCGTCCGCCGGAGGCGCGACGTGACCCTGCCGGTGACCGACGGCGTCGTGGAGCCGTCCGTGGAGCAGGACGCGCTGCTCGTCACGGTCGTCGAGCGCTACGGCAAGACGGGCAACAAGCCGGTCGCCATGGTCAGCGGCATGGGCCTGCGGGCCGGCGCGATCGCCACCAGCGCGGCGCCCGACGACAACAACATCATCTGCGTGGGCGCCTCCCGCGAGGACATGGCGCTGGCCGTCAACACCGTCGCCGAGCACGGCGGCGGCCAGGCCGTGGTGGTGGACGGCGAGGTGCGGGCGCTGCTGCCGCTGCCGGTCGGCGGCATCGTCTCCGACCTGCCGGCCGCGGAGATGGCGGTGCTGGAGGAGCGGCTCGACGACCTGGCCCGCCAGCTGGGCTGCACGCTGCCGGCGCCGCTGATGTACCTGTTCTTCCTGTCGATCACCGCGATCCCCGACTACGCCGTCACCGACCTCGGGCTGGTCGACTGCGTACGGCTCGAGGTCGTCGACCCCATCCTCACGGAGGTTTGATCATGAAGGACTTCATCGCCGGTCTCCCCAAGTGCGAGCTGCACCTGCACATCGAGGGCACGCTGGAGCCGGAGCTCAAGTTCGACCTGGCCCGGCGCAACGGCATCGCGCTGCCCTACACGTCGGTCGAGGAGATGCGGGCCGCCTACTCCTTCGACGACCTCCCCTCCTTCCTCACGGTCTACTACGAGGGCATGCAGGTGCTGCGCACCGAGCCCGACTTCTACGACCTGGCCATGGCCTACCTGCGCAAGGCCGCCGAGCAGAACGTGCGCTACGCCGAGATCTTCTTCGACCCGCAGGCGCACACCTCGCGCGGGGTGCCGTTCGACGTGGTGATCCGCGGGCTGCGGCGGGCGCTGATCGACGCCGACCGGCAGCTCGGCGTGCGGGCCCAGCTCATCATGTGCTTCCTGCGCGACTTCCAGGCCGAGTACGCGATGGCGACGCTGCTGGAGTCGCTGCCGTACAAGGAGTGGATCGTCGGCATCGGGCTCGACTCCGACGAGAAGGGCAACCCGCCGGCCAAGTTCGCCGCCGTGTACGAGCGGGCCCGCCAGGAGGGCTACCTGCTGACCATGCACTGCGACGTCGACCAGGACAACTCGATCGAGCACATCCGGCAGGCGATCGAGGACATCGGCGTCGACCGGATCGACCACGGCGTCAACATCCTGGAGGACCAGCGGCTGGTGGACCTGGTGCTGGCCCGCGGCATCGGCCTGACCTGCTGCCCGATCTCCAACGGGTACGTCACCGACTCCATGAAGGCCGAGGGCATCCGCAAGCTCATGGAGCTCGGCGTGCGGGTGACGATCAACTCCGACGACCCGGCGTACTTCAACGGGTACGTGGGCGAGAACCTGGTGGCGCTGCAGGAGGAGCTGCAGCTCACCCGCGAGGAGCTGGCCCGGCTGGAGCGCAACGCGTTCGAGATCACCTGGCTGCCGCGGCACCTGAAGGACGCCTACCTGGCCGAGGTCGACGCCTACCTCGCCTGAGAAGTCCCGGGAAAACCTCCGGCGGGGCCCGCTTAGAACCCCGCTGGAGGGGCAGGCTGTCTGGTCGCAGGCGTGAGCCGCAGCCGAGCGCGAGGGATTTGTTGAACAGGACCGCTGTTCCGGCCGGAATCGACGAGTTCGAACGGGCACTGGCGCGGAGTGTCGTCATCGCCGCCCGGGCGATGCCCGACTCTCCGCTGGTCAGCGTGACGTTGTGCACCGAACGCGGCATCCGTTCGGCGGCGTGCGCGCACGCCCGCGCCGGGATGCTCGACGGCATGCAGTCGGCGGCCGGGCGGGGGCCGAGCTTCGACGCGATCGAGGCCGGGCGCGCGGTCACGGCGGCCGGCCTGGCGGCCGGCGACGCCCGCTGGGGGTCCTTCTGCCCGCAGCCGCACGGGATCCTCAGCCTGCACGCCGAGCCGCTGACCTCCCAGGGGCGGCTGCTGGGCACGCTCAACCTCTACTCGGCGGGCGCGGGCGGCTTCGCCGCGCGGACGCACGTCGCGGCGCAGGTGAGCGCCGCGACGATCGGCGTGCTGTTCGACGTGGCGATCGGCGCGGCCCGTACGCGGGAGGTGGCGGCGCAGCTGAAGGAGGCGCTCGGCACCCGCCCGGTCATCGACCAGGCGATCGGGATCGTCATGGCGCAGCGCCGGTGCACCGCGCACCAGGCGTTCGAGATCCTGCGCAACGTCTCCCAGGACCGCAACCTCAAGGTGCACCACGTCGCGGCGACGATCGTCCGGTCGGTGAGCGGCGGCCCGCCGCAGCGGCCGCGGTTCGAGGATCCGCCGCCCGACGACCACGGGCACCCGGCATAATCGCCCCATGCCCTCCTTTCTCGCCCATGACGGGACCGAGCTGGCCTACCACGTGTCCGGGACGGGCGAGCCGCTGGTGTGCGTGCCCGGCGGCCCGGGCCGCGCCTCGGTCTACCTGGGCGACCTCGGCGGCCTGCCCCGGCGGCTGATCCGGCTGGACGGCCGGGGCACCGGCGACTCGGCGATCCCGGCCGACCCCGGGACGTACCGGTGGGACCGGCTGGCCGAGGACGTCGAGGCGCTGCGGGAGCACCTGGGGCTGGACCGCATGGACCTGCTGGCGCACTCGGCGGGCGCGAACGTGGCCGTCCGGTACGCCGGGCTGCGTCCGGCCCGCCTGAGGTCGTTGTGCCTGGTCGCGCCCTCGCCGGTCGCCGTGGGTCTCACCCCGACGGAGGAGGACTGGCAGGCCGGCCTGGAGCTGCGCGCGCACGAGCCTTGGTACGCCGCCGCCCGGGCGGAGTTCCTGGCGGACGAGGGCGTGGAGCGCCACCGGTTCTTCTACGGCCCCTGGACCGAGCGCGCCGCGGCCCATTCCGCCAGGGCCGAGGAGGAGTGCGGCGAGGCCGCGGCGGACGGCTTCTACGCGCCGTCCCCGGTGACGCCCGAGGAGGTCAGGGCCGGGCTGGCCGCGCTGGACGCGCCGGCGCTGCTGCTGACCGGCGACCTGGACGTCCACCCGTGTCGCCTTCACGCGCGGCCCTTCGCCGCCCTGTTCCGCCACGCCACGCTGGTGACGCTGCCCGGCGCCGGGCACTTCCCGTGGGTGGACGACCCGGGCGCGTTCGTCTCCGCGGTGTCCGGCTTCCTGGACGAGCTCGCCGGACGAGACGGCCTGACGCGCAGGGCATGATGGGGGTGGACGCCGGGACAGGAAGGACTCACCACGTGCGGCAGGAACTCGCGGTCACCAACGGGCAGGCCGCCGGGGTGCGCGGCGCGCTGGCGGGCAACCTGCGGCGCACGCGGCTGGCCCGGGGGTTCAGCGTCCGCGAGCTGGCCGAGCTGACCGGGGTGAGCAAGGCGCTGATCTCACAGATCGAGCGCGGCGTGGCCAACCCGACGATCGAGGTGCTGACCCGGCTGGCGGGAGCGCTGGAGCTCACCTTCGCCGAGCTGACCCGTACCCGGCTCGCCGAGCCCGAGGTGCTGCGCAGGAGCGAGGGCCTGCCGGTGGCGGTGGGCGACACGACCGTGCGCGGCCTGTTCGCGGCGGCCGACCGCCGGCGCTTCGAGCTGGCCGAGGGCGAGCTGCCGCCGCTGACGCGCAGCGCCAGGAGCGCCCACGGGCACGGGTCAGTGGAGCACGCCTACGTGGTGTCCGGCGAGGTGACGGTCGAGAGCGACACGTGGTCGGTGCGGCTGGGCGAGGGCGACGCGGTGCGGTTCGGGGCCGAGGTCGACCACGTCTACTCCACCGGCGAGCGCGGCTGCCGGATGCTCACGCTGATCTCCTACGACTAGCCGGGCCAGCGGCTGCTTCCGTCGGGCACGCTGGCCAGCAGCTCGCGGGTGTAGGGGTGGGCGGGGGCGTCCAGCACCCGGTCCACGTCGCCGGTCTCGACGCATTCGCCGGCCCGCAGCACGTACAGGCGGTCGGCGAGCTGGCGGACGACGGCCAGGTCGTGGGTGATGAACAGCAGCCCCATGCCCAGGCGTTCCTTGAGCCCGGCGAGCAGGGTGAGCACCTGCGCCTGCACGGAGACGTCGAGGGCGGAGACGGGCTCGTCGCAGACCAGCAGGCGGGGCTCGCCGGCCACGGCCCGCGCGATGGCCACGCGCTGCCGCTCGCCGCCCGACAGGCCGGCCGGGCGCTTGCGGGCGAGTGCGGGGTCGAGGCCCACCAGGCGCAGCAGCGCGCCGACGTCCGTGGGGCGTCCGTCGGCGGCGAGCGCCTCCTTGAGCGTCGCACCGACGGTACGCGCCGGGTTGAGCGTCGAGTACGGGTCCTGGAAGATCATCTGTGCCGTCCGGCGGGCCTGGCGCACCGCCTGGCGGGACATGCGGGCGGGGTCGGAGCAGTCGAGCCCGTCGAGGGTGACGACGCCCGCGTCGGGGCGTTCCAGGCCGGTGACGCAGCGGGCCAGCGTGGTCTTGCCCGACCCCGACTCGCCGACGACGGCCACGACCTCGCCCGGCGCCACGGTCAGGTCCACACCGGCCAGGGCCGGCCGCGACGCGCCCGCGTACGTCTTCCGCAGGCCCGTCACCGCCAGCAGCGGCGCGGCGGCGGTGCGCGGCGGCGACGGCACGCCCGGCGGGGGCGGCGGCGCCTCGGGCAGCGCGGCGGCCCGTACGCAGGCCGACAGGCGGACCTCCGCGCCCGGCACCGGAACCAGGGCCGGGACGCCCGCGCGGCACTCCTCCCCCGCGTGCGCGCACCGGTCGGCGAACCCGCAGCGCCCGGCCACCGCGTCGTGGGCCGGCACCGAGCCCGGCACGGACGGGATGACCGGCAGCCGCCGGTCGGCGGGCGGCTCGGCGGCCAGCAGCGCCCGCGTGTACGGATGCCGCTGCTCCTTGCGCAGCTCGGCGGCGCGCCCGACCTCCATGACCCGGCCCGCGTACATGACCACGACCCGGTCGCACATCGAGAACGCCAGCCGCAGGTCGTGCGTGATGAGCAGGAACGTCATGTCCCGTTCGCGCTGGATGCGGCGGATGAGGGCGAGCACCTCGCGCTGCGTGGTGGCGTCGAGGGCGGTGGTCGGCTCGTCGGCCAGCAGGATCCGCGGCGCGGCGGCCAGCGCGCAGGCCAGGCCCACCCGCTGCCGCATGCCGCCGGAGAGCTGGAACGGGTAGCGGCCCGCCACCTCGCCCGGCAGGCCCACCTCGGCCAGCAGCCGCGGCACCTCGGTCTTGGGGTCGGCGCCGTCCGGCAGGCCGTCGGCGATCTGCTTGCCGGCCCTGCGCAGGGGGTTGAGCAGCGTGAACGGGTCCTGCATGAGCAGCGAGACCGTGCCGCCGCGCTGCCGCCGCCTGGCCTTGGGGTCGTCGTCGACCCGCCGCCCGTCGATCTCGACCAGGCCGGTGGACTCCAGCCCGGCGGGCAGCAGCCCGAGCAGCGCGCGGACGGTCAGCGACTTGCCCGAGCCGGACTCGCCCACGATCGCCACCGACTCGCCGGCGGCAACCTCGAAGGACACCTGCGACAGCAGCGTACGGCCGGTGTCCGGCTGCCGTACGGTCAGGTCGGCCACCCGCAGCATGGTCACCGGGCCCTCCGCTCGAAGCGTTCGTGCAGCCAGTCGCCCACCAGGTTGAGCGCGGCGGCGGTGACGATCACGGCCAGGCCGGGCGCGATGACCGCCCACGGGTTGGCCAGCAGCTGGGTGCGGTTGTCGGCCAGCGTGCGCCCCCAGTCGGGCGATCCGGCCGGGACGCCCAGGCCGAGGAAGGACAACGACGACAGCGAGACCAGGGCGAAGGCGAAGTTCAGGAAGGCCGAGGCCAGGCTGACCGGGACGATGTTCGGCCAGATGTGCCGGGTCATGATCCGCCAGGACGACAGGTTCTTCAGCAGCGCCGCCTCGACGTAGGGCCGGTGCCGCTGCTCCAGGACCGCGCCGCGCACCACGCGCGTGTCGGTGGGCGCGAACAGCACCACCAGCACGGCGACGGCCAGCCCGTAGCCGCCGCCGAGCACGCCCGCCACGACGATCGCGACCAGCAGCGCGGGCAGCGAGAACATCAGGTCGGCCCAGCGCATGACCAGGGTGTCCGGCCAGCCGCCGAAGTAGCCGGCGGCCAGGCCGAGCAGGTTGCCGATCAGCATGGACCCGGCGGCCACGGCGAACGCCCCCGGCACGGCGGTGCGGGCCCCCGCGACGAGCAGGCTCAGCACGTCGCGGCCCAGGTCGTCGGTGCCGAGCGGGTGGCCGGGGCCGGGCATGGAGATGCCGGTCATCAGGTCCTGGGCGGTGGCGCCGGGGACCAGCCAGGGCGCGAACGCGGCGGCGGCCACGACGACCACGAGCACGGCCAGCGCCAGCGGCACGGCGATCGGGAACCGGCGGATCACGGCACGCCCGCGCGTACGGGCAGGCGCGGTCACGACTTGCCCCCGCCGAGCCGCACGCGCGGGTCGGCCACCGAGTAGGCGACGTCCACCAGCAGGTTGACGGCGGCGATCAGGAGGGTGAGCAGCAGCGCGAGCGCCTGCACCACCGGCACGTCCTTGAAGGTGACCGAGTCGACCAGCAGCGACCCGAGCCCCGGCAGCGCGAACGTGACCTCCACCAGCACGGTCCCGGCGAGCATGCCGGTGACGACGAGCCCGGCCGCGGTCAGCACGGGCACCAGCGAGTTGCGCACGGCGTAGCCGAGCACGACGGGCGCGCTCAGGCCGCGGGCGCGGGCGAAGACCACGTAGTCCTGGTCGAGCTCGCGGACGAGCGCGGCCCTGCTGAAGCGAAGCAGCATCCCGGCCGCCCCGGCCGCCAGCGCGACGGCGGGCAGCGTCAGGTGCCACAACTCGCTCGCGAACCCCTCCCCCGTGCCGTAGACGGGGAACCAGCCGAGCCCCAGCGCGAACACCACGAGCAGCAGCAGGCCGACCGCGAACGGCGGCGCGCTCAGCCCCACCACCCCGGCGGTCACCACCAGGCGGTCGCTCGCCCGGCCCTTGCGCAGCGCGCCCAGCACGCCGAGCGGCAGGCCCGCCAGCGCGGCCAGGAGCGTGCCGTAGCCGGTCAGGACGAGCGTGCGCGGCAGGCGTTCGCCGAGCATCCCGGCGACCGGCTGGCCGGTCCTGATGGAGGTGCCGAGGTCGCCGCCGAGCACGCCGCCGAGCCAGCGCAGGTACTGGACGGCGACGGGGTCGTCGAGGTGGTAGCGGCCCCGCAGGGCGGCGATCGTGTCGGCGGTGGCCGGACGGGTGCCGAGCAGGGTCTGCTGGATGTCGCCCGGGGCCAGGTAGAGCAGGCCGAACACGCCGGCCGACAGCAGCAGCACGACGGCCGCGGTGCCCGCGGACCTGCGCAGCAGGAACCCGGCCCAGCCCATCACAACACCCCGCCCCCGGTCAGCCAGCCGATCACGCGCTCCGCCGCGTCCCTGCGGTGGGCGGGCTCGACCAGCTCGTGACCCTCCCGAGGGTAGAGGACCAGCTGAGTGCTCACGCCCGCCGCCGACCAGGCACGATAGAGCTGTTCCGCCTGGCCGGGAGGGGTGGTGCGGTCGCGCTCGCCGTGCAGGATCAGGGTCGGGGTGGCGGCCTTGGCGGCGTGGTGCACGGGTGAGCGGGCGGCCAGGCGTTCGCGTCCCTCGCTGGTGGCCGGGTCGGCCCCGGCGTGGTAGAGCGGGTCGAAGCCGCCCGCGAGGTTGCTGGCGGTGGAGAAGCTCAGCCAGTCGCTCACGCCGGACATGACGACGGCGGCGCGGAAGCGGCTCGTGCGGGTGACGGCCCAGGCGGTCAGGTATCCGCCGTAGCTCAGGCCCATGACCGCGGTCCGCCCGGGATCGGCGACACCCGCGGCGACCAGGTGGTCCACGCCGGCCAGCACGTCGTCCAGGTCCGCCGCGCCGACCTGGCCGATGACCGCGCGGGCGTAGTCCTGGCCGCGGCCGCTGCTGCCTCTGGGGTTCGGCAGCAGGACGGCGGCGCCGGCGTGCGCCAGCGGCACGGCGAGCTGGTTGGACTCGGCGGGCGCGAACGAGCTGGACCACAACCAGGTGGGCCCGCCGTGCACCATGACGACCAGCGGCCTGGGTCCCTCTCCGGCGCCGGGGGTGGTGAGCAGCAGGCCGCTGACCGGCAGGCCGTCGCGGCCCGTCCAGGTGATCTCCTCCTGGTGCGCCGCCAGTCCGGCCAGCCCGGCGTTGAGCGCTGTGACCGCACGCCAGTCGCCTTCCCGCAGGACGGCCACGGCGACCTCGGGCGGCTGCTCGGGGCTCTCCCAGCAGGCCGCGGCCACCGTGCCGGTGCGGTCCACGGACAGCGAGGGCTGGCCGTCGCGGCCGCCCAGCGTTCCCCGGGCCGTCCAGCGGCTCAGGACGCGGCCGTCGGCGGCGCTGAGCACCCCGCCGTGCACGCCGGTGCCCGACCAGCCGGTGAACCACAGGGTGTCGTCGTCCAGCCAGCCGAGGTCGGTGACGTCGTCCAGGTCGCCCAGGTAGGCGACCTCCCCCGTGACCAGGTCGGCCCGCAGGACGCGGCCCGAGACGATCGACAGCCCCTCGACCACCACGGCGGCCCGTCCGCCCGGGGCCAGCCGGGGCCGGGCGAGCTGCCAGGACGTGCGGTGCAACGTGCGCACCTCGCCGTCCTCGACCAGGTCGAGCCGGGGCCGGTAGTACCCGGCGGGCGTCTCGTCTTCCGAGGTCACGGCCAGGGCGCGGCGTCCGCGCCAGTCGGCGTCCCACACGGTCAGGCCGGGCAGCGCGAGCTGGCGCGGGCGGTCGTCGCCGATCTCGAACCAGGCCAGGCGGCGCAGCCGGCCGCCCGGCGTCAGGACGAAGGGGTCGGACGGGTCGTGCACGCGCAGGCCCAGGTGGCTGCCGTCGCGCTCGCTGCCGGGGTCGGCCAGCCGGACCAGGACGGTGCCGTCGTCGCCGGGGATCAGGTCCTCGATCTCGCCGTCCACGCGGGCCCGCCAGCCGTCGACGGCCAGCTCGGACGGCGACGGCGTGCGCAGCAGCCGCCCGTCGGGCAGCCAGCGGACCGGGCCGTGGCAGTCGCCCGCGGCCTCCATGGCGCCGTCGAGCCCGACGACGTACGCGACGCCGTCGATCACGCAGGCGACGCGGTCGCCGCCGGGGTGCAGCGACACCGACTCGGGATAACGCATCCCGGCCAGCGCCTGATGCACGTCGATGGGGTCGCGCGGGCCGGCCGCCCGGCTCGCGTGGATGGCGTCGGTCATCAGCGTGCGGCCACCTTCGTCGCCCACGGGCCGACGAAGAAGTAGGGGCCGAAGCCCTCGGCGGCGACCGCCCTGCCGAACGCGGTGGCCGCCTCGCCCCACCACAGCGGCTGGTACGGCACGTCCGCCGCCGCCCTGACCAGCGCCTGGCCGAGCAGCTTGCCCCGGGCGGCGTCGTCGGTGCCCGCCTTGGCCTGGTCCAGCAGGCCGGTCACCTCGGCGTTGTCGTACTCGGCGATGTTGGTGCCGTTCTCGCCGGTGGCGCCGCCGTGCAGGAGCTGCTGGACGTACTCGGCGGGGTCGCCGGTGGTGGCGAAGTACCAGCCGAGGTAGACGCCGGAGCCGTGCTTGCCGAGGTCGGCGATCCACTGTTCGAGCGGCACCTCCTTGACCTCCAGCGTGATGCCGATGGTCTTGAGGTTCTCGGCCAGGGTGAGCGCCGCCCGCCCGAGCTGCGGGCCGCTGCTCGGGTACGTGAGCGTGTCGGCGAACCCCTGCGGCGTGGCCGACTTCGCCAGCTCTGCCTTGGCCTGGGCCAGGTCGAAGCCGTACTGGGGGATGGCCGCGTACAGGGCGGTGACCTCGGCCTCGTCCAGCACGCCGCCCCACTGGGCCGGGTCCGGGATGGCGGTGGCGACCTTGCCGTGGCCGCGCAGCACGCTCCTGACGATGCCCTCGCGGTCCACGGCGTGGGCGACGGCCCGGCGCACGTGCACGTCGTCCCAGGGCTTCTTGGCCGTGTTGAAGGCCAGCGTGACCAGCGAGCGGTCGCCGGCGGTCAGCACCTGCGCGCCGGGCACCGCCTTCCACTGGTCGATCTGCTCGGCCGGCACGTTGAGCGCGACGTCCACGTTGTCGCCGCGCATGGCCAGCAGCCGCGTGGACTCCTCGGGGATGAAGTCGATCCTGATCTGCCGGAAGGCCGGCTTGCCGCCCCGGTAGGCGTCGTTGCGCTCCAGCGTGACGTGCGAGTCGGGGGCGAACTCGGCCACCTTGTACGGCCCCGTCCCCAGCAGCTTGCCCTCCGGCGTGCCGATGCGCTCGCCGGTGGCCTCGATGAACTTCGCGCTGGTCACCAGCAGCGTGCCGGGCGTGGGCACCCAGGCGAACGCCGCGTCGGGGCTCTTGAGCTTGATCGTCACCTCGGCGTCGCCGGTGGCCTCGATCGTGTCCACGTTGGCGTAGGCGTAGGCGAAGGCGGTGGTCGAGCCCTTCTTGGCGTGCAGGTTCAGGCTGGCGACCACGTCGGCGGCGGTGAGCGGGCTGCCGTCGGAGAACGTCACGCCGGGGCGCAGCTTGTAGACGTAGGTGGTGGCGTCCTTCCTGGCCCAGGACTCGGCCAGGGACGGCTGGAGGCTGCCGTCCGGGCCGACGCCGACCAGGGACTCCTGCACGAGGAGGGCCACGACGTAGTTCATGATGCCCGCCTCCTTGGCCGCGTCCAGCGACCCGATGGAGGAGGGCAGCGCGACGCGCAGGACGTCGAGGCTCTTCTTGGCGGCCGTCCCCGCCTCCTGCTCGGCCGGCCCGCACGCCGACAGCAGGCCGGGCAGCACGGCGAGCGCCCCCGCGAAGGCGGCGGACCGCAGGACGGAACGCCGGGAGACAGGCAGATCGGTCACCGGGGGACCCTACTTTCACACGACCGGTCAACCCGCCTAGCTGCAGTGTCTACCGGTAAACTCCAGTTGGCACATGAGAGTATTCGGCGTCTGCGCCACCAGTCAAACCCACCTAACGAATCGGAAATACATGATCACCGTGTACAGCGCTCCCTGGTGCGGTCACTGCCACCGGCTCAAGGCGCAGCTCTCCCGCGCCGGCATCCCGTACACCGAGATCGACGTGGACGAGACCCCCGGCGCCGTCGACCTCATCGCCGAGCTCAACGGCGGCTCCTGGCTCATCCCCACGGTCGTCTTCCCGGACGGCTCCGCCCTGGTCAACCCGGGCGTGGAGGAGGTGCGGGCGCGGCTCAGCGCATCCTGAGGGCCAGCATGAAGTCGACCCGCTCGTCCCAGGAGTTGAGCGACCTGCCGGTCAGCTCCTCGATCCGGCGCAGCCGGTAGCGCAGCGTGTTGACGTGCACGTGCAGGCGCTCGGCCGTGGCCGCCCACGAGCCCGACTCCTCCAGGTACGCCTGCAACGTCTCCAGCAGGTCCGTCTGGTTGGCCGCGTCGTACGACTCCAGCCGCCCCAGCAGCCGCGACCGGAACGCCCGGCGCAGCTCCCCCGGGATGGCGGCCAGCAGCGTGCGGTGGGAGCTGACGTCGTCGCCGGTGATCACGCTGACCCGGTCGCCGCTCAGCCCGGCCAGCGTGAGCGCGTGCCTGGCCTCCTCGATCAGGCTGCTCAGCGCCGCCGGACCGGTCGTCACGCTGCTCACCCCGAGCGTGATGCGGCCCTGACCGAGCCCCGCCTCCAGGGTGCGCGCGCCCTGGAGCACGTGGGCCGTCAGCTCGTCGGCCGTGTTGCCCGCCAGCGGGACGAGCGCGACCGCCTCGGCGGGGCCGGTGGCCGTGACGATGCCGGGCGCCAGCGGCCGCAGCAGCTCGTCCAGCACGGGCACGGCGACCTCGCCGCCGCCACCGGCGTCGAGCCGCGCCGACAGGGCGACGGCCAGCAGGCCGTGCTCGGTCTCCACGTGCAGCGTGTGCAGCCGCGACACCACGCCGGGCAGCGCCGCGTCGCCCGACTCCAGCAGCGTCAGGAGCTGGTCGAGCACCCGCCGCTCGATGCGCTGCGCCGCCTCCAGCCGCGAGCGCTCCAGCGCCACCAGCGCGGCCAGCTCGACGACCAGGTCCTCGTTCTCGCCCTGCACCTGCTCCCCCGCGTACGCCAGGAACCAGTTGGCGATGCGGTGCGGCGCCCCCTTGCTGACCGGGAACACCGACAGCGCCGTGCCGTCCTCCTGCGTCACCATCCCGGGCAGGAACCGCGCGGTCAGGAACGTGTGCGCCAGCCGCAGCCGGGCCGCGGCGTCCAGCGGCTGGGAGCCGACAACCACCCGGCCCGTGGGCGAGAGCACCCAGCAGGGCACGTCCAGCTCGCCCGCCACCGCCGTGACGAGCTTGGTGAGGCTGCCGCCGTCGACCAGGGTGCTGGCCAGCCGCCTGCGGGCGGCGTATGCGGGCCGCGGCGGCGTGCCCAGCTCGGCGATCAGGGCCCGCAGGACGTGCTCGGTGACCTGGCTGAACGGCACGTCCACCGGCAGGGTGAGCAGCGGCAGCCCGGCCTCGGCGCAGGCGTCGATCAGGTCGGCCGGCGGCACCTTGAGCGCGGTGCCGGCGACCAGCGCCGCCACGTCCCCGAGCTTGGCGACGAAGTCGCGCGAGGAGGCCGGGCCGGTGTGCCAGGTCAGCTCGGTGAGCACCAGCTCGCCCGCCTTGACGAACATGGCCGGGTCGGGCAGGTCGGTCGTGGCGACGCCGCGTACGCGCCGGTCGAGCAGATCATGCCCGGTCAGCACCTTCAGGGCGAGCTGGCCGGCCTGGAGGAGGTCCCTCAGCCGCATGGCCAGCCCTCCCGGCGCCAGGCCGCGTCCCAGAACATCCACTCGTAGCGGGCCGTGGTGAGCGCGCGGTCGAGCAGCCGCAGCCGCTCCTCGCCGGCCGGCGCCAGCCCGTCCAGCAGGTCGAGCACTCCCGCCACGGTCTCCTGGTAGCCCTCGCCGCCGTAGGTGTCGATCCACCAGGCGTAGAGCGGGTCGGGAGAGGACCGGCCGAGCAGGGTCTCGCCGACCCGGGCGTAGATCCAGTAACAGGGCACGATCGCGCCCAGCGCCTCCGGGAACGTGCCCAGCGAGCACGTGCGCACCAGGTACGAGGTGTACCCGACCGTCGTGGGCCCGGCGGGCGTCTTGCGCGCGTCGGCCTCGTCCAGCCCGAACGCGGCCAGCAGCTCCACCACGAGGCTGTGCTCCACCTCGACGGTCATGGCGGCGTCGCGGGCGAAGCGCTGCACCCCGGACGGCTCCGGCGAACGCGCCGCGCACGCCGCCAGCGCCCTGGCGTAGTCGGGCAGGAAGTGCGCCTCCTGCACCACGTAGTGGCGGAACGCCTCCCGCGGCAGGGATCCGTCGGTCAGCCCCGACAGGAACGGGTGGGCCAGGATCTGGTCGTACACACCGCCGACGACCTGCCACAACTCATCACGAAACCGGCTCACCCGCCCAGGCTATCGGCGCATCACGACCCGCGGCGCCACCTCGATGCCCAGCTCGCGCTCGTGTTCCACCAGCGCCCGCAGCTCCGGCCCCCACTCGGCCTCGGGCAGCACCGCGAAGCCGTGCCGCTCGTACCAGGGGGCGTTCCAGGGCACGTCGCGGAACGTCGTCAGCGTGACCGCCGGCGCCCCGACCGCCCGCGCGTGATCGGCCACCGCCTCCACCAGCCGCCCGCCGATGCCCTGCCGCATGTGGTCGGGGTGCACCGCGAGCTGGTCGAGATGCAGGTTGCCGTCGACCCGGCCGATCAGCGCGAACCCGGCCGGCGGGTCGCCCTCGACGAGCACCGAGGTCGCGTCCGTGACGTCCTCGACCATCGTCGTGCCCGCCGGGAAGACTATGCCGGCCTGCCCGAACAGCTTGTCGGCGGCCAGTTCCACAGAGATCAGCCCGGCCAGCTCGTCCGGGTCGGCCCATCGCACCATGACGACACGGTCTCATGTTTCGGGTGGACCACGCCGCTGGTATTAGTGTTGATGATCGTAGGCCCGGCTGTGCGGAGCCGGGACCCTCTCCTCACGACGTGCCCATGACCCCTGTCACATGCGGTCATGGGCACGTCGTGCAGCGGTCACAGGTCGAGCAGGGGCTCCAGGCCCACGGTGAGGCCGGGCAGCTCGCGCACCCGGCGCACGCCCAGCAGCACGCCCGGCGTGAACGCCGACCTGCTCATCGTGTCGTGCCGGATGGTGAGGATCTCGCCGTCGCCGCCGAGCAGCACCTCCTGGTGGGCGATCAGCCCGGACAGGCGCACCGCGTGCACGTGCACCCCGCCGACGTCGGCGCCGCGGGCGCCGTCGAGGGCGGTGCTGGTGGCGTCGGGCATCCCGCTGAGCCCGGCCTTGCCGCGCGCCTCGGCCACCAGCTCAGCGGTACGCCGGGCGGTGCCCGAAGGGGCGTCGGCCTTGTTCGGGTGGTGCAGTTCGATGATCTCGACGGACTCGAAGTGGCGGGCCGCCTGCTGCGCGAAGTGCATCATGAGCACCGCCGCGATGCCGAAGTTGGGGGCGATCAGGCAGTTGACGCCCGGCGAACGCTCCAGCCACCCGCGCACGGTCTCCAGCCGGCCGGCGTCGAACCCCGTGGTGCCCACCACCGGGTGCACGCCGTGGGCGATGGCCCATTCCAGGTTGCCCATGACCACGTCAGGATGGGTGAAGTCGACCACCACCTCGGCGCCTTCGAGCCCCTCGACGGGATCGTCCTTGTCGAGCGCGGCCACCAGCTCCAGGTCGTCCGCCGCCTCTACCGCCTTGCACACCTCGACGCCCACGCGACCACGCGCGCCCAGCACACCAACCCTGATCACGCCCCAACCCTATTACGCCCGCCACCCCCTCCCAAGCACCCCCCGAACCGAGAAGGGGGAGAGCGGAATCCCGCTCTCCCCCTTCACACCAACCCCGGCCGGGGCGAACCCGGTCAGGCGATGGCCTCCGAGAAGTCCTTGTCCCCGTACGGCCCGATGACGGCCAGCGTGAGCGGCCGGTTCAGGACGTCACGGGCGACCTCCCCGATCTCGTCGGGGGTGACCGCCTCGATCCGGGCCAGCACCTCGTCGACCGACATCAGCTCGTCGTAGACCAGCTCGTTCTTCCCGATCCGCGACATGCGCGACCCGGTGTCCTCCAGCCCGAGCACGAGCCCGCCGCGCATCTGCCCCTTGCCGCGCATGATCTCGTCGGCGGTGATGCCTTCGGCCACCACCCGGGACACCTCGTCGCGGCAGATCTTGAGCACGTCGTCGATCTTCGAGGGCAGGCAGCCCACGTAGATCCCGAACTGCCCGGTGTCGGCGTAGGCCGAGGTGTAGCTGTAGGCCGAGTAGGCCAGCCCGCGCTTCTCCCTGATCTCCTGGAAGAGCCGGGAGGACATGCCGCCGCCCAGCGCGGCGTTGAGCACGCCGAGCGCGAACCTGCGGTCGTCGGTGCGGGACATGCCGGTCGTGCCGAGCACCAGGTTGGCCTGCTCGGTCGGCCGGTCCAGCACCCTGACCCCGGAACGGGTCTCGGCGCCCGGACCGCTGGTGCGCGGCGGGGCGAACTCGTAGGGGCCCTCCAGCGCGCCCGCCCGCTCGTACGCGCGGGCGACCAGCTCGACGACCTCCTCGTGCCGCACGTTCCCCGCCACCGACACCACCGTCGTACGCGGCCGGTAGTACCGGTGGTAGTACTCGGCGATGCGCTCCTGGCCCAGGGCGTTGATCGAGTCGACCGTGCCCAGGATGGGCCGGCCGATCGGCGAGTCGCCGTAGAGCGCGGCGGCGAACTGCTCGTGCACCACGTCGGACGGGTCGTCGTCGTGCATGGCGATCTCTTCCAGGATCACCCCGCGCTCGGACTCGACGTCCTCCTCGGTGATCAGCGAGCTGGTCACCACGTCGGCGAGCACGTCGACCGCCACGGGCAGGTCCTCGTCGAGGACCCGCGCGTAGTAGCAGGTGTACTCCTTGGCGGTGAAGGCGTTGATCTCGCCGCCGATGCCCTCGATGGAGGCCGAGATCTCCATCGCGTCCCGCGTGGGCGTGCCCTTGAACAGCAGGTGTTCGAGGAAGTGGGTGGCCCCCATGTGCTCGGGGGCCTCGTCACGCGAGCCGATGCCGACCCACATGCCGACCGCGACGCTACGCACGGTCGGCATGGTCTCGGTCACCACACGGAGCCCGCCCGGCAGGACGGTGCGCCTGACGACCCCGGCTCCGTCCTTGCCGGGGTGCAGCGTGGTGGTCATCACGAGGCCTCCTGCTTCGGGGGTGCCGAGAACTGTGGTTGCCCGGTCACGAGTTGCGGTCGTCGCCCTCGTTGGGGCGGCTGGTGCGCACGCGGGTCCGGGTGCGGCGCGGCCGCTCCGGCTTGTCCTCGGCGGCGGCGGAGTCGGCCTCGGGCGCGGGAGCCTCGCCGTCCTCGGCGCCGGTCGCGGCCTTGGCCTCCTTCTCGGCGGCCTCCTTCTCGATGACCTCGACGGGCACGAGGGAGAGCTTGCCCCGGCCGTCGATCTCGGCGATCTCGACCTGGATCTTCTCGCCGACGCCCATGACGTCCTCGACGTTCTCGATGCGCTTGCCGCCGTGCAGCTTGCGGATCTGGGAGACGTGCAGCAGGCCGTCCTTGCCGGGCATGAGCGAGACGAACGCGCCGAAGGCCGCGATCTTGACGACCGTGCCCAGGTAACGCTCGCCGACCTCGGGCATGTGCGGGTTCGCGATGCCGTTGATCGCCGAACGGGCCGCCTCGGCGGAGGGCCCGTCGGTGGCGCCGATGTAGATCGTGCCGTCGTCCTCGATGGTGATCTCGGCGCCCGTGTCGTCCTGGATCTGGTTGATCATCTTGCCCTTCGGGCCGATGACCTCGCCGATCTTGTCGACCGGGACCTTGATCGTGATGATGCGCGGCGCGGTCGGGTTCATCTCCGCCGGGGAGTCGATCGCCTCCTGCATCACGTCGAGGATCGCCAGGCGGGCGCCCTTGGCCTGCTTCAGCGCGGCGGCCAGCACGGAGGCGGGGATGCCGTCGAGCTTGGTGTCGAGCTGCAGGGCGGTGATGACGTCCTTGGTGCCGGCGACCTTGAAGTCCATGTCGCCCATGGCGTCCTCGGCGCCGAGGATGTCGGTCAGCGTGACGTAGCTGCCGCCCTCGCTGATCAGGCCCATCGCGATGCCGGCGACCATCTCCCTGAGCGGCACACCGGCGTCCAGCAGCGCCATCGTGGACGCGCAGACCGAGCCCATCGAGGTGGAGCCGTTGGAGCCGAGGGCCTCGGAGACCTGGCGGATGGCGTACGGGAACTCCTCGCGCGAGGGCAGCACCGGGATGAGCGCCCGCTCGGCCAGCGCGCCGTGACCGATCTCGCGGCGCTTGGGCGAGCCCACGCGGCCCGTCTCACCGGTGGAGTACGGCGGGAAGTTGTAGTTGTGCATGTAGCGCTTGGTCCGCTCGGGGTTGAGCGTGTCGATGTTCTGCTCCATGCGCAGCATGTTCAGCGTGGTGATGCCCAGGATCTGGGTCTCGCCGCGCTCGAACAGGGCCGAGCCGTGCACCCGGGGCACCACGTGGACCTCGGCCGACAGGGCTCGGATGTCCTTGGTGCCGCGGCCGTCGATGCGGACGCCCTCCTTGACGACCCGCTCGCGCATGAGCTTCTTCATCACCGAGCGGAACGCGGCGGAGATCTCCTTCTCACGCCCCTCGAACTCGGGCAGCAGCCGCTCGGCGGCCAGCGCCTTGACCTTGTCGAGCTCGGTCTCGCGCTCCTGCTTGCCGGCGATGGTCAGCGCGGCGCCCAGCTCGGTCTTGATCGCGGCCTCGACCGCGTTGTAGACGTCGTCCTGGTAGTCGAGGAAGACCGGGTACTCGGCGGTCTCCTTGGCTGCGACCTGCGCGATGCGGGACTGCGCCTCGCACAGCACCTTGATGAACGGCTTGGCGGCCTCAAGGCCCTGCGCGACGGTCTCCTCGGTCGGCGCGACCGCGCCGTCGGCGACCAGCTTGAGCGTGTCCTTGGTGGACTCGGCCTCGACCATCATGATCGCGACGTCGCCGTCGTCGAGCAGGCGGCCCGCCACGACCATGTCGAACGTGGCCCGCTCCAGCTCGGGGTGCGTCGGGAAGGCCACCCACTGGCCCTCGATCAGCGCGACCCGCACGCCGCCGATCGGGCCGGAGAACGGCAGCCCGGCGAGCTGCGTGGACAGCGAGGCGGCGTTGATGGCGACCACGTCGTAGAGGTGGTCGGGGTTGAGCGCCATGACCGTGGCGACGACCTGGATCTCGTTGCGCAGGCCCTTGACGAACGACGGGCGCAGCGGCCGGTCGATCAGGCGGCAGGTCAGGATCGCGTCCTCGGACGGACGGCCCTCACGGCGGAAGAACGAGCCGGGGATGCGGCCCGCGGCGTACATGCGCTCCTCGACGTCGACCGTGAGCGGGAAGAAGTCGAAGTTCTCCTTGGGAGCCTTGGACGCGGTGGTGGCCGAGAGCACCATCGTGTCGTTGTCGAGATAGGCGACGGCGGAACCCGCCGCCTGGCGCGCGAGACGACCGGTCTCGAACCGGACCGTGCGCGTGCCGAAAGAGCCGTTGTCAATGACGGCTTCAGCGGTGTGGACACCCTCCACGGGGGACCTCCTTGTGGTCGGTCACCCGCGCCCTCTTTTCTCACCGGCACCCTCGTGCCTATGGAGGGACCCGCTCGTCAGACGGCCGCCCATCCGTCGTGCCCGGTGGCACGGTGGCGGCGATCCGTCAGCGTGTCCCCCATAGAAGGTGCAGCGCCGGTCTTCGATCGAAGCGCCCGGTCGTTCTTACCGGAAGCCACTACCGAGGACCGGCCCGCAGGCGTCGCGGGTCGCATGGTGCTGAATCGGACGCGGGGGCTGTGTGTCTCGGATATTCAGTTGTACGCCGACGGCGCGGCGGCTCGCCGCCACGACGCGCCGGTCGTGTGTGCTCCTACCCACATGGGCGGAGCCATATGAGAAGGGAGCGGCGCCGGGCGCCGCTCCCTTTCATGCTATCGGCGCAGACCGAGTCGCTCGATGAGCGAACGGTAACGCTGGATGTCGACCTTCTGCAGGTACTTCAGCAGACGACGCCGGCGACCGACGAGCAGAAGCAGGCCACGACGGCTGTGGTGGTCGTGCTTGTGCGTCTTCAGGTGCTCGGTGAGCTCGCTGATGCGCTTGCTGAGCAGCGCGATCTGCACCTCGGGCGAACCGGTGTCGCCTTCGGCCGTCGCGTACTCACTGATGATGGTCTTCTTGGCAGCGGTGTCGAGGGACACGGCTCTCCTTCGATCTACGGACACGCGCGAATGAGATGAGAGTGCGAACGACCGTGCGTGCCTACAGTCGCCGCGTGAAGGCCGTCATGGGCAGCGCAGCAGCGCCACCGTTACAGAGCCGACATGCAAGGTTACCATCGGAGTCAAGCGTTTCGCGCCCGCGAACCTTCCGCGCCCGCCGCGGCCGGTGTCACGACGTGATGCGGCGGGCGGCGTCGACGTCGGCGTGGATCTGGTCGATCAGCGCCTCGATCGACTCGAAACGGGTGTTGCCCCTGAGCCGGGCGGCGAACTCCACCGCCACGTGCACCCCGTAGAGCTCCAGGTCGTCGCGGTCGAGCGCGTACGCCTCCACGGTACGCGGCACGCCCTCGAACGTCGGGTTCGTGCCCACCGAGATCGCCGCCGGCCACCGCTCGCCCTCGTACGGCGCGGGCAGGTTGGCCACCGGGACGCACTCCAGCCACCCCGCGTAGACCCCGTCGGCCGGGATGGCCGTCTGCTGCGGCGTCTCGACGTTGGCGGTCGGGAAGCCGAGCTGCCGCCCGCGCTGGTAGCCGCGCACCACCACGCCCTCCACCCGATGGGGACGGCCCAGCTCGGCCGCGGCCCCCTCGACGTCACCGGCGACGATCAGCTCGCGCGCGGAGGTCGAGGAGACGCCGTCGAGCAGGGGCACCACCTCGACCTCGAAGTCGTACTTGTCGCCCAGCGTGCGCAGCGTCTCGACGTCGCCGGCGGCGTGGTGCCCGAACGTGAAGTCCGCACCCACCACGACCACCGCCGCCCCGAGGCGCTCGCTCAGCACGCCCTGGGCGAAGTCGTCGGGGCTCGTCCTGGACAGGTCGAGGGTGAACTCCACCACCTCGACGTCGTCGATGCCCAGCTCGGCCAGCAGCTCGGCGCGCCGCTTGAGCGTGGTCAGCCGCGCCCGCCGGGTGCCCGGCCGCACCACCTCGTCGGGATGCGGCTCGAACGTGACCGCCACGCTGCGCGCCCCCCGCTCGCGGGCCAGCTCGACCGTCCGCTCGATCACCTTGCGATGCCCGCGATGGACCCCGTCGTACACGCCGATGGTCACCACAGACCTTCTCGAACCCCGCACGCTAGGCCCCATTCGTTCGTGGCAGATCAATCCGACACAAGCCTGCCATGCACCTCCCGCTCACCTCCAATCGAGGGGCGGAGCGCGGTATTCCCGCAAGTAGGATGAGCCATCATGCCTCGATACGCGCTCCTGATCCTGCCCGCCTTCAACCGGGTCTACGGCGAGAGCTCCCCACGTCTGACCAGGGGCGAGCTGGCCGTCTTCAGCGACCACGCCATCGAGAACACCGTGCTGGACAGCGCGGAGACCACCATCGGCGGCGTCCCGTACATCACGTTCGAGACCGCAGAACCGCTCTCCGAGTCCGACGTCGCGCTGCTGTCCAACCTGTCCTCCGTCTACGCGGTCTTCGGCGTCGAGGGCGACCTGCTGCGCCCGCTGGCCATGCGCCCCCTCGACCGGCTGAGCAGCGACCTGCTGACCATCCAGAAATACGCCGGCAAGACCAACGAGCACTTCACCAAGCTGCTGCTCAACGTCACCGTGCTCGCCTCCGACCGGCCCATGTCCGGGAAGTTGTCGGTGTTCGACCCGATGTGCGGCCGCGGCACCACCCTCAACCAGGCCCTCATGTACGGCTACGACGCCTACGGCCTCGACGTCGACGGCAAGGACTTCGAGGCGTACACGACGTTCATCAAGACCTGGCTGCGCAACAAGCGGCTCAAGCACACCGCCGAGACCGTGCCGGTGCGGCGGGCGCGGGCGCTGGTGGGGCGGCGGCTCAACGTCACGTTCGGGCTGTCGAAGGAGGCCGTCAAGGCGGGCGACGTGCAGCAGCTCGCCGTGGTCAACGCCGACACGCTCAAGAGCCGCGAGTTCTTCAAGCCCCGCACGTTCGACGTCGTCGTGACCGACGCCCCCTACGGCGTCCAGCACGGCAGCAAGGGCGGCGGCGGCCTGTCCCGCAGCCCGCTGGAGCTGCTGCGGCAGGCCGTGCCGGTCTGGGCCGAGCTGCTGCGCCCCGGCGGCGCGATGGGCATCTCCTGGAACACCTACGGCGGCAAGAGCGCCGAGCTGGCCGCGATCCTCACCGGCGCGGGCCTGGAGGTCATGGACTACCCCGACTTCGAGCACTGGGTCGACCAGGCGATCGTCCGCGACATCCTGGTCGCCCGCAAACCCGCCTGACAAGCGAAGGCCGCGGCTCACCCCGTCAACCCGCCCGACGGACGAGGGCCGCGGCTCAGCCCGCGAACCCGCCTGACGAGCGAAGGCCGCGGCTCACCCCGCGAACACGGCCAGGGGCTTGGCGATCCGGCCCTGCTCCTCCACCAGCGCCAGCAGCTCGCCCTCCGGCCCGAACACGCCGATCGGCCCGGCTCCGAGCCCGGCCGCGGGCAGCCGGCCGCCGTGGCCGATCACGCGCGCCTCCTCGGCGGTCACGTCCCGGCGCGGGAACGCCGCCGACACCGCCTCGCCGATGGGCAGCACCACGCACTCCTCGGCGAGCTGGTCGATGCCGCGGGCCAGCGACAGGTCGTAGGGGCCGACCCGGGTCCGGCGCAGGCTCGTCAGGTGACCGCCGACGCCGAGCGCGGCCCCCAGGTCGCGGGCCAGGGCCCGGATGTAGGTGCCGCTGGAGCAGGTGACGACCGCGTCGACGTCCACGACGTCGCCGGCGGCCCTGATGTCGTGCACGTCGAAGCCGTACACGGTGACGGGCCGGGCCGCGAGCGCGACCTCCTCGCCCGCGCGGGCCATCTTGTACGCCCGCTGCCCGTTGACCTTGATGGCGCTGACCTGCGGCGGCACCTGCATGATGGCGCCGGTGAGCGCCTCGACGCCCTTGTGCACCTCGGCCGCGTCCACCTCCGCCGCCGACGCCGTGGCGACGGTCTCGCCCTCGGCGTCGTCGGTGTTGGTGGACACGCCCAGCCGGATCGTGGCCTCGTAGACCTTCTCGGTCAGCGCCAGGTGCCCGAGCAGCCGGGTCGCCTTCTCCACCCCGATCACCAGCACGCCCGTGGCCATCGGGTCGAGCGTGCCGGCGTGCCCGACGCGGCGGGTGCCCGCGATGCGCCGCATCTTGGCCACCACGTCGTGCGAGGTCCACTCGCCCGGCTTGTCGACGATGATCAGACCGCTCTCGGCCATCCAGCCTTCCCCAGCTCTCGTCTGAACTTGGCCATGGTCTCCTCCACGCTGTCGTAGGAGGTGAACCCGGCCGCGTTGTGATGCCCGCCGCCGCCCAGCGCGGCGCACACGGCCGCCACGTCGACCCCGCCCTTGGACCTGGTCGACACCTGCCAGTCGCCGTGGTCGTCCTCCTTGAGCACGACCGCAATCTCGGCCTCGTCGGTACGGCGGACGATGTCGATCATGCCCTCGATCTCCGAGTACGGCAGCCCGTACGCGGCCCGGTCGACCCGCGGCACGTACGTCCAGACCATCGAGCCCTCCAGCTGCACCCGGTCGAGCGCCCTGGCCAGCACCTTGAGGTAGCCGAACGGCGAGCGGTCCCACAGCTCGCGGGCGATCTCGTCGGTGTGCAGGCCCGTGGCCACCAGCCGGGACGCCATCCGGTGCACGGCCGGCGTGGTCGAGGCGTAGCGGAAGGAGCCCGTGTCGGTCACCAGGCCGGTGTACAGGCAGGTGGCGATGTCCCGGTCGAGGCTGCCGCCGAGCCGGTAGATGAGCTGCTCGGCCAGCATGGCCGTGGCCGCCGCTCGCGGGTCGATGAGGCTGTGCGTGCCGAACCCGGCGTTGGACGGGTGATGGTCGATCACGATGACCTCCTCCGCCCTGGCCGCGTTGGGGCTGAGCAGGCCCAGCCGCTCGAACGTGGAGGAGTCGAAGGTGATCATCAACGCCGGGGCCTCGGGATAGTCGGCCGGCGGGCACAACATCTCCTGCCCCGGCAGGAACCGCAGGATCCGCGGCACCGCGAAGTACTGGTCACCGAAGGAGGCCACGACCCGCTTGCCGATCGAGCGCAGCACGTAACCGACGGCCAGCATCGAGCCGAGCGCGTCGCCGTCGGGCGACACGTGACAGGCCAGGGCGACCTCGTCGACCTGGCCGATGAGCTGGACCGCGCGCTCCCAGGCGGCCTCGGGGATGTCCGTGGCCTCCTGGGAGGGCTGCTCGGCTCGGGCGCGCACGTGCGACGTCACGCCTGGTCGTCCTCACCCTCATCGGGCTTCTTGTAGGGGTCGGCCTCGCCGGCGTAGGCCGCGCCCTCGGCCCGGCGCGCCACCTCGGCGTCCCGCGCCCTGGCGGCGTTGATCAGGTCGTCGAGCTGGCGGGCGCTGTCGGGCAGCGGGTCGTGCCGGAACGTCAGCGTCGGGGTGAAGCGCACGCCGGTCTGGCGGCCCACCTCGGCGCGGATGATGCCCTTGGCACTCTCCAGGGCGGCCGCGGTGTCGGACCGCTCCGCGTCGGAGCCGAACACTGTGTAGAACACCGTCGCGTCACGCAGGTCAGCCGTGATCCGCGTGTCGGTCACGGTGACGAAGCCCAGGCGCGGGTCCTTGATCCGGCGCTCCAGCATCTCGGCGACGATCTGCTGGATGCGGTCGGCGAGCTTGCTCGCTCGTGCGGCATCCACCATGTTCGCTCCCCCTCACGCACGACCTGGCCGTGCTGTCGTTCAATCTTCGTCGTTGTAGAGGCGCTGTCTGGCTGACAGCAACTCGATCTCAGGGCGGAAGGCCACCATCCGCTCGCAGGCGTCCATCACCTCTTTGCAGTTACCCGCGGAGGCGGAGATCACCGCGACGCCCACCTCGCACCTGCGATGCAGGTCAAGATGGCCGGTCTCGGCCACCGCGATGGACGGGTAACGTCGCTGCAGCTCGGCGATCAGAGGCCGGACGACAGAGCGCTTCTGCTTCAGCGAACGCACGTCGCCGAGCAGGATGTCCAGGGTCAGAGCACCCACATACATCGTGTGAAACCACCGCTTGGCCTGGTGGGGTGGAAGCACGACCGGCCCGCTGCGGTGGGAAGGGGGCCCGGGCGTGCGAGAGGCGCCCGGCGGAGGTTCCGCCGGGCGCCCGGCCGCGGGTCAGGCCCGCGGCTTCTCCCGCATCTCGAACGTCTCGATCGTGTCGTCGATCCGGATGTCGTTGTAACCGACACCGATGCCGCACTCGAAGCCCTCGCGGACCTCGGTGGCGTCATCCTTGAAGCGACGCAGGGACGAGACGGTCAGGTTGTCGGCGATGACGACGCCATCGCGGATCACCCTGGCCTTGCTGTTGCGGACGATCGTGCCGGAGCGGACCAGCGAACCGGCGACGTTGCCGATCTTCGGCACCTTGAAGACCTCGCGGACTTCTGCGGTGCCCATCTGGACCTCTTCGAACTCGGGCTTGAGCATGCCCTTGAGCGCCGCTTCGATCTCCTCGATCGCCTGGTAGATGACCGAGTAGTAGCGGATGTCGACGCCCTCGCGCTCGGCCAGGTCGCGCGCCCGAGGCTCGGGGCGGACGTTGAAGCCGATGATGACCGCGTTGTCGTCGGCGACGGCCAGGTTGACGTCGTACTCGGTGATGGCGCCGACCGCGCGGTGCAGGACACGGAGCCTGACCTCGTCGCCGACGTCGATCTTGAGCAGGGCGTCTTCCAGGGCCTCCACCGAACCGGACACGTCACCCTTGATGATGAGCTTGAGCTCGTCGACGCGACCCTTCTCAAGGTCGCTGAACAGCTCTTCGAGGGTGCGGCGACGGCTCGACTTCGCCATGTCGGCGCTGCGCTTGCGCGCCGCGCGCTGCTGGGCGATCTGGCGGGCCATCCGGTCGTCGGTGACGACGATGAAGTTGTCACCGGCGCTCGGCACGGCCGTCAGACCCATGACCAGGACCGGACGGGACGGCGTGGCCTCCTCGACCGGGTCGCCGTTGTCGTCGAGCATCGCGCGGACGCGGCCGAAGGCCTCGCCACACACGATCGAGTCGCCCACGCGCAGCGTGCCGCGCTGGACCAGGACGGTCGCGACGGGGCCGCGGCCCTTGTCGAGGTGCGCCTCGATCGCGATGCCCTGGGCGTCCATCGTCGGGTTGGCCCGCAGGTCGAGCTCGGCGTCGGCGGTGAGCAGGATCGCCTCGAGGAGGTTGTCGATGCCCGTGCCGTTCTTCGCCGAGATGTCGACGAACAGGGTCGAGCCGCCGTACTCCTCGGCGACCAGGCCGTACTCGGTGAGCTGGGCGCGGACCTTGTTGGGGTCGGCACCCTCCTTGTCGACCTTGTTCACCGCGACCACGACCGGCACGTCGGCCGCCTGGGCGTGGTTGAGCGCCTCGATCGTCTGCGGCTTCACACCGTCGTCGGCCGCGACCACCAGCACCGCGATGTCGGTGGACTTGGCGCCTCGGGCACGCATGGCGGTGAACGCCTCGTGACCCGGGGTGTCGATGAAGGTGACCTTGCGGTCTTCGCCCTCGTGCGTCGTGGCGACCTGGTAGGCACCGATGTGCTGGGTGATGCCACCGGCCTCGCGCGCCACCACGTTGGTCTTGCGGATGGCGTCGAGCAGCTTGGTCTTACCGTGGTCGACGTGACCCATGACGGTCACGACCGGCGGACGCGCGGCGAGGTCGCCCTCGTCGCCCTCGTCCTCGCCGAACTCGATGTCGAAGGCCTCGAGAAGCTCGCGGTCCTCCTCCTCCGGGCTGACGACCTGGATGTTGTAGTCGAGCTCCGCGCCGAGGAGCTGCAACGTCTCCTCGTTGACCGACTGGGTCGCGGTCACCATCTCGCCGAGGTGCAGCATGATCTGCACGAGCGAGGCGGGGTTCGCGCCGATGCGGTCGGCGAAGTCGGACAGCGACGCGCCGCGCGGCAGGCGGATCGTCGCGCCGTTGCCGCGAGCGACCTGCACACCGCCGATCGCCGGCGCCGACATGTTGTCGAACTCCTGGCGCCTCTGACGCTTGCTCTTACGACCACGCGCGGGACGGCCGCCGGGACGCCCGAACGCGCCCGCCGTGCCACCGCCGCGACCACGGCCGCCGCCACCCGGACGACCGCCGAAGCCACCGCCGCCGCCACCGGGACCACCGGTGCCGGTACGGGGACCTGCGCCGCCGCCACCGGGACGACCGGCGAAGCCGCCGCCGCCACCGGGACGACCGCCGCCACCGCCGGGACGGCCACCGCCGCCACCGCCGCCGGGACGACCGCCACCGCCGCCGCCACCGGGACGCGGGCCACCGCCCGGACCGGCAGGACGACCCTGCGGCATCATCATCGGGTTGGGACGCGGCCCACCCGGACGCGGACCACCGGCGCCGGGACCCGGACGCGGACCGGCCGCACCGGGCGGACCGGGACGCGGACCCGCGGGACGCGGACCGGCCTCGCCGCCGCCACCGGGACGCGGCGGACGCGGCATCGCGCCGTCACGCGGCGGACCCTCACGACGCTCGCGCTGGCCGGGGCCACCGCCGTCGCGGTTGCCGCCGGGACGCGGCGGACGCGACTGGCCCATGCCGCTGGCGTTGGACGAGAACGGGTTGTTACCCGGACGCGGGCCACGCGGACCCGGCTTGGGACCGGGACCAGGACGCGGGCCGCCGCCTGCGGGCGCACCCGGACGCGGGGCCTGCTGCTGACCGCCGCCGCCACCACCGGAAGGCTGCCCGGGACGAGGCGCCGGACCGGGCTTGGGACCCGGACGGGCGGCGGGACCCGGACGCGGCCCCGGAGTCGGACGGGCGGGCGCGCCGGAACCGGCCGCGCTCTCGAAGCGGGCCTGCGGAGCCCCGGAGGTCTCGCCGCGCGCAGCCTCGGGCTGCTGCTGCGGCTGGTGGGGCATCGGCACCGGCGGACGCGGCTGCGCGCCGCCCGCGGGACCCGCGGGGCCGGGACGCGGACCTGGCCGCGGAGCCGGACCCGGACGCGGAGGAGTAGGGGTCGGCGCCTCCGCGGCGCCGTTGCCGGCCTGGTGTTCTGCCGGACGGGGCGCAGCCTTGGGCGGCTGCGGCCTGTTGGACGACGAACCGCCGCCCCTGGAGGGCCCACCCTTCGATGCGCCCAGAGCTTCGGTGAGCCTGCGGACCACCGGCGCCTCGATGGTGGAGGACGCCGAACGGACGAACTCCCCCATCTCTTGGAGCTTGGCCATGACGACCTTGCTCTCTACGCCGAACTCCTTAGCGAGCTCGTATACCCGGACCTTCGCCACTGCACTCCCTTACTCGGCCCGGGAGGCTGGCTGTGCCGTCCGGACCGTCGTTAACTTGACGTCTTCATCGCCGCGTGCTCATCAGGCGCTCATAGCAATCTGACTCCGCCCATCAACTCGGCGTCCTACATGACATTTCGTGATTCCTCCTCCAGGTGTGCCCGCACTCGCGAGACGTCAAGCGGCCCCGGCACGCGGAACGCGCGCGGGAACGCTCGGCGACGCTCGGCGAGCTCCAGACAGCTCAAGGACGGATGCAGCGATGCACCGCGGCCAGAAAGCCGTCCTCGCAGATCAGGGACCAGATGGTCCTCGATCCGCACCAGGCGGAGCAGCTCGGACTTAGCCGTGCGAACCCTGCAGCCCACACAGGTGCGCTGTGGGGCCGCGTGGCCACCATATTCCAGCTTACCGTGTTGACGCATCTACGGAACCGGCGGCATCCTCGGCTTGTGTGTCAGGCCGGATGTCAATGCGCCATCCGGTGAGCCTGGCGGCAAGCCGGGCGTTCTGCCCTTCCTTGCCGATGGCCAGCGAAAGCTGGTAGTCGGGGACCGTCACCCGTGCGACCCGTCCTTCGAGATCGAGAACCTCGACATGGGAAACACGGGCCGGCGACAGCGCATTCCCGACGAACTGCCCGGGATCCTCGGACCAGTCGATGATGTCGATCTTCTCGCCGTGCAGCTCGGTCATCACGCTGCGGACGCGCGAGCCCATCGGGCCGATGCAGGCGCCCTTGGCGTTGACGCCCGGCTTGCGCGACCGGACCGCGATCTTCGTGCGGTGGCCGGCCTCGCGGGCCACCGCGGTGATCTCCACGGTGCCGTCGGCGATCTCGGGCACCTCCAGCGCGAAGAGCTTCTTGACCAGGCCGGGGTGGGTGCGCGACAGCGTCACCGACGGCCCCTTGTGGCCCTTCTTCACCTGCACCACGTAGGCGCGGATGCGCTCGCCGTGCACGTAGTCCTCGCCCGGGACCTGCTCGGCGTGCGGCAGCACGGCCTCGATCTTGCCGAGGTCGACCAGCACCACGCGCGGGTCCTTGCCCTGCTGGATCACGCCCGAGACCAGCTCGCCCTCGCGGCTGGCGAACTCGCCGAAGTTGATCTCGTCCTCGGCGTCGCGGAGCTGCTGCAGGATGACCTGCTTGGCGGTGGTCGCGGCGATCCGGCTGAAGTTGCCCGGAGTGTCGTCGAACTCCCTGACGACGTCGCCCTCGTCGTCGAGCTCGGCCGCCCAGATCGTGACGTGGCCGCTGCCGCGGTCGAGCTGGGCGCGCGCCTTGGGCGCCGCGCCCTCGGTGCGGAAGTAGGCGATCAGCAGCGCGTCCTCGATCGCCTTGACGACCAGGTCGAAGGAGATGTCCTTCTCCCGCTCCAGGCTGCGCAGGACGCTCATGTCGATGTCCACGAGGCTTCCCCCTTAGCCTTCGTCGCCGTCGACGTCGTCGGTGTCGTCGATCCGGCGGAACTCCACCTGCACCCGGCCTCGGGTCAGGTCCTGGTAATCGAGCCGGCGGGCGGAGCCGGCGACGTCGAGGTCGACGCCGCTCTCGTCCGCCGCCAGAACGCGGCCCTCCACCACGGTGCCGTCTCTCATCTCGGCCTTCACCAGCCGCTTGGCGGCACGGCGCCAGTGGCGCGGCTCGGTGAGCGGGCGGTCGACGCCCGGAGAGGAGACCTCAAGGGTGTACGCGGCCTGCCCCATCACGTCGTCCTCGTCGAGCGCCGTGGAGACGGCCTGGCTCACGTCGGCGATGTCGTCGAGGCTCACGCCGCCGTCGCGATCGACGATCACGCGCAGCAACCGCCTCTTGCCCGCCTGGGTGACGGTGACGTCCTCCAGATCGAGGCCCTCCGCGCCGACCACGGGCTCCAGGAGCTTCATCAGGTGGTCGCGGGATGATGCGCTGCCCATATCGACCTCCCCTATTGTCATGTCTCAGCCGGGCGGACCTCGCCACTGGCTCTCCGCCGTCTGGCTGCGCAGCCAGCGACGACAGTTGACACCCTATCTGTACGGAGGCACGGAGAGAGCGCCACTCGTCGTGGTCGAGTGGCGGAGCGTCGCCTGACGGCGTTCCCGGGCACCAGCCCGTACGATGCTATCTGCGTCCGCAGTCACCTGGAGCCGTCGCCGTCGGCGCCCCGGTCACTGAGGTCCCTCGTCACCGGGTCCGTAGTCACCGGAGGTCCAAGCCCGTGCGCCCGCGTCACCTCTCCAGGCGAGCCGTGCTGGCGGGCGGAGCGGCCGCCCTGACGGCCTGCAGCGCCTCGGGTCCCGCCGGGCCCGCGACCCCGGCGCCCGACTCGCCCGAGACCGTCCTGCTGCGGCAGGTGGTCGCCGACAAGGAGCGCACGGTCGCCCTCTACTCGGCGCTGATCGCGGGCGGCGCCGACTCCCTGGAGCCCTTCCGCGCCCGGCACCAGGCGCACCTGGCGGAGCTGCGCAAATACCTGCCCGCGGGCCCGCCGCCCGCCTCCCCGTCCGTCTCCTCGCCCGCCGTGTCCGCGGCCGCCTCGCCGGGCGCGTCGCCCAGTGCCACGCCGTCGAAGTCGCCCAAGCCCACGCTGTCACGGCTGCGGGACGTGGAGCGCCGGGCCGCGGCGCAGCGGCCCCGTCAGCTCGCCGGCCTGTCTCCCGGCGTGGCCCAGCTCCTCGCCAGCATCGGGGCGTGCGAGGCGGTCCACGCCGTGTCGCTGCCCAAGTCGTCGTGAACGGGATCGTGATGAACAGGATCGTGGTGGCAGCGTCGTGATGGCCGGGGACGACGTCGAGAAGCTGCGCAAGGCTCTGGCCGCCGAGCACGCCGCCGTGTTCGCCTACGGGCTCCTGGGGGCGCGTACGACCGGCTCCCTGCGGGACCTGACCGGCGCCGCGTACGAGGCCCACCGGGCCCGCCGCGACCAGCTCCGCAATCTGATCATCGGCCGCGGGGGCCGCCCGAACGAGTCGGAGCCCTCCTACGCGCTGCCGTACGTGCCCACCGGCGCCGCGCAGGCCGCCCGGCTGGCCGTGCAGCTGGAGAACGGCGTCACGGCCGCCTACCTGGAGCTGGCCGCCGCCGCGGACCCGGCGCTGCGCAAGTACGCCGCCCTGGCCATGCAGGAGTCGGCGACCCGCGCCTACGCCTTCCAGCCGGCACCGCCCGCGGCCTTCCCCGGCATGCCGGGCAGCACCCCGCCCGCGACGCCGCCTCCCACGCCGGCACCGTCCCGCTCCGGCAGCTGACGACACCACGCCCGGCCCGGCACCACGGCCCGCCCCAACGTGCAGCCAGGACAGCAGCCCACCCCGAAAACGGAAGGCCGGCCCAACGGCTCGCCCCCTCGCAGAGCCAGGACAGCGGCCCGTCCCCACCATGACGGGACCGGACAGCGGCCTGCCCCCATCGTGACGGGACCGGACAGCGGCCCGCCGTGACGGGACCGGACAGCGGTCCCGGCCCCATCACGGGAGCCGGGACAACGGACCAGTCCCATCACCGGAGACGGGACAGCTACCCGGCCCGCGGGGGGGGTGGGTCAGCGGCAGGCGGCCAGGATGCGGGTGGCGGCCTCGGCGAGGGGGATCTCCTCCTTGACGCCGGTCACCCGGTCGCGCAGCTCGATGACGCCCTGCGACAGCCCGCGCCCGATCACCACGATCGTGGGCACGCCCAGCAGCTCGGCGTCCTTGAACTTGACGCCCGGCGAGACCTGGGCACGGTCGTCGACGAGCACCCGCAGCCCCTGCGCCTCCAGCTCGCCGGCCAGCTCAAGGGCGGCCTCGACCTGGTTCTCCTTGCCGGTGCCGACGATGTGCACGTCGGCGGGCGCGACCTCGCGCGGCCACACCAGGCCGAGCTGGTCGTGGGCCTGCTCGGCGATGACGGCCACGGCCCGCGAGACGCCGATGCCGTAGGAGCCCATGGTGATGCGGACGGGCTTGCCGTCGGGGCCGAGGGCGTCGAGGCCGGCGGCGTCGGCGTACTTGCGGCCGAGCTGGAAGATGTGGCCGATCTCGATGCCGCGGTCGATGGACAGCGGGGAGCCGCAGCGGGGGCAGGGGTCGCCGGCGCGCACCTCGGCGGCCTCGATCGTGCCGTCGGGGACGAAGTCGCGCCCGGCGACCACGTCGGCGGCGTGCTTGCCGGGCTCGTTGGCGCCGGTGACCCAGGAGCTGCCGGTGACGACGCGGGGGTCGACGAGGTAGCGGATCCCGAGCTCGCGCAGGATCTGCGGGCCGATGTAGCCGCGGACGAGGCCGGGGTGGGCGGCGAAGTCGGCGGCCTCGAAGATGGCGGGCTCGCCGGGCGCGAGTGCGGCCTCCAGGCGCTTGAAGTCGACCTCGCGGTCGCCGGGCACGCCGATGATCAGCGTCTCGACCTTGTCGGAGCCGGGGGTGGTGACCTTGACGACGACGTTCTTCAGCGTGTCGGCGGCGGTGACGGACAGGCCGTGGCGCTCGTTGACGTAGGACACCAGGGACTCGATGGTCGGGGTGTCGGGCGTGTCGAGGACCCGCATCGGCGCGGCGCCGTCGAGGTCGCGGGCGGGCGGCGCGGTGGTGGTGACGGCCTCGGCGTTGGCCGCGTAGCCGCAGGAGTGGCAGGCGACGAACGTGTCCTCGCCGGTGGGGGTGGAGGCCAGGAACTCCTCGGAGGCCGAGCCGCCCATCGCGCCCGAGGTGGCGAACACGATCTTGTACTCGATGCCGAGCCGCTCGAACGTGCGGATGTAGGTCTCGCGGTGCTGCTCGTAGGAGCGCTTGAGACCGTCGTCGTCGAGGTCGAAGGAGTAGGAGTCCTTCATGAGGAACTCGCGGCCGCGCAGGATGCCGGCCCTGGGCCTGGCTTCGTCGCGGTACTTGGTCTGGATCTGGTAGAGCGTGACCGGGTAGTCCTTGTACGAGGAGTATTCGCCCTTGACCATGTCGGTGAAGAGCTCCTCGTGCGTGGGGCCGAGGAGGTAGTCGGCGCCCTTGCGGTCCTGGAGGCGGAAGATGTTGTCGCCGTATTCGGTCCAGCGGCCGGTGGCCTCGTAGTACTCGCGGGGCAGCAGGGCGGGGAAGAGCACCTCCTGGCCGCCCATCCGGTTCATCTCCTCGCGGACGATCCTGGTGACGTTCTCCAGCACCAGCTTGCCGAGGGGCAGCCACGAGTAGATGCCGGGGGCCACGCGGCGGACGTAGCCGGCGCGGACGAGGAGCTTGTGGCTCGGCACTTCCGCGTCTGCCGGGTCGTCCCGCAGGGTGCGAAGAAACAACGACGACATGCGCAGCAACACGGCTACTCCTTGCTCGGGCCTGGATCTGAAGGATTACAGGCTATCGACTCGGGGAGCCGCGCCGCGCGGCGTTAATCGGGCGCGGGCCCGGATCGGCCCGGATCGCCGGATTCGCGGCCGGTACGCCGCTCAGGCCAAGAGGGGTCGGTACGCCGCTCAGGCGAGAGGGGCCGGTACGCCCGCTCAGGCCGAGAGGGGCAGCCAGCCGCCCACGAAGACGCCCAGGCAGACGGTGAGCAGTCCGGCGAAGACGGCCGAGACCGCCAGGGCGCGCACGCGGGCCCGCCGGTTCCTGCGCAGCACCACGACCAGGGCCACGGCCAGCAGCGCGACCACCGTGGCGGGTCCGGGCCAGAACGACTGCTCGCTGTCGATGAAGCCGGGGGTCGCCCGGTCGACGACGTCGGCGATCAGCAGCGCGCCGATCGCGCCCGCGGCCAGGTCGCCCCAGCGGTCCCGCCTGCGGGTGACGTAGGCGAGCAGGCCGAGGCCGACCAGCAGGCCGACCGTCCAGTTCAGCCCGGCGACGCCGCCGCCGATGACGTCGAAGCCGTCCACACCGCGCAGCGCGCCCGCGCCCATGGCCGCGACCACGGTGGACACGGCCGCGAGGAACGTGGTCAGCAGCGCCCAGCCGAACCCCGACGCGGTGGCGCCCACGACCATCGCGAGGGCCAGGTAGGCGTACGGGTCGTAGAGCTGGCCGAACCATTCCGGGCCCTTGCCTGCGGTGAGCATGCCGATGAGGCCGACGGCCAGTCCTGCCAGGAAGGCCGCCAGCACATGGCGTTCCATGCGGCGCAGCCGCCGGTCGCATTCGGCGAAGTCGGCGTACTCGATTGCGGTGTGGTTCATCTTCATTCCCTGGTCAATCCCTCCCCCGGAAATGTCTAGGGATGACCGCATCCAGATTATGTATCCATCCAAAAAAGGCAAATTTCGGTCATCCGTATTAAGGCAAGCAATCGCTTGGTTTACCATGCTCGGGTGACCCTCTCCGATGAGCTCGGCGCCGTCGTCCGTGCCTACCTCGCCGACCGGCCGGACGCGACGTGGCAGGCGTTCGCGCGGGACGTGGGCGCGGCGGGGCTGCTCGTGCCCGAGCGGTACGGCGGCGCGGGCTGCGGCCCGGCCGAGGCGGCGGCCGTGGCCGAGGAGCTGGGACGCGCGCTGTCACCCCACCCGTTCCTCCAGTCGGCCGTGCTGGCCGTCGGCGCGCTCATGGCCGACGGGGACGAGGACGCGCGGGCCCGGCTGCTGCCGGAGCTGGCCTCGGGGGCGGCGACGGCGACCGTCGTGCTGCCGGGCGACGGGGACCTGGCGCTGGCGGACGACCGGCTCTCCGGCTCGGCGCCGTACGCGCTGGACGGCGAGATCGTGCTCGTCTACACCGGCGGGCACCTGGTCGAGGCCGAGCCGACGCGGCGGACGGCGTACCCGACCATGGACGAGACCCGCCCCCTGGTCTCCCTGACCTTCGACCGCGCACCCGTACGAAGGCTGGGCCCGGGGACGTCGTGGGCCCGCGTACGCGACCTCGGGATCGCGGCCCTGGCGGCCGAGCAGACCGGCGGCGCGGCGCGCTGCCTGGAGATGGCCACCGAGTACGCGCGCTCGCGCCGGCAGTTCGGCCGGCCGATCGGCTCCTTCCAGGCGATCAAGCACAAGCTGGCCGACGTCCTGCTGCTCGTGGAGTCCGCCCGCTCGGCGGCACGGGCGGCGGCGGAGGCGGCGGCGGAAGCAGAGGCGGAGGTCTTCGCGGCCGTCGCGGGGTCGTACTGCGCCGAGGCCTACCTGACGGCGGCGGGCGAGAACATCCAGGTGCACGGCGGGATCGGGGTGACCTGGGAGCATCCGGCGCACCGGTATCTCAAGCGGGCCACGTCCGACGCCCAGCTCCTGTGCCCGCCGCGGACGCACCGCGCCCGCCTGGCCGCGCACGTCTTCGGCGAGGCGTGAGGCGGCTCAGCCGCCGAGCAGCTCCTCCCACGGATGGCGGGTGTTGGTGCGGCGGGTGGTGTCGAGCGCCTCGGCCAGACGCCACAACCCCGGCCGCGCGCGCACCCGTGCCCGGCCCATGGGGTCGATCGCGCGCAGCTCGAAGCGCACCCCCAGCACCTCCAGCACCGCCGAGCCCGCGCCCGCGGGGCCGGCGGCCGTGAGCGGCGCGCCGCCGGCGTCGCCGACCTGGCCGGCGAGCAGCGCGGCCACCTCCGAGGCGTACGGCCCGTCGCGCCACTCGATGTGCCAGCTCCGGTCGGCGCCGCGCCACCACGTCAGGTCGCGGCACGACTCGATGACGTCGGCCTCGGTCGCGAGGGCGGCCATGACCCGGCCGAAAGCCTCGTAACCGCGCGCGTCGGGGAGCGAGGGATCGTCGTCGCCATGGTCGTGGAACGTGCCGTCCTTCGACCGCCGCAGCGCGTGCTTTCGCCTCACGAGCAACCACTCTGATCGGCGGCGCGCCCTTCCCGCAAGTGTTCGGCCCTGATACGCTCTACCAAGCGAGCGCTTGGTTCACTACTTTCGCCGGAGGCGCGATGACGTCCCTACGGATCAGCCTGGGGTACGAACTGGAGGTCCGCGGCCGCACCCGCGGGGTCGAACGACAGGCGTTCCAGAACGTGATCGAGCAGGTCGTCCTCGGCGATCGGCTGGGGTTCGACACGGCCTGGTTCGTCGAGCACCACTTCACCAGGGGCTTCTCCCACTCCTCCGCCCCCGACCTGGTCCTCGCGGCCATCTCGCAGCGCACCGAGCGCATCCACCTCGGGCTCGGCGTGGTCCTGCTGCCGTTCCAGTCGCCCATCCGCACCGCCGAGCGGGTCGCCACCCTCGACGTGCTCAGCGGCGGCCGGGTCGAGTTCGGCACCGGACGCGGCGCCTCCCCCCTGGAGTACCAGGCCTTCCAGCGGCCGTTCGAGAAGTCGCGGCAGATCTGGGAGGACTCGCTGGAGGCCACCCTCGCCATCTGGCGCGCCGACGGCGAGCCGATCAGCAGGTCGAACGAGTTCTTCGAGATCCCCGACGTGGCCGTCTACCCCCGTCCGGTGCAGGAGCCGCACCCGCCCGTGTGGGTGGCCTCCACCTCGCTGGAGGGCTACCTGGCCGCCGCCCGGCACGGCTACAACCTGCTGGGCATGACGATGCTCAAGGGCATCGACGACGTCGCCGCCGACATCGCAAAATACCGGGAGTGCCTGGCCGAGAGCGGTTTCGACCCCGCCTCCCGGCGCGTGGCGCTGATGATCCCCTGGTTCGCCGCCCCCACCCGGGACGAGGCCACCGCCACCGCCGCCGACGCCGTCCTGTGGTACATCCGCCGCCAGGTCAACCTGGTCACCCCGCCCGACTACTACGACGCCCGGCACGCCACCCACCGCGTGCTGGGCCAGCTCGCCGCCGGGATGCCGCCGGAGGAGGCGATGGCCACCCTGCGCGAGCACCTCATGGTCGTGGTGGACGACGTCGAGGGCTCGCGCAAGGCCCTGGCCAGGATCGCCGAGGCCGGGGCCACGGACCTGATCATCCAGGCGCAGGTCGGCGGGCTGGCCCACGAGAAGGTGTGCGAGTCGATGACGCTGTTCATGAACGAGGTGGCCCGTTGACCGCCGCCCGCTGGCTGACCCGCGACGACCTCGCCTCGTCCGGACGCACCGCCGAAGGGCTGCTGCTCGTGGCGCCCGACCTGTCCAGCGTGTTCCCGCTCGGCCCCGAGGACGCCGCCGCCGCGACCGGGCTCACCGCGGCGGCGCTGCGCGCGGCCGGCGTCGGCGGGCGCGACCGGGTCGTGGTGGCGCTCGCCGAGCCCGCGGGCGCGCTGTGGACCGCCGCCGCCGCGCAGGTCGCGCGGGCCGCCGCCGCCGTCGGGCCGCGCGGCCGCCTGCGCCTGCACCACGCGCTGACCGCGCTCGGCGCGACCACGCTGGTCAGCACCCCGACGGGCGCGATGGACCTGCTGGCCCGCCTGCACCTGGAGTTCCTGCTCGACCCGCTCGACCTCGGGCTCGAACACATCGTCCTGACCGGCGAGATCGCCTCCAGGCGGACGATGGGACATCTGGCCGGCGAGTTCGGCTGCGCGGTCACCGACGTGCTGGCCAGCCCGTTCGGCGGGGCCGCGCTCGCGTTCAGGGCCGCCGAGGACGCGCCGCTCACCCCGCTCGCGGACGGCGTGCTGGGCCTCGCCTCGCTGACCAAGGACGACCTGGCCGGCCCGCAGGACGCGCTCGCCGAGCTGGTCCTCACGCCGTCCGGGCACTCCACGCTGGGCGACGCCGTGCTCAGGACCGGCCTGGTGGCCAGGGCCGACGGCTCCGGCGGCGCCGGGCTGCCCGCGCCCGCGCACACCGTCGGCGACCACGTGCTGGTCAGGGGCGTGTGGCTGGCGTTGCCGCGGGTCGAGAAGGCGCTGTCCAAGATCGACGGCGTGACCGGCTGGGAGCTGTCGGTCGAACGCCAGGGCACCCTGGACGCCGCCGCCCTGACCGTCTCCTTCGGCCGGGAGAGCCTGGTCAGGAACCCGATGTGGCGGTCGAGGATCGAGCAGGCCGTGCGCGCCCTGACCCCGATCTCGATCGACGTCCGCATCGCCCAGGACGTCCTGGAGACCCCCGTGCCCGGCACGGTGGACGACCGGCGCGGCCACCATCTCGGCCGGGACAGGGCCCTCGTCAGCTAGCGCGACGGAGTAGCCGATGGCATCGATGCCCGACTGGGGGACGCTCCCCCGCATGCTGCGCGACCAGGCCGCACGCCATCCGGACACCGTCGCGGTCGTCGAGGGCGGCGCGCGCGTCACGCTGTCGGAGCTCAGGACGGGAGCCGCCGAGGTGGCCCGCGGGCTGATCGCCCTCGGCGTGGAGCCCGGCGACCGGGTGGCGATCTGGGGCCCGAACTCGGCGTCGTGGGTGCGGCACGCGTTCGGCGTCTGGGACGCGGGGGCCGTCCTCGTGCCGTTGTCGTCGCGGTACAAGGGCATCGAGGCGGCCGGGCTGATCGGCCGGACCGGGGTGAAGGTCGTCATCGTCGGAGATCCGCCGCTCGCCGGCCTGCTGCCGCCCATGGACGCCCGGGTGGCCGTGCGCGCGGCCGGCGACCTGGAGGCGGGCGGGGTGAGCGCACGGGCGGTCGAGGAACGGGCGCTGGCGGTCGGGCCCGGCGACCTGTGCGAGATCATGGCCACGTCCGGCACCACGGGCACGCCGAAGGGCGTGATGCTCGACCACGCCCAGGTCCTGCGCGGCTACTGGGACTGGGCGGAGATCGTCACGCTGGACGAGCACGACCGCTATCCGGTGATCGCGCCGTTCAACCACGGGTTCGGGCTGAACGCCGGGCTCGTCGCGTGCGTGCTGCGGCGGGCCACGATGTTGCCGATCCCGGTGTTCTCGCCGGACGCCCTGATGTCGCTGATCTCCTCCGAGAAGGTGACGATCCTGGCCGGGCCGCCCACTCTGTTCGCCCGGATCCTGGACGAGCTGGACCGCGCCGACTGGGACGTCTCCTCGCTGCGGGTGGCCATCTGCGGGGCCGCCTCCGTGCCCGCCACGCTGATCACCCGGCTGGCCGAGCGGGTCGGCCTGGAACGGATGATCAACGCGTACGGGCTGATGGAGGGCACGGTCGTGTCCATGACCCGGGCCGGCGACCCCATCGACGTGATCGCGAACACCACCGGCAGGGCCGTCCCGGGCATCGAAATCAAGATCGTGGACGACGACGGCAAGGAGGTCGCGCCCGGCCGGCGCGGCGAGATCCTGCAACGCGGCTACGGCGTCATGCGCGGCTACTGGGACGAGCCCGCCAGGACGGCCGAGGTGATCGACGCCGACGGCTGGCTGCACACCGGCGACGTCGGCGTGCTGGACGAGGCGGGCAACCTCGCCATCGTGGACAGGAAGAAGGAGCTCTACATCGTCAACGGGTTCAATGTCTCCCCCGCCGAGGTCGAGTCGCTTCTGCTGCGCGAGGGCTCGCTGGCCCAGGCCGCCGTGGTCGGCGTGCCCGACCCGGTCTCCGGCGAGGCCGGCGTGGCGTACGTGGTGCCCCGGCCGGACGCCCGCGTCACCGCCGACGCGCTGCTGGCCTGGGCGAAGGCCAACATGTCCAACTACAAGGTGCCCAAGCGCGTCGAGGTGGTGGACGCGCTGCCCGTCAACGTCAACGGCAAGGTCGACAAGCTCGCCCTGCGCTCGCGGGCCGTCCCCGGATAGCGGCGTTTCAGGGGCTGCCATGAGGGGGCCCGTGAGCGAGAATCCGGTTGGACGGGTTATTCACCGGAGACGGGTTCACCTGCGGGCGACCGGGGATACATCGAGCACACGGGCCGGTTGCACCTCTTGGGACGCGTCCTCCGCGTCGCACCTTCACCGGCATGAGGAGGCAGCGTGGCGTTGCACGTGGCGGTCATCGGGTCCGGCCCGGCCGGGATCTACACGGCCGAGGCGCTGGTCAAGCAGTCGGCCGAGCCTGTGCTGGTCGACGTCCTGGAACGGCTGCCCACGCCGTACGGGCTGGTCAGGTACGGCGTGGCGCCCGACCACACCTCGATCAAGTCGATCGCGAACTACCTGCGCAGGGTCCTCGAACTGCCCCAGGTGCGCTTCCTCGGCGGCGTCACGCTGGGCGCCCATGTCTCGGTCGCGGACCTGCTTCGCGTCTACGACGCGGTCGTCTACTGCACGGGCGCGATGGTCGACCGGCGGCTCGGCATCCCCGGCGAGGACCTGCCGGGCAGCGTGGCGGCCACCGACTTCGTCAACTGGTACTGCGGCCACCCCGACGTCGATCCCGGCCGCTTCACGCTGGACAGCTCCGAGGTCGCGGTGATCGGGGTCGGCAACGTGGCCGTCGACGTCGTCCGCGTGCTGGCCAAGACCGCCGAGGAGCTGCGGCACACCGACGTGCCCCACGACGTCCTCGACCGGCTGAGCCAGAGCCAGGTCAAGGCGATCCACATGGTCGGCAGGCGGGGGCCCGAGCACGCCAAGTTCACCCTGAAGGAGCTGCGCGAGCTCGGCGAGCTGGCCAACGCCGACGTCTGCGTGCGCCCCGACGAGGCGGCCGTCCTCGGCGCCGACTTCCCGCGCCAGGTCCAGGGCAACATCAAGGTCCTGCAGTCGTGGGCCGGCCGCGAGCCCGTGGGCCGGCCGCGCCGCCTCGACGTGCGCTTCTGGCTGCGGCCGGTGGAGATCCTGGGCGCCGACCGGGTCGAGGGCCTCCGGCTCGAACGCACCCGCCTGTCGGAGGAGGGCCGCGTCGTCGGCACCGGCGAGTACGAGACGCTGCCCGTCGGCATGGTGCTGCGCTCGGTCGGCTACCAGAGCGTCCCGCTGCCCGGCGTGCCGTTCTCCGAGCGGACCATGACCGTGCCCAACGAGGCGGGCCGGGTGCGTCCGCGCGAGTACGTGGCGGGCTGGCTCAAACGCGGGCCGACCGGCGTCATCGGCACCAACAAGTCCGACGCCGCCGAGACGGTCCGCACGCTGCTGGCCGATCTGGAGGGCGAGTCCCTGGAGGGCGGCGCGCGGGCGTCGCGGCCGACGGTCGAGTCGCTGCTGGCCGAGCGGGGCGTGCGGCCGGTGACCTACGACGACTGGCTGGCCATCGAACGGGCCGAGGGCGAGCTGGCCAGGTCGCTCGGCCGGGGCGAACGCGTCAAGCTGGTCGGCGTCGACACCATGCTCCGCGCCTGCGCCCACCCGGAATGAGCCCGTACGTGCACGACGAGCCCGTGCCCGGCTTCGCCGAGGTCCACGCGGCGCAGCAGGCCCGCTACCCCATGGCCGAGCCGGGCCGGCAGCCGGTCCACACCGTCTACGTGCCGGCCGACCGTTTCTCCGCCTCGACCGTCGCCGAGTGGGGAGGGCGGGCGCTGTCGCTGGCCGAGGCGCATCTGGAGGCGTTCGCGCCCGGCGTGCGTGACCGGGTGCTCGGCAAGCTGGCCCGCGAGCCGGTCGAGGACCTGCGGATCGACTTCGAGGACGGCTACGGCGTGCGCCCGCACGAGGAGGAGGACGGGCACGCCGAACAGGCCGCGCGGGCCGTGGCCGGCCTGCACGCCGCCGGGACCCTGCCGCGGCGGTGGGGCCTGCGGGTGAAGTCGTTCGCCGACGGCGACCCGGCGAGGTCGGTGCGCACGCTCGGCGCCTTCCTGACCGGGGTGCTGGAGCGGGCGGGCGAGCTGCCGGCGGGGTTCACGGTGACGTTCCCGAAGGTGCTGATGGAGGCGTACCTCGGGCAGTTCGCGGGCGTGCTGGAACGGCTGGAGGCGCGGCTCGGCCTGTCCGGGCTGCGCTTCGAGATGCAGGTGGAGGCTCCCCAGACGCTGCCCTTCCTGCGGGCCGAGCTGCCCTTGACGCTCGGCGGGCGGCTGGCCGCGGCGCACTTCGGCGTGTTCGACTACACCGCCGCCATCGGCCTGCCGCCGCACGAGCAGCGGCTCGACCATCCGGCCTGCGACCACGCCAGGCACGTGATGCAGACGGCGTTCGCGGGCACGGGCGTCGAGCTGTCCGACGGCTCGCTGGCCGCCGGGCCCGCCTCCGACCGGGCGGACGACGTCCACGCCCTGTGGGGCAGGCATGCACAGCTGGTGGGCCATTCCCTGGCCCACGGCTTCCACCAGGGCTGGGACATGCATCCGGCGCAGCTCGTCAGCAGGTTCGCCACCGTCTACGCCTTCCACCTCGCCCACTACGACTCCTACCGGGAGCGCGTACGGGCCTGGGAGGAGCGGCGGGCGGCCGGGGGCGGCGTCATGGACGAGCCGGCCACCGTCAGGACGCTGGCCGCCGCCCTCCGCCGCGCCGACGCGGTCCTCTTCCCCTGAGCCGCGCCACGGGGGCCTGGGGGCTCAGTCGCGTTCGACCAGGGAGCGCCACTGCCGGACCAGCCGCCACTCGACGGGGTCCGTCCAGCTCGCCCGTACGGCCGAGCCCACGTGGAAGGCGCGGATGCCGTAGTCCAGCAGGTCGGGCACGTGAGCGGGCTTGAGCCCGCCACCGGCCAGGATGATCGACCCGTCGCCGGCCTCGGCCCTGGACCTGAGCGTGGACAGCCCCGCGCCGACGCCCTGGGGGGAGCCGGAGGTGAGCACGGTGGCCAGGTTGGGCAGCAGCCGCACGGCCCGCCAGGACGCCTGCACGTCGGCGGCGTGGTCGACCGCGCGGTGGAAGGTCCACGGGAGCGGCGAGACGGCGTGGATGAGGGCCTCGGTGGCCGCCAGGTCGACCGCGCCCGCGTCGTCGAGGAAGCCGAACACGAACCCGGCCGCGCCGGCCTGCGCGAGCGCCTTGGCGTCGCGGCGCAGCCGGTCCAGGACGTCGGGGTCGGCGGTGAAGTTGGCCTCGCAGCGCAGCATCACCATCTGGGGAAGGGGGCACTCCGCGGCGATCGCGGCGACCGTCTCCGGTGCAGGGGTGAGCCCGTCGGCCGCCATGTCGGCGACGACCTCCAGGCGGTCGGCGCCGCCCTGCTCGGCGGCCACGGCGTCGCGCACATTGAGCGCGATCACCTCAAGGAGGGATCCGGTCATGGCAAAGAGGTTATATGGCGCTCTGTCCACTTGCGCCGGAAACGCACGTGCCCATCGGGGCCGCTGCGGTACATGCCGACGAGGTGACCTGCCGCCTGACGTGAGGTGGCGCGCGACCACCGGCCGGGCCCGGCCCCCTTCCGGACCGGGTCCGGCCAGAGGGGTTCGCTAGGCGCTGATCAGCTCCGCGACCGTCAGGTCACGGAAGGCCGTCGTGGACAGGTCGCGCGACGGCCGCTGGAACAGCGCCCCGGACGAGCGGTGCGGCAGGTCCACGGTACGGACGTGCCGGAAGCCGCGCATGCGGTAGTACTCCTGCAGCCGCGGGTTGGCCTTGGCGCAGTCGAGCCGGAGCCAGGGCAGCCCGGCGGAGCGGGCCGCGGAGCAGGCCCAGTCGAGGAGCGCGTCGCCGAGCCCGCTGCCGGACCACGGCCTGGCCACGGCCAGCTTGTGGACGTACAGCGCGGCCCCCGGGTCGTCGGCCGGGGTCCAGAACTCCGGGTCGGCGTTGCCGTCGAGGGCGATGGTCGCCACGGGCGGGGCCTGGACGTCGGGGTCGAGATAGCGCAGCTCGTCGTCGAGCAGGTACAGGACCCGCTCCTCGATGAGCGGCTCGATCCGCTCGGGGCCGAATCCCTGCCGCGGCCACTGCCGCACTCCCTGGGTGTGCAGCCACTCGGCGGTGTCCGCGAGAAGCCTGAGCACGCCGGGAAGGTCCGCGGGCTCCGCGCGCCGGAGTGCGAGCGGGTGAAGGAGGGTGTTTGTGTGCATAATACAGCCCTTCGATGCGTTGGGTGCCCATGCCGACACACAGCGTGATGACGCAATGTCGCGCAGGGGCGATATGGGTCCTCAACCCGATATATATGGATAAATGGCGATTTAGGGGAGTATGCACGACTCCCCTAGGCCAGCGAGGCGGCTTTCTCGCTGCGCCCGGCCGGCGGGATCACCCCTTCAACCGAGCCCGTCAGCGGCGACGATCGAGCTCGTATCTGATCAGATGTTTGTCGGCGGGCAGCACCGACACAGCGACACGCACTGGCATGTCGGCCCCGTCGTATCCGACTCGGACGTAGACCATGACTGGCGTGCCGAGTTCGAGTTGGAGGCGCTCGGCCTCCTCCTGGTTGGGCATACGGGCCCAGATGTCGTCGACGACGCGTATCTGCGCGTGCCCGAGTTCTTCCAGAACCCTGTTCGCCCCGCGCGCGATGTCTCCGGGCCTGGCGATCTCGGAGTCGGCGACCAGATCACGGGGGAAGTAGGAGTCGTTGGTGTTGTACGGCTGGCCGTCGACGAACCGCAGGCGGCGACGCACGACCGCCAGCTCTCCGTCGGCCAGTTCCAGCCTGCTGGCGATCTCCTCGACGGGAGAAACCGTCAGCACTTCAATGTACTGGCTCGGGGCCCGGCCTTCCTGCGCAACGGCGTAGGCGAAGGCCTCCTTCAGTTCTCCGGTGGGCTGCGGCTCCAGCTCGCGCTGCGGGTAGATGAGCAGCGGCCTGCGGTCGCGGACCACCGTGCCGCGCCTCGGCGTGCGCGTGACCAGCCCCTCGTTGACGAGCTCCCCGAGAGCCAGCCTGACGGTGTTCCTGCTCACCCCGTGGTCTTCCATGAGCTGTGCCTCGGTCGGCAGCTGCGCCCCGGGGCCGAGGACACCCGAGTAGATGGCTCGACGCAATTCCGCCGCCACCTGCTGATACAGCACCGACCTTGCCACTTTCACCCCTTTTGTTCCAACAATTTAGACGATCTGGTTCTAGCAGGCCACAACCCCTTGACCGAAGCCCCTCGACCGGCCCATCATCCATTCGTTGGTACAAATCCATCTAAAGGCCGGTGAGGGGGTGGAGGCCAAGTGTTGCCGGTTCTCTCGGACACGCCGTTCCTGCCCTGGCAGGACCCCCGCGAAGCAACTCGTTTACTGCGTTACGCGTTGCGGCGCGACGGGTTCTCCCACAAGCACCAGAGCAAGGAAAAGGCGATGTCCGTGCTCTCGGTGTCGACCGAACCGACCGTGTGGTGCATAGACGGATCCTTTGTCTGGAACGAGGAGGGTGGCGCCCCCGTCACGCACCCCATCGATGACCCTGTCGGCGCGGCTCGACGCAGCACCGTTCGTCACCGGCGGCACGTGCCTTCGCACACCCCCACCGACTCCGTGCGCGAACTCGCGGCCTAGGACTCCATCCCTCGCCGGAGTCCTGGCGTCGCCGCGCACGGGGCAGGAAGCGCGTCCTGGCGGGTCCCCCACGCCCGCCAGGACGCGCCTTCCTCCGAGGGACCCTCTTGCGCCGCCGTACCGCCCCCGTGCCCGGAGGGCTGCGCGCCGTCCGAGCCAGGCCCGGGCCGGCGGCAGGAGTCAGCGGTCGTGACCTCGGTGTCACGTCTGTCGCCGAGTCGCTACCGCACACGTACGCCGCCACGTCCGGGTCGCCTCCATGGTTGACGCCTCAGCTTCATCATCAACCCTCACGGGCCAACCTGTAGGCACCTTCGCAATGGTGGGACTGGTGGGAATTTCCGGTACGAATCGAATGTCCGGTTCTGGACCGATCAGCGGGAGGATGTGCGCTCGGGCGAATGGGCATCCGCGTCCCCGTCCAGGGGCTCCCAGTCGAGCAGGGTCAGCCGGTCGTCGATGCGCGTGCGCACCCCTCGTACGCGCTGGCCGGGCAGCGGCTCGGGAGCGGCGCCGCGCCAGTTCCCGTGCACCAGGCAGCCGGGGACGGCGTCCAGCCGGACCATCACCACGACGTACGGCTCCTCCGAGCCCGGCAGGAAGGGCCGGCGGTTGACGATCCAGCTCTCGACCACGCCCTCGGCCGGCACCGGGAGCCACCGCCACGCCTCGCCCCGGCAGGACGGGCAGAAGGCCCGCGCAGGGAAGCGCGCGGTGCCGCAGCCGTCGCAGCGCTGCACCGCGAACCCCTCCCGCGCCAGGCGCTCCCACCACTCGGCGGAGTCGCGGTCGGGCTCGGGACGGGGACCGTGGGTCATGGGTCACGACCTCCTGAGGATCAGCGCGGAGGTGGCGGGCAGGATGTAGCCGGGCTGGGCCGTCGAGAGCGCCACCTCGGCGCCGGGGATCTGGCGGTCGCCGGCCTCGCCCCGGAGCTGGGCGACCGCCTCGGCGACGTGGTTGAGGCCGTGCACGTACCCCTCCGACAGGAAACCGCCGTGGGTGTTCACGGGCAGCGCGCCGTCCGGAGCCGTGGCGCCCGACTCCACGTACGGGCCGCCCTCGCCCTTGGCGCAGAAGCCGTAGTCCTCCAGCTGCACGATCACCGAGTACGTGAAGCAGTCGTAGATCTCGGCCACGTCCACGTCGCCGGGGCCGAGGCCGGCCTGCGTGTACAGGCGCGGGGCCAGGGCGGCGGCCGCGGTCACCGTGGGATCGGCCGGACCCGTGCCCGACAGGTGGGACGTGCCGCCGCCCCAGGCCGCCGCCGAGATCAGGACGGGGTGGCGGCGCAGGTCGCGGGCTCGTTCCGCGGTGGTGACGACGAGGGCGCAGGCGCCGTCGGTCTCCAGGCAGCAGTCCAGCAGGCGGAACGGCTCGGCGATCCACCTGCCGGCCAGGTAGTCCTCCAGCGTGATCGGGGTGCGCATGAGGGCCCGCGGGTTCTTGACCGCGTTGGCGCGCTGGGTGACGGCGACGCGGCCGAAGTGCTCGGGCCTGGTGCCGTACCGGAGCATGTGGGCGCGGGCGTACATGGCGTACTGCTGCGGCGGGGCGAAGTAGCCGTACGGGGCCTGGTACTGGACCTCGGGGCTGACCGGCACGCCGCGCCCGGTGCCGCCCATGCGGAACTCGGAACGGGCGTTGATCGCGCGGTAGCAGACGACGGTCTCGGCCATCCCCGTCGCCACGGCCAGGGCGGCCTGGCCGACGACGGCGTGCGAGACGCTGCCGCCGCCGAACTGGTCGAGGTGCCAGGCGAGGTCGGGCAGGCCGAGGGCGGGGGCCACCAGGGAGGGCGCGGCCGAGTCGCCGACGCGGTGGGTGGCCAGGCCGTCCACGGCGTCCGGGGGGAGGCCGGCGTCGTCGAGGGCGGCCAGGACGGCGCGGCAGGCCAGGGTGAGGGTGCTGACGCCCGAGTTCTTGGTGAAGGGGGTGTAGCCGATCCCCGCTATGGCGGTCACATCCCGGAAATCAAGCAAGCGCTTGGGCACACAGAGCACGCTATGCCGACCTTTTTCGCCATGTCAACCGGCGACCCGGCCACCGGACCGCGAGCGGCAACCGGGGCGGGCTCCGGGCGGGTTGACAGGGTCTCCGGAACGAGCCTAGTGTCCAAGCAAGCGCTTGGTATGTATGATGGGCGCAGTCGGTGACGAGGAGGCGGACCCCATGAGCACACACGCTGCCCGGCTCATCGCGCCGGACGGCTGTCGCGGCCTTCCGACGCCCTACCAGCGCAGCAGGACTCGTAACGGAGCCGCCATGCCGCCCGGCCCTACACAGCACAACGGCAACGGCCGCATCGACGGCCGCCGGTTCCGTCAGGTCCTCGGCAGGTTCGCGACCGGCGTGGTGGCGATCACCGCCCTCGACCCGGCGAACGACCAGCCGTGCGGCCTGGCGGCCAACTCCTTCACCTCCGTCTCGCTCGACCCGCCGCTGGTGGCCTTCTGCGTGGCCCACACCAGCACGAGCTGGCCCCGGGTGCGCGGCGCGAAGGTCGTCACCGTGAACGTGCTGGCCGAGCACCAGCAGCCGGTCTGCGCGCAGATGGCGGCCAAGGGCGGCGACAAGTTCGCCGGCCTGGCCTGGACCGGCTCCCCCGGCGGCAACCCGGTGCTCGAAGGCGCGCTGGCCTGGCTCGACTGCGTGATCGAGGCCGAGCACCCGGCCGGCGACCACATGATCGTGGTGGCCCGGGTGCTGCAGCTCGACACGCACGCCGACGGCGGCCCCCTGGTCTTCTTCCAGGGCGGCTACGGGGGATTTGTTGAGCCTTCGTGAGCAGGCCCGCGCCTGGCTGGAGGAGAGCCTGTCCGGCGAGTTCGCGCACGTCCGCGGTCTCGGCGGCCCCGGCAGGGAGCACGAGGGGCACGACCTGCGCCTGGCCTGGGAACGCCGGCTCGGCCAGGCGGGCTGGACCTGCCTGAGCTGGCCCGAGCGGTACGGCGGCCGGGCCGCCTCCCTCGACGACCAGGTCGCCTTCTACGAGGAGTACGCCAGGGCCGACGCCCCCGCCCGGGTCGGCCTGATCGGCGAGGGGCTGATCGGCCCGACCATCCTGGAGTTCGGCACCGACGAGCAGAAGGACCGGTTCCTCCCGCCGATCCAGCGCGGCGAGGAGCTGTGGTGCCAGGGCTACTCCGAGCCCGAGGCCGGGTCCGACCTGGCGAACGTCCAGACCAGGGCGCGACTCGAAGGCGACGAGTGGGTGATCACCGGGCAGAAGGTGTGGACGTCGCTGGCCCACGTCGCCGACTGGTGTTTCGTCCTGTGCCGTACCGAGGAGGGCTCGCAGCGGCATCGCGGGCTGTCGTACCTGCTGGTGCCGATGGGCGGGCCGGGCGTCACCGTACGCCCGATCAGGCAGCTCACCGGCACCTCCGAGTTCAACGAGGTGTTCTTCGACGGCGCGCGCACGGCGGCGGGGAACCTGCTCGGGGCGCCGGGCGAGGGCTGGCGGGTGGCCATGGCCACGCTGGGCCACGAGCGCGGCGCGTCCACGCTGGGGCAGCAGATCGGGTTCCGGCGGGAGCTGGCCGAGGTGATCGCGACCGCCCGGCGGACCGGGGCGGCCGAGGACCCGGTGCTGCGCGACCGGCTCGTCCGGTCGTGGCTGGAGCTGGAGATCATGCGACTGAACGCCCTGCGGATGCTGGGCCCGGACCCGGGCCCGGAGGTGTCGATCGCCAAGCTCTACTGGTCGGAGTGGCATCGCCGGCTGGGCGAGCTGGCGCAGGAGGTGCAGGGCAAGGCCGGGCTCGTGGCGGCGGACGGCCTGAACGACCTGCAGCGCTTGTATTTGTTCAGCCGGGCGGACACGATCTATGCCGGGTCGAGTGAGATCCAGCGGAACATCATCGCCGAGCGCACTCTTGGTCTCCCCCGCTGATTGGAGCACGGATGGCACCGCCCTATCCGAAGTCGCACGGTCTGCTCGACGGCAAGGTCACGCTGGTGACCGCCGCCGCGGGCGCGGGCATCGGCTACGCCACCGCCAGGCGCTGCGCGGAGGAGGGGGCGACGATCGTCCTGTCCGACCGGCACGAGCGCCGCCTGGCCGCCGCCGCCGAGGCGCTGACCGAGCTGACCGGCGTCAAGCCGCTGGCGGTCCCCTGCGACGTGACGTCGGAGCCGCAGGTGCTGGCGCTGTTCGACGCGGTGGTGGAGGCGCACGGCCGGCTCGACGTGGTGATCAACAACGCCGGCCTCGGCGGTACGGCCCCGCTGGCCGAGATGACCGACGAGCAGTGGCACGCGGTGCTCGACGTCACCCTCAACGGCACCATGCGCTGTACCAGGGCGGCGGTCCGGCACATGATCGGCCAGGGCTCCGGCGTGATCGTGAACAACGCCTCGGTGGCCGGCTGGCGGGCGCAGCGCGGGCAGGCGCACTACGCGGCGGCCAAGGCCGGGGTGATGGCGCTGACGAGGTGCGTCGCGCTGGAGGTCGCCGAGCACGGCGTCCGGGTGAACGCGGTGGCGCCGTCACTGGCCGTGCATCCCTTCCTGGCGAAGGTGACGAGCGAGGAGCTGCTGGCGGAGCTGGCCGCCAAGGAGGCGTTCGGGCGGTCGGCCGAGCCGTGGGAGGTGGCCAACGTGATCGTCTTCCTGGCCAGCGACTACTCGTCGTACATGACGGGCGAGACCGTCTCGGTGTCCTCGCAACATCCCTGACCTGGCCCTGTCAGGGAGAATTCGGGGTAGGCGGCGGGCATCGGGCGGGCTACCGTCCGTTGCATGGGCACACGCTCCTCCTTCCTGCTCGACGTCCTGATCAGCGAGTTCGGCGAGTCGATCAAACGGGACCCGGCCGCCTTCCGGCGCAAGTTCCGCAAGATGGCGGCCTCCCCCTTCGCCTTCTACCGGGGCAGCGCCGGCCTGTTCTACGCCGACCTGACCGGCGACTTCGCCGACGGCTCCTACCTCGACGAGCCCACAAGCCGGGTGTGGATCCACGGCGACCTGCACGCCGAGAACTTCGGCACGTACATGAACGCCTCAGGGGTGCTGGTCTTCAACGTCAACGACTTCGACGAGGCCTACGTCGGCCCGTACGTCTGGGACCTCAAGCGCTTCGCCGCCAGCGTGGCGCTGATCGGCTACGCCAAGGCGCTGTCGGACGAGACGATCAGCGCGCTGGTGACCGAGTTCGCGCGGGCGTACCTGGCCGAGCTGCACGGCATCGCGACCGGCGGCGACGACGCCATCGGCTCGCTCACCCTGGAGACCACCGGCGGCGTGCTGCACCGGGTGCTGCAGACGGCGCGGCTCAGCACGCGGGTGGCGATGCTCGACGTGGAGACCGTGATCGAGGACTACGACCGGCGCTTCGCCCTCATGGACGGCCGGGAGGAGGTCGACGCGGCGACCCGGGAGCGGGTGCTGGCGGCGTTCGAGGGCTACCTGGGGACGCTGCCCACGCCGTCCAGCCCGGTCGAGCACGTCGTCAAGGACGTGGCGCTGCGCAAGGGCGTGGGCATCGGGTCGGCGGGGCTGCCGTCGTACAACCTGCTGCTGGAGGGGCGTTCGCAGGCGCTGGAGAACGACGTCATCCTCTACATGAAGCAGGCCCAGGCGCCGGCCGTGGCCCGGTACGTCGACAACGAGAAGGCGGCCTCCTACTTCCTGCACCAGGGCCACCGCACGGCCGAGTCGCAGCGGGCGCTGCAGGCCTACGCCGACCCCTGGCTCGGGTACGCCTCGCTCGACGGGGTGGGCCAGCTCGTGGCCGAGGTGTCGCCGTACTCGGCCGACCTCGACTGGGACGACGTCAACGAGCCCGACGAGCTGCGTTCCATCATGCGCGACCTGGGACGGGCGGTGGCGCGCATGCACTCGGTGGCCGACGACGAGTCCAGCCACGACCTGGTGGACTTCTCGACGGAGGAGGCGATCGTCGCGGTCATCAACGGCGATCAATCCGGATTCATCGGCATGTTGGTGGATTTCGCCCACCGATATGGGGCACAGGCTCGTGAAGACCATCAACGGTTCGTCGACCTGTTCAGGAACGGTCGCCTGCCCGGCCTGTGAGCCCTCGCGGCGGCCGCGGAGGAGCATCGTGCGTCATCTCATTGGGCTGCTGCTGGGGACCGAGGAGGACTGGCCGGCGGCGTTCGAGACCGTGTTACGCCGGTTGGGGCCGATCAAGGGGGTGGGCGAGTTCGACGTCGAGCGCATCACGATCGAGCCGTTCGACCTGCGCGCCAAGCCACGTCACGAGCTGGTGATCGACCGGCTGGCGTACTGGTACTACCACCCCCGCGAGTGGCTGAAGAAGATCGCCATGATGGACGACGTCTATCTGCTGAACAGCCCGTTCACGTTCCAGTCGATGGAGAAGCACGCGGCCTACTGCGCGATGATGCGGCTCGGGCTCAAGGTGCCGGAGACGGTGCTGGTGCCGTACAAGAACCCGCTGGACAACTCCCGCTACGCCTACACCGCCGAGCGCTACAACCGGGCCTTCGACCTCGACGCGGTCGCCGAGCGCATCGGCTATCCGCTGTTCATGAAGCCGTACGACGGCGGCGCCTGGCGGGGCGTCTCCCGCGTCCGCGACCGCGACGAGCTGCACCGCGCCTACGACCAGAGCGGCGAGATGCTCATGCACCTCCAGCAGTCCGTCGAGGGGTACGACGCCTTCGCCAGGTCGTTGTCGATCGGCGCGGAGACCATGGTCATGCGCTTCCGCCCCGACGAGCCGATGCACGCCCGGTACGCCGTGGACCACGAGTTCCTCTCGCCGTCCGTGGGCGAGGAGGTCGTCACCGTCGGGCGGCTGGTGAACGCGTTCTTCCGCTGGGAGTTCAACTCCTGCGAGACGCTGGTCAAGGGCGCCGACGTGCACCCCATCGACTACGCCAACGCCTGCCCCGACGTGGCCCTGACCAGCCTGCACTACTACTTCCCCTGGGCGATCAAGGCGCTGGTGAAGTGGAGCGTGTTCTGCGTGGCCACCCGCCGCCGGCCGCGCATCGACCTGGAGACGCACGACTACTTCGAGGTCACCGGCGACTACGGGGAACGGCTGGCCCAGTACCGGAAGCTGGCCGACCGGTACTTCGAGGTGGACCGGTACGAGGAGTTCTGCCGTACGCATCTGGGGCACATCGACGAGATCGTGCTGGACTGGGTGGCCGGGCCGGAGTTCGACCGGTTACTGGTCGACACGGTGGCGGCCACGTACCCGGCGGCCGAGCGCGAGCGGTTCACCGAGCACTTCCGGGGCCTGCTGCGACTCTGGGTGAAGGACGAGGGCAGCTAGTAACCGACCAGTCGGTATGGCATGCTTCCGGAACATGAGTCTGTTCTCGGTGGAAGGCAAGACGGTCGTCGTCACCGGCGGTTCGCGCGGCATCGGCCGCATGATCGCCGCCGGGTTCGTGGCGGCCGGCGCGACCGTCGTCATATCGGCACGCAAGGCGGCGGAGGTCGACAAGACCGCCGCCGAGCTGGGCTGCACGGCCGTCCAGGCCGACCTGTCCACGCCCGAGGGGGTGGACACGCTGGTCACGGCGGTGGGCGGCCCGCTGCACGTGCTGGTCAACAACGCCGGCGCCACCTGGGGCGCGCCTCTGGAGGAGTATCCGGAGCACGCCTTCGACAAGCTCTGGGACATCAACGTCAAGGGCGTCTTCTACCTGACCCAGAAGTTCCTGCCGAACCTGCGCCAGGCGGCCGGCCCGGACGACCCGGCCCGGGTGATCAACGTGGGCTCGATCGACGGCATCCGGGTGCCCGCCCTGGAGAGCTACGCCTACTCCTCCACCAAGGCGGCCGTGCACATGCTGACCCGCCATCTGGCCAGGCAGCTGGCCAAGGAGCACATCACGGTCAACGCCATCGCCCCCGGCCCGTTCGACTCCAAGATGATGGCCTTCGCCCTGGACGACCCCTCCACCCGCGCCGCCATCGCCTCGACCGTGCCCCTGGGACGGATCGGCCGGCCCGACGACATGGCGGGCGCGGCCGTCTTCCTGTCCTCGCGGGCGGGGTCGTACCTGACGGGCACGGTCATCCCGGTGGACGGCGGGATCTCCTGCTGATCAGACCAGCTCCCCCAGAGCCCTGGCGAAGTTCGCCGGGGCGTCCGGCGCGTACCGCAGGAACAGGTACGGCTCGGTCAGCTCCAGCTCGATGACCACCGGCGTGCCGTCGGACAGCCGGACCAGGTCGATCCTGGCGTAGAGAAGGGCGTGGGGAATGGCTGCTAGCACCTTCTCGGCCAGGTCGACCTGGTCCGGGGCCGGGGTGCGGAGCTCGGCCCGCGCGTTGTAGTCGAGGGTGGCCCCCGCCGCCAGCATCGGATGACGGCGGACGGCGTGGCTGAGGCGGCCGTTGAAGTACAGCAGGGAGGTCTCGCCCTCCGACTCCACCATGTCGAGGTAGGGCTGGACCATCGGCTGCCGTCCCGCGGCCTGGAGCGCGGCGGCCAGTTCCGCCGCCTTGTCGCGGTCGGTGGTCCTGGTCGTGTCGCGGGCTCCGGCGGAGATCGCGGGCTTGACGACGTACTCGGGCCAGTCGGGCAGGTCGTGGGCGGACCAATGGGTCGGCACGGTCGGCACGCCCAGGTCTCTCAGGTACGTCTTGTCGGTGTTGCCCTCCAGGACGACGGCCGGGTTGAGCAGCTTGGTGACGGACTCGACGCGGCGGGCCCAGGCCAGGAACTCCGCGCGCCGGTCGATGTAGTCCCAGGCCGATCGCACCACGACGGCGTCGTAGGCGCTCCAGTCGGCCGCGGGGTCGTCCCAGCGTTCGGCGCGGCCCTCGATGCCGTTGGCGTGCCAGTGGGAGAGCGCGAGGTCACGCTCGTCGTCCTGGCCGGTTGGGTCATCAAAGGTGACATATGCACAGTTCGTCATCCAGGGATGGTAGTGGGGGCGGGCCGGGCCGCCTCGACCCGGCCCGCACGGGGACGCCCTCTCCGCGCCGGAGGGCGCCCCCGGGCCTGGCTAGGAGTCGACGCTGGTGCCGGCGTGGCTGTCGTCGGTGGCGGTCGTGGCGTTGCCGTTGACGTTGTTGACGCTGGTGGCGTCGGTGCCGCTCACGTTGACGTTCACGACGTTGCCGAAGTTGTTGCCCGACTGGGAGGTGTCGTGGTTGGAGCTGGAGTTGCCCGCGGTGACGTCGGCGTGGGCCGGGGCGGACAGGAGCGTCAGGGCGGCGGCCGCGGCGACGGCGCCGGTGGTCACGCAGAGCTTCTTCATCATGTCGATGTCCCTTCCTCGGAGCTGTACGGAGGTCAGTAGAAGATGTAGGTCACCGCGATGCCGCCGTCGGTGGCGGTGGTCGCGACGCCGTTGATGTTGTTGACGTTGGTCGAGTCCCAGCCACCACGGTTGGCCGCGGAGACGTCGCCGAAGTTGTTGCCCGACTGCGACGAGTCGCTGTTGCTGCTCCAGTTGTCGGACCAGGTGTCAGCGTGGGCGGGAACCGCCGCCATGGCGACGCCGGCGGCCGCGGCCAGCACGGCACCTGCGGCGCACAGCCTTTTGATCACTTCTGCTCCTTCACCGGTGTGGACCCCTGCGAGGCGGCGGACGCCAGGGCCCTGGGCAGCCGCCGCCCCCTTTTTGACCTTCTGTGACCCATTGGGATCAAGGTCAATGCGACTATATAACTCTGCGTTGCCATTCGGTAGCACAGAGTTATCAGAACATTGTTCGCCGCCGACGCTGACATGAGGTGGCAGTGATCCAGACCTAACGTCCGGCCATGATCTACGAACTACGGCGGTACACCCTTCACCCCGGACGGCGCGACACCCTGATCACGCTGTTCGAGCGCGAGTTCGTCGAGCCGCAGGAGGCGCTCGGCATGCGCGTCGCGGGCACCTTCCGCGATCCCGACGCGCCCGACACCTTCACCTGGCTGCGCGCCTTCCCCGACATGGAAGCGCGCCGGACGGCGCTGGAGGGCTTCTACGACGGCCCCGTCTGGCGGGCGCACCGCGACGCCGCCAACGCCACGATGATCGACTCCGACGACGTGCTGCTGCTCCGTCCGTCCGGTCCGGAGCTGCCCTCCTGGGAACGGCCGCCCGCGGGCGCCGCCGAGCCGCCCGCCGCCCTGTACGTCGCGACGATCTGCCACGTCGGGGAGGGCTTCGCCGAGTTCTTCGCAGGTCAGGTCGCGCCCGCGCTGGCCGAGGCCGGGACGCCGCCGGTCGGCTGCCTGGAGAGCGAGCACGCCGAGAACACCTTCCCCCGCCTGCCGGTCCGGACCGGGGAGAACGTGTTCGTGTGGTTCACCCGGTTCGCCCGGCCCGAGGACGAGCGCCCGGCGGACCTGTCCATGCTGGACCCCCGCCTGACCGCGCCGCCGGTGCGGCTGCGCCTGCGTCCCACCGCCCGGTCGTCGATGCGCTGACGACTTCTTCCAACTTTCGGGCCCTCGGCGGAGTTGATGTCCTACATGGACCGCTACGAGGGGTTCCACGAGTTCGTACGCGCCCGTCAGCAGTCGCTGATGCGGACCGCGTACCTGCTCACCGGAGACCCCCATCTCGCCGAGGACCTGTTGCAGACGGTCCTCACCCGTGTCGCCTCGCATTGGGGCAAGCTCGCCGAGGACGGCAACCCCGAGGCGTACGCGCGCCGGGCCCTGGTGAACCAGACCATCTCCTGGCGCCGGCGCAGGCGCCCCGAGGTGCCCGCCGCCGAGCTGCCGGAGACCGGCGGGCACGCGCACGACGAGGCGACCGTGCGCCGCCTGACCCTGCTCAAGGCGCTGGCCCGGCTCACCCCGAAACAGCGCGCGGTGATCGTGCTGCGCTTCTACGAGGACCGCACCGAGCACGAGACCGCCCGGCTCATGGGCGTCTCGCTCGGCACGGTCAAGAGCCAGACGCACTACGCGCTGTCCAAGCTGCGCGCCCTCACCCCCGCGGAGGTGTACCGATGAAGACGCTGCGCGAGGACCTGCACGCGCTGGCCGAGCAGGCGCCGGTCGTCGACCTGGGGGCGCGGGCCGTCCTGCGCGCCCGGCGCAGGCGCGCGACCCGCCTGGCCGTGAGCGTCGCGGCGGCGGTCTGCGTGATCGGGGGCGGCGGCGCCGTGCTCCTGCAGCAGGCGCGTCCGGCGCCGCCGATCGTGCTCACCCCGCCGGCGGCCACCGCCCTTCCGCTGCCCGCCAAGGGGGTCGCGCCGGTCGAGCAGTTCTACCGGCCGATGTGCCGCACCGGCGGCCCGGCGTGCCCGTGGCGGCTGGTGACCCGGGACGGCGCCACGTACGAGCTGACCGACGGGCCGCGGAACGGGCCGGTCGAGGCGACGGCCGACGGGCGCCGGATCGCCTACTACAGCCCCGGCAGGCGCGCGATCGTCGTCCGGGACCTGGCCGGCGGCCAGCTGTGGACGTCGCCGCTGCAGCAGGACGACCAGGACTTCGCCGCCGAGTACGCGCTGCGGCTCTCCCCCGGCGGCCTGCGGTTCGTGGTGTCGGCGACGGGCGCGCCCCGGCTCGTGGACGTGCTGGGCGGCACGTCGGCCTCCCTGCCGAAGGGCTCGTGGCCGGTGAGCGTGGCCGACGGGACGGGCCCGGTGGTGCTGGCCAGGGCCAAGGGGGACACCACGGCGCTGTGGGTGCTCGGCCGCGACCCGGTGACGGTCCCGGAGCACACCTACGACTTCAGCGCCCTGGCCCCGGACGGTCGCACGATCGCCCGCGTCGGCACGACCCTCGACCGGAACCGCGAGCCCATGGTGCGGCGTGACGGCACGATCGTCGTCTTCGACGTCAAGGGAGGCGCGGAGCGCCGGGTCAGGCCGTCCGGGCTCGCCGAGGGGCTGCGGCCGGCCAAGCTGGGCGGCTGGACGTCCCCCCGCGAGGTGACGTTGCTGGCCTATCCGGACGACGACCCCCGCGCCGTCGCCGTGGTCTACGCGGTGGACGTGGACTCGGGGCGCGCCACCGAGCTGTTCGCGCTGCGGGGGGACGGCCAGACGTCCGTGCCCGGGCTGGTCCGCTAGCCGGCGGGGATCAGGGGGCCGCGCCGTAGACGGGCTCGGGGGCGGGCGCGGCCTCCAGGAGCGTGGCGACGGCCTCGCCCACCTCCTCCGGCGACCAGCGGGCGCCCCGGTCCGCGGCGGGGCCGTGGCGCCAGCCGGTGGCCAGCGCGATCGTGCCGCCCTCGACCTCGAAGACCCGGCCCGTCACGTGCGCGGAGGCCGCCGAGCCGAGCCAGACCACGAGCGGGGCGACGTTCGCCGGGTCCATGGGGTCGAACCCGGCCCGCGGCCTGGCCATGGTCGCCGCGAACACCTCCTCGGTCATCCGGGTGCGGGCGGCCGGCGCGATGGCGTTGACGGTGACGCCGTAGCGGGCCAGCTCGGCGGCGGCGACCTGGGTGAGCGCGGCGATCCCGGCCTTGGCCGCCGAATAGCCGGCCTGGCCGACGCTGCCCATCAGGCCCGCGCCCGAGGAGGTGTTGACCACCCTGCCGGACACCTCCTCGCCCGCCTTCGACCGCTCCCGCCAGTACGCGGCCGCGTGCCGCAGCGGCAGGAAGTGGCCTTTGAGGTGCACGCGGACGACGTCGTCCCAGTCCTGCTCGGTCATCGAGACCAGCATGCGGTCGCGCAGGAAGCCGGCGTTGTTGACCAGGACGTCCAGCCGGCCGTACGCGCTGACGGCGGTCTTCACCAGGCGGGCGGCGCCGGCCCAGTCGGACACGTCGTCGCAGTTGGCCACCGCCCGGCCGCCGAGGGCCTCGATCTCGGCGACGACCTCGTGGGCCGGGCCGGACGATGCGCCGCCGCCGTCGCGGGCGGTGCCGAGGTCGTTCACCACGACGCGGGCGCCCTGCCGGGCGAACTCCAGGGCGTGCTGCCTGCCGATGCCGCGTCCGGCGCCTGTCACGATCACCACGCGGCCAGCGCAAATGCCCACAAGACCTCCCAAGGGGATCATGCACAGATATCAAGAAATATCGTCAGAAGCTAGGTGTTGCCAGGCGGGGATCTCGCCGCCGCCGTCCACCCGTACCTCGGCGCCGGTCACGTAGCCGGGGGCGGCCAGCCACAGGCAGGCCGCGGCCACGTCGGCGGGCGTGGCGGGGCGGCCCGCGGGGATGGCGGCGTCCGCCCGGCCCTGGCCGGTGTACCGCTCGGCCGCCGTGGTGTCGGCCAGGCCGACCACGACCGAGTTGACCCTGACCTCGGGGGCCCATTCGGCGGCCAGGCAGCGGGCCAGGTGGTGCAGGCCCGCCTTGGCGGCGCCGTACGCGGCGGTGCCGGGCGAGGGACGGGCGCCGCTGACGCTGCCGATCATCACGATCGCCCCGCGGGCGGCGGCCAGCAGCGGGTGGGCCCGCTGGGAGACCAGCAGGGGGGCGGTCAGGTTGAGCTCGATGACGCGGGCGTGCAGGCGCGGCGAGGTGCCCGACACGGGGGCGGGCGGCGAGCCGCCGGCGTTGTTGACCAGCACGTCCAGCCGGTCGAACCCGGCGACCAGCCGTTCGACGTCCGCCGGGACGCGCACGTCGGCCTGGACGAAGCGCAGGCCGTCCAGGGGGCCGGGGTCCTTCCTGGCGCAGACCGTCACGTCGGCGCCGGCCGCGCGGAAGGCCCTGGCGATGCCCGCGCCGATGCCCTGGGTGCCGCCCGTCACCAGCACGGACCTGCCCGTGTAGTCGTAAGTGACCGTCACGGGTGCTACCGTACCAAGCAAGCGTTAGGTGCGACCAGGGAGCGCGATGGGGATCACACTGCGGGACGGGCCGGTCGCCGAGGTCGTGGTGGACGTGCCGCCGGTGAACGCGTTGACCGTCCAGGGCTGGGCCGACCTGGCGGCGGCGGTGCGCGCGGCCGGGCGTGACCCGGCGACCAGGGTGGTGGTGCTGCGGGCCGAGGGCCGCGGCTTCAACGCCGGCGTGGACATCAAGGAGATGCAAGCCGATCCCGGGCACACGGCGCTCGTCGGCGCGAACCGGCAGTGTTTCGAGGCGTTCGCGGCCGTCTACGAGTGCGAGGTGCCGGTGGTCGCCGCCGTGCACGGGCACTGCCTGGGCGGCGGCGTCGGCCTGGCCGGCAACGCGGACGTGGTGGTGGCCAGCGAGGACGCCTACTTCGGGCTGCCCGAGGTGGACCGCGGCGCGCTCGGGGCGGCCACGCACCTGGCCCGGCTGGTGCCCCAGCACCTCATGCGGGCCATGGTCTACACGTGCCGGAACGTCACGGCGGCCGAGCTGCACGCGTTCGGGTCGGTGCTGGAGGTGGTGCCGCGCGACAAGCTGCGCGCGGCGGCGATGGAGGTGGCCGGGCTGATCGCGGCCAAGGACCCGTACGTCATCCGCCGCGCCAAGGAGTCGCTGAACGGCATCGACCCGGTGGACGTGCGGCGCAGTTACCGCTTCGAGCAGGGCTTCACCTTCGAGCTGAACCTCATGGGCATGGGCGACGAGCACAGGGAGCGGTTCCGATGAGCAAGGTGATGTCCGTCGAGGAGGTCGCGGCCTCGGTGGAGAGCGGGATGACGGTCGGGATCGGCGGCTGGGGCTCGCGGCGCAAGCCCATGGCCCTGGTGGGCGGCCTGCTGCGGACGTCCGTCCGGGATCTGACGGTCGTCTCCTACGGCGGCCCGGACGTCGGCATGTTGTGCGCGGCGGGCAAGGTGCGCCGGGTGGTGGCGCCGTTCGTCACGCTCGACTCCATCCCCCTCGAACCGCACTTCCGGGCGGCCAGGCAGGCCGGCACGGTCGAGTTCACCGAGTACGACGAGGGCATGTTCATGTTCGGGCTGCTGGCGGCGGCGCACCGGCTGCCGTTCCTGCCGACGCGGGCGGGCCTTGGGTCCGGCGTGCTGCGGGTCAACCCGGAGCTGCGGACGGTGCGCTCGCCGTACGGGGACGGGGAGGAGCTGGTCGCGGTGCCCGCCCTGACCATGGACGTGGCGCTGGTGCACCTGAACCGGGCCGACGCCCGCGGGAACGCCCAGTACCTGGGCCCCGACCCGTACTTCGACGACCTGTACGCCAAGGCGGCCGGGCGCTGCTACGTGTCCTGCGAGCGGCTGGTGGACACCGCCGACCTGCTGAAGGAGGGGCCGGTGCAGTCGTTGCTGATCAGCCGGTCGATGGTGACCGGCGTGGTCGAGGCGCCGGGCGGGGCCGGGTTCACCTCGTGCGAGCCGGACTACGGGCGCGACGAGGAGCGGCAGCGGCGGTACGTGGAGGGCGGCGTCGATGACCAGGACTGAGGCGAGCAGGACTGAGGTGAGCAGGACTGAGGTGAGCAGGACTGAGGTGAGCAGGGCTGACGTGTGCGTGCTGGCCTGCGCGGAGGCGTTCAGGGGCGACGGGGAGATCCTGGCGGCCGGGATCGGCGGGGCCATCACGGTGCTGGCCGCGCGGCTCGCCCGGCTGACGTTCGAGCCCGATCTGCTCACCTCCGACGGCGTCTGCCTGCTCACCGGCGACGTGCCCGCGCTGGGGGCGGCGCCCGGGGTGGTGGAGGGCTGGCTGCCGTTCCGGGAGCACCTGTGGCTGGTGCTGAACGGCCGCCGGCACGTGATGCTCGGCGCGAGCCAGATCGACCGGCACGGGAACAGCAACATCTCCTGCATCGGCGACTGGGCCCGTCCCAAGGCGCAGCTCCTCGGGGTGCGCGGGGCGCCGGGGAACACGCGGTGCGACCCGACGAGCTACTGGATCCCGCGGCACTCGCGGCGGGTGTTCGTGCCCGAGGTGGACATGGTGAGCGGGCTGGGCACCGACCGGGGGGCGTACGAGCTGCGGCGGGTGGTGACGGACCTGGCGGTGCTCGACTTCGGCACGCCCGACGGCTCGATGCGCCTGGTGTCCACGCATCCGGGGGTGAGCGTGGCCGACGTGCTGGCCGCCACCGGCTTCGACCTGGTCGTCCCCCCGGAGGTGCCCACGACGCGGGAGCCGGACGCGGCCGAGCTGGCCGTCCTGGACCGGCTGGATCCCGGCCGGGCGCGCGACCGCGAGGTGGCCCGGTGAGGACGGCGCTGACCGAGCTCACCGGCTGCCGCCATCCCGTCGTCCAGACCGGCATGGGGTACGTCGCGGGCGCCCGGCTGGCCGCGGCCGTCTCGGCGGCGGGCGGGCTGGGCGTGATCGGCGCCGCCACCATGTCGGTGCCCGAGATGACGGCGGCGGTCAGGCGGGTCAAGGAGCGGACCGACGCCCCCTTCGGGGTGAACATCCGCTCCGACGCCGACGACGCGGCCGAGCGGGTGGCGGTGATGATCAGGGAGGGCGTGCGGGTGGCGTCGTTCGCCCAGGCGCCCCGGCGCGAGCTGATCGCCCGGCTCAAGGACGCGGGGGTCGTCACGATCCCGTCGGTGGGGGCGCGCCGGCACGCCGAGAAGGTGGCCGCGTGGGGGGTGGACGCGGTGATCGTGCAGGGCGGCGAGGGCGGCGGGCACACCGGCCCGCTGGCCACCACGCTGCTGCTGCCGCAGGTCGTGGACGCGGTGGACATCCCGGTGATCGCGGCGGGCGGCTTCTTCGACGGCCGGGGCCTGGTCGCCGCGCTGGCCTACGGCGCGTGCGGGATCGCCATGGGCACCCGGTTCCTGCTCACCCGCGAGTCCCCGGTGCCCGGCGCGGTCAAGGACGTCTACCTGGCCGCCCGCGAGACCGTCGTGACGACCAGGGTGGACGGCGTGCCGCACCGCGTGCTCAGCACCCCGTTCGTGGCCTCGCTGGAACGGTCGCGGCTGCTGCGCGCGGTGCTGAACGGGGCCCGGTTCCGGCGGCTGTCCGGCCTGTCGTGGGGCTCGCTGGTCCGCGAGGGACGCCGGATGCGCCGCGGCCGGGAGCTGACCTGGGCGCAGGTGCTCCAGGCGGCCAACACGCCGGTGCTGCTGCGCGCGGCGATGGTGGACGGCCGGGCCGATCTCGGGGTGATGGCCTCGGGTCAGGTGGTGGGCGTGATCGAGGACCTGCCGTCGTGCGCCGAGCTGATCGGGCGGGTGATGGCCGAGGCCGAGGAGGCACGCAAACGCCTGGCCTAATCCCACGCGGAGCCTGACCCGCACGACGCCTGACCCGCACGACGCCTGACCCGCACGACGCCTGACCCCACGCAGAGCCTGGCTCACAGGACGGTGATGCCGCGGGCCAGCAGGATGGCGTTCGCCTGGGTCTGGTTGATGATCGCGCCGGCGAAGGCGCGCAGCTTGGCGTCGTCGGGCTGCCCGAGGTCGGCGCCGCGCAGGTCGGCCTTGGCGAACGTGGTGTTGAGCAGCCGCGTGCCGATGAGCCGGCAGTCGCTGAAGGTGGCCTCGGTGAAGTCGCAGCCCGACAGGTCGGCGTCGTCGAAGCGCACGCCCTCGATGAACTCGCCGCGCAGCGAGCAGCCGCCGAGGTTGGCCAGCGTCAGGTTGCACCGCGCGACCTTGAAGCCGGTGCCGCGCGAGGCCGTGAGCGCGGCGCCGATCATGCGGCAGCCCTGGAAGGAGGCGTCGGTGAGCAGGGCGCCGCCGAACTGGGCCGAGGACAGGTCGACGTCGGTGAACGTGGCGTCGATCAGGTCGGCGTCGTTGAACCTCGGGCGCATGCCGCCGCCGCCCGCGAAGACCGCGCCGTCGAGGTCGGCCTTGCGCAGGTCGGCGCCGTCGAGCACGCAGGACTCGAAGCGGGCGCCGGCCAGCGCGGCTCCGGACAGGTCGGCCTCGGTGAGGTCGCAGCCGCGGAAGACGTGCGGGCCGTCGTCGGGGAGGGCGGGGCGGCTGTGGGAGAGGTCTTCGCCGTCGAGGATCACGGTGTCACAGCGTACCGGTGAGCACCTCCGCCGCCGCCTGGCCGCAGACCCGCGCCGACCCGTACGTGGCGATGTGCACGGCGCCGAGGTCGGAGCGGGCGGGCAGGCCCATCTCCACGACGACGGCGTCCGGCCGGGCGCTGAGCAGGTGCCGCAGCGCCTCGCCCTGCCAGGCGTAGCGGTGGGCGTCGCGGACCACGATCACCAGGGGGCGCTGCGCCGCCTCGCCGATCAGCCGCTCCAGCCTGGCCCCGGTGGTGTCCCCGGCCGCCAGCCGGGTGACGGCGGTGCCGGGCAGCAGCCGTCCGAGCGGCTCGCCGACGCCCCACGGGGTGCCCTTGTCGATGGCCAGGTTCATCTCGGGCGTCAGCTCGACCACGTGCGCCGCCCCGGTGAGCGGCAGCACGGGGGCCGTGGACCTGCGGGTGACGCGGACGGCCCGGCGGGCCGCGGAGAGCCCGAGGTAGCCGTCCTCCGGTACGGGGCTGCCCGAGGAGGTGGTCCAGGCGGCCAGCTCGCGGACCCTGCGTGCGGCGTCGGCCAGTCGCTCCTCGGGCAGCAGTCCTTCGGTCACGGCGGCGGCGATGGCGTCGCGGACCTCGACGGCGGTGGCCTCGTCGGCCCGCTCGCCGCCCACGCAGATCGCGTCGGCCCCCGCGGCTATGGCGCGGGCGGAGGCGCCCCCGATCCCGTACGCCCCCGACACCGCGGCCATCTCTATGCCGTCCGTGATGATCATTCCCTGGAAGCCCAGCTCCTCGCGCAGCAGGCCCGTGAGGACCTTGGGGCTGAGCGTGGCGGGCAGTTCGGCGTCGTAGGAGGGCACGAGCAGGTGGCCGGTCATGATCGACCTGACCCCCTCCTTGATCGCCTCCCGGAACGGGAAGAGCGCCTCCTCGATGCCGGCGTCGGCCACCACGGGCACGCCGTGGTGGGAGTCGACGGTGGTGTCCCCGTGGCCGGGGAAGTGCTTGGCACAGGCGGCCACCCCGGCCGACTGCATGCCGCGGACGAACGCCCTGGTGTGCCGGGCGACGAGCGCGGGGTCGGCCCCGAAGGACCGCAGGCCGATGACCGGGTTGTCGGGGTTGGAGTTGACGTCGGCGGACGGGGCGAAGTCGATCGTGATGCCCGCGGCCGCCAGTTCGCCGCCCATGTCCCTGGCCAGCGCCTCGGTGAGGCCGACGTCGTCCACGACGCCGAGCGCGTACCCGCCGGGACGGCTGCTGCCGGTGCTCACCTCCAGCCGGGTGACCTCGCCGGACTCCTCGTCGGTGCCGACGAGCACCGCGGGGTTCTCCGCGCGCAGCGCGGCGGTGAGCCGGGCGACCTGCGCGGGGTCGGCGATGTTGCGGGAGAACAGCACCACGCCGGCCAGTCCCTCGCCGAGTCGGCGGCGGATCCAGTCCGGAGGCGTCTGTCCCGCGAAACCAGGGAGGAGGACGGCGTCGGCGAGGCGAAGAAGGTCACCGCTGAGGGGCATGACCCGAAATCTAATAGGAAAGTTTCCTATTTGCTAGAGGCATTTTCTGATGTCAGCCCGGTTCCTTCCGTGTCTTATTCAACCATTGCCGCAAATGCTCACTTCAGTTGCGCGGCGCGGCCTTTCAGCCGAGGCGTTCGATGACGGTGACGTTCGCCTGTCCCCCGCCTTCGCACATCGTCTGCAGGCCGTACCGGCCGCCGGTGCGTTCGAGTTCGTGCAGCAGCTTCACGGTCAGGACCGCGCCGGTCGCGCCGAGCGGATGGCCGAGCGCGATGGCGCCGCCGTTGGGGTTCACCCGGGCCGGGTCGGCGCCGGTCTCCTTGATCCAGGCCAGCACGACGGAGGCGAACGCCTCGTTGATCTCGATCGCGTCGAAGTCGTCGATGGCCAGGCCGGTCCGGCCCAGGGCGTGGGCCGTGGCGGGGATGGGCGCGGAGAGCATCATGATCGGGTCCGCGCCGCGCGCCGAGAGGTGGTGCACGCGGGCGCGCGGGGTCAGCCCGTGGTCGCGGACGGCCCGGGGCGAGGCGACCAGCAGCGCCGCCGCGCCGTCGGAGATCTGGGACGCCAGCGCCGCCGTGAGCCGCCCCCCTTCGGTCAGCGGCCGGAGCGCGGCCATCTTCTCCGGCGTGGTGTCCCTGCGGGGGGCCTCGTCGTCGGCGACGTCCTCATAAGGGACGATCTCGCGCCGGAAGCGCCCCTCGTCCACGGCCCGCAGCGCGCGGCGGTGGGACTCGTAGGCGTAGAGCTCCATGTCCTCGCGCGACAGGTCCCAGGCCACCGCCATCTGCTCGGCTCCGGCGAACTGGGAGACCTCCGCCGCGCCGTAGCGGGCGGACCAGCCCTTGGACCCGGCGTACGGGGTCTCGTGCCCGAGCGGCCGGCCCGCCAGCATGGCCGAGGAGATCGGGATCATGCTCATGTTCTGCACGCCGCCCGCCACCACCAGGTCGCTGGTGCCCGACAGCACGGCCTGGGCGGCGAAGTGCAGGGCCTGCTGCGAGGAGCCGCACTGGCGGTCGACGGTGACGCCCGGGACCTCCTCGGGCAGCCCGGCGGCCAGCCAGCAGGTACGCGCGACGTCCCCGGCCTGCGGCCCGATCGTGTCCACGCAGCCGAAGATCACGTCCTCGACGGCGGCGGGGTCGGCGTCCGCGCGGTCCATCAGCTCGCGGAGCACGTGCGCGCCGAGGTCGGCGGGGTGGGCCGCGGCCAGCCCGCCGTTCCTGCGCCCGACGGGGGTACGGACGGCGGCGACGATGTAAGCCTCGTTCATCCCCGCATCCTAACAAGCGCTTGGTAAGCAAGATAATGCCCTACGAGCTGGGCCTGACGTGTGAACAAGCGATTGTCTGAGGGCTCATAATGGGAAACGTGACCACGCGAAAGAACTCCGGCACCACCACGTCACCGGCGAAGCGCCAGCGCGCCTCCTCCACTGGGGCGGCCTCAGAGCGGCGCGACCACCTCGTCAAACTCGCCGCGGAGCTCTTCGCGCGCAAGGGCTTCCAGGCCACGACCGTACGCGAGATCGCCGACGAGGCGGGCATCCTGTCCGGCAGCCTCTACCACCACTTCGACTCCAAGGAGACGATCGTCGACGAGGTGCTGTCCACCTTCCTCGACGACCTCATCGCCCGCTACCGCGCCGCCGTCGACACCAGCTCCGACGCCCGCACGGTCCTGTCGGAGATGGTCCGCATCGGCTTCGGCACGCTGGAGCCCCACCGCGCCGCGATCACCGTCATGCAGAACGACTGGAACTACCTGCGCCAGTTCGAGCGCTTCAACTACCTGGTCAAGGCCGAGGACGAGGTCGAGCAGATCTGGGTGACCCAGATCAAGGCGGGTCAGGCGGCCGGGCTGTTCAGGGCCGACGTCGACCCCAAGCTGACCTACCGGATGATCCGCGACACCATCTGGGTGGCCGTGCGCTGGTTCCGTCCCGGCGGCAGGCTCAACACCACCGCGCTGGCCGAGCACTACATCACGGTGCTGTTCGACGGGCTCGCCACCGGCGAGCGCACGACCCAGCGTCAGGGATGAGCCTCGGCAAGGCGGTGCGGCTGGCCCTTGAGGAGGTCGCCGAGCCGGACAAGGCCGAGCCGATGCGCGCGTACATGAAGTCGGAGATGCCCTTCCTCGGCGTGCAGGCCACGCCGAGGCGGGCGGCGCTGCGGCGGGTGTTCGCCCGCCACCGCATCGACTCCGCGCCCGAGTGGCGGCGCGCGGTGCTCTCGCTGTGGCGGGAGGCCGAATACCGCGAGGAGCGTTACGCCGCCGTCGAGCTGACCGGCCACCGCTACTACCGCGACTTCCAGACCCTCTACACCGTGCCGATGTACGAGGAGATGATCGTCACCGGCGCCTGGTGGGACCTGGTCGACGAGCTGGCCACCCATCGCGTCGGCGACCTGCTGGCGGCCTTTCCCGACACCATGCGCCCGCTCATGCTGGAATGGGCGGCCGACGCCGACCTGTGGAAGCGCCGCACGGCGATCCTGTGCCAGAACCGCTTCAAGTCCCGCACCGACACGGCCCTTTTATACGCCTGCATCGAGCCCAGCCTGTCCGACACCGACTTCTTCGCCCGCAAGGCCATCGGCTGGTCCTTACGCGAGTACGCCAAGACCAACCCCGACGAAGTCATCCGGTACGTCCGCGCCAAGGGCATCTCCGGCCTGAGCCGCCGTGAGGCCCTGAAGAACCTGCCTGTGAGTTAGCCGTCCTCATCTGGTCCAGAGCGCGTCCTGCACCGCCTGCACCAGCGCCATCAGCTCCGGCGTCACCCGCTCCCGCGCCCAGGCCAGCGCGTAGGTGATGCGCAGCTCCCCCGCCTCCAGCGGCACGAACCGCACGTCGTCCCGTCTGACGGACCTGACCAGGAGCTGCGGGATCGGCAGCACCCCCGCCCCGGCGGCCACCAGGTCGAGCGCGGCGGCGAAGTCGTCGTCGGCCACCATCCGCGCACGCCCCGGCAGCCCCGCCCACGGCCGGTTCCCCGGCGTCAGCAGCACCTGGCCGCCCAGGTCGTCCGGCGTGACCCTGCCGTGCCCGGCCAGCCGGTGCCCGAGCGGGACGGCCAGATGGTCCACGGACACGTGGAAGCGGGCCGCCGTGACGAACTGCGCGGGCGCCGGCGTGGCCAGGATCGCGGCCGAGACCTCCCCGCCGCCCAGCGCCCGGGCCGCGGCGCCCCGTCCGGCCACGACGAGTTCCACGCCGATCGCCGGGGCGCGGCCGGCCAGCCGTCTGGCGATGCGCGCGGCGAGCGTGCCCGCCAGCGGTGGATAAGCCAGGTGAATGGTCGGCCGGGCCAGTCTGGCGGCTTCCGCGGTGAACGCCTGGGCCGAGTCGAGCACCTGCCGGGCGTACGGCAGCAGCCCCTTTCCCTCGGCGGTCAACCGCACCTCGCGGGCGTTGCGCTCGAAGAGCCTGACCCCGGCGGCGCGTTCGAGCCGGGTGATGGCCTGGCTCACGGCGGGCTGCGACATGCCCAGGTCGGCGGCGGCAGCCGAGAAGCCGAGCCGCTCGGCGACCAGGAGGAAGCAGTGGATCTCCTTGAGCATAAGCAGCACTTATCAATGATGCACCACCTCGGTCCCGCCGGACACGATTCCCGCATCTGACCGACGTGATCGAGGAGCTGAGATGTCGCCATTCCCCACGTCCACGGTGCTCGGGTACCCGAGGATCGGGCCGCGACGGGAGCTGAAGCGGGCCCTGGAGTCCTACTGGGACGGGCGGTCCGGCCGCGCGGAGCTGGAGCGGACGGGCGCGGAGATCAGGGAGCGGACCTGGCGGCGGCTGGCCGAGCTGGGCCTGGACGGGCTGCCGTCCAACACCTTCTCCCTGTACGACCACGTGCTGGACACGGCGGTGCTGCTGGGCGCGGTGCCCGAGCGTTACCGCGCGGCCGAGGACCCCTACTTCGCGATGGCCAGGGGCACCGAGGGGCTGGCGCCGCTGCGGATGACGAAGTGGTTCGACACCAACTACCACTACATCGTGCCGGAGATCGGCCCGGAGACCGTCTTCAAGCTGGACGCCGCCAAGCCGCTCGCCGAGGTGCGCGAGGCCCGCGCGCTCGGCTACGAGACGCGGCCCGTCGTGGTCGGGCCGGTGACGTTCCTGCTGCTGGCCGGGGCGCCCGAGCGGCTGGAGGACGTGCTCGGCTGCTACGAGGAGCTGCTCGCGGCGCTGGCCGCCGAGGGCGTCGAGTGGGTGCAGCTCGACGAGCCGGCGCTGGTCGGCGACCGCACGCCCGAGGAGCTGGCGGCCGTGCGGCTGGCCTACGACCGGCTGGGGTCGGCGGCCGTCCGGCCGGGGCTGTTCGTGGCCTCCTACTTCGGCGACCTCGGGCCCGCGCTGCCGGTGCTGGCCGGCACGCCTGTCGAGGCGATCGGCGTGGACCTGGTGCGCGGCGGCGCCGTGCCCGACCTGCCGGGCAAGACCGTGGTCGCGGGCGTGGTGTCGGGCCGCGACGTGTGGCGCACCTCGCCGGCACGCGCCCTGGCCGCCCTCGGCGGCGTGCGCGCGGACCGGGTGACGGTGAGCACGTCCTGCTCGCTGCTGCACGTGCCCTACGACGTGGACGCCGAGCCCGACCTCGATCCGGCGCTGCGGGAACGGCTGGCCTTCGCCGAGCAGAAGGTGGCCGAGGTGGTGGCGCTGGCCCTCACCGTCGCCGAGGGGCCGGACTTCCGGGGGCCGGTCCCGGCCGCGCCCTCGGTGCCGCTGACCGCGCCGGCCGCGCCGCAGGAGCGGGCGCCGTACCCGGTGCGGGCCGCCGCCCAGGCCGCCCACCTGGGCCTGCCCGTGCTGCCGATCACCACCATCGGCTCGTTCCCGCAGACCGGCGAGCTGCGCGCGGCGCGGGCGGCCGTGGCAGCCGGGACGCTGCCGGAGGAGGACTACGAGCGGCGCGTCGAGGCCGAGATCGAGCACGTCGTCAGGCTGCAGGAACGCCTCGGCCTGGACGTGCTCGTGCACGGCGAGCCCGAGCGCAACGACATGGTGCAGTACTTCGCCAAGCACCTGGACGGGTTCGCGGTCACCAGCAACGGCTGGGTCCAGTCGTACGGGTCGCGCTGCACCCGGCCGCCGATCCTGCACGGCGACGTCGGCCGTCCCGGGCCCATCACCGTGCGCTGGGCCTCTTATGCGCAGTCGCTCACCGCCAAGCCGGTCAAGGGCATGCTCACCGGGCCGGTGACGATCGTGGCCTGGTCGTTCGTCCGCGACGACCTGCCGCTGCGGGACGTGGTCTTCCAGGTGGCCGACGCGGTGCGCGAGGAGGTGCGCGACCTGGAGGCGGCCGGGGTGTCGATCATCCAGGTGGACGAGCCCGCCCTGCGCGAGCTGCTGCCGCTGCGGCGGGCCGCGCAGGCCGACTACCTGGAGTGGGCGGTGGCGGCGTACCGGCGGGCCACCTCGGGCGCGGCCGACCGCACCCAGATCCACACCCACCTGTGCTATTCGGACGCCGACCAGATCCTGGCCGCCATCGACGGCCTGGACGCCGACGTCACCACGATCGAGTCGGCCCGCTCGGGGGCGCGCATCCTGGGCGCGGTGCGCGCGTTCGGCCGCGGCCTCGGCCCCGGCGTGTACGACATCCACTCCCCGCGCGTGCCCGGCGCGGACGAGGTCGAGGACCTGCTGCGCAGGACGCTGGCGGCGCTGCCGGCCGAGCGGGTCTGGGTCAACCCCGACTGCGGGCTGAAGACGCGCACGTACGAGCAGGTGGAAGCCTCGCTGGCGCACGTCGTCGAGGCCACCGGGCGGCTGCGGGCCGAGCTTCAGCCGTAGCGCTCGGTGAACTCCTCGACCGTCATCCCGAACAGGATCCCGTCGTCGTAACGCCCGGCGGCGAAGCGGCTCCTGCGCCGGCGGCCCTCCTCGACGAAGCCGAGCCGCCGGTGCAGGGCCTGCGACGGTTCGTTGGAGCTGTAGACCCACGCCTCGGCCTTCTGGAAGCGGCGCTCGGCGAACATGTAGCGCAGCAGCAGGACGATCGCCTCGCTGGCGTAGCCCTTGCGATGGTGGGGCGTGCCGATGGAGATGCCGTAGCAGAACGTGCCGTGCATGCGCTCGACCTCGTGCGTGTTGAGCATGCCGACCGGGCGGCCGTCGGCCGCGTCGGCGATCACCAGGCGCAGCTCGTCCATGTCGGACTCCTGCTCGGCCAGCTCCCTGGCCCACTTCTGGGCCTGGGCGGCCGAGCGGGGCGGCGGCAGCCGCCAGCCGTTCCTGGCCGCGTCGGTGTCCTCCTCGAAGGCGAAGAGCGCCGCCCAGTCCTCCGGTTCGATGGCCCTCAGGCGCACGCGCTCGCCGACCCACGCAGACGTCATGATGGGGAGCAAACCAGAGCACGCCCCCCGCGCGCGAACCCTTTTCCGGCCCTCACCCGCGCCCGTACGTGTCCTCACCCGCGCCCGTACGTGTCCTCGGCCCGCCAGAAGTACCAGAGCCCGAGGGTCAGTCCGGCGACCGCCCAGAACGCGCAGCTCAGCCAGACGAGCGGGCGAGGGCTGGAGGCGTGGATCAGGATGTCGCGCATGAACTCGATGGTGGAGGCGGCGGGGTTGAGATACATGACGTCGGCCACCCACTGCGGCAGCCCGACCCCGCCGACCGGCTCGCCGGTGACCGGGTCCGGATATCCCACGATCTTGTACTGGATCGAGAAGAAGACCCCGGAGGCGTACAGCCAGGTCCGCAGGACGAACGGCAGGAGCTGGTTCACGTCGCGCAGCGAGGCCCCCAGCCGCGCCAGGACCAGGCTCAGCCCGATGTTGAACATCGTCTGCAGGAGCAGGGCGACCGGGACCAGCAGCCAGAACCAGGTGGGGAACTCCCCCATGACGACCACGAGGACGAGCAGCACACCCATGGAGACGGCCGCCTGCCGCAGCTCCTGAAGGGTGTAGGCCAGGGGCAGCGCGGCGCGGGGGAAGTGCAGGGCGCGGATGAGCGAGAGGTTCCCCGAGACGGACTTGGCCCCCGCCGAGGCCGACCGCTGGCTGTAGGTGAAGACGAACATCCCCGTGACGAGGAAGGCCGCATAGTTCTCGATGTGCTCGTGTCCGCCCAGGACGAGGCCGAACATGACCCAGTAGATGCCGGCGTTCAGCAGCGGCGTCACCACTTGCCACAGTTGACCGAGCGCGGAGGCGGAGTACTTCGAGGCGGTGCGCGAGGTCGCGTACACCAGGATGAAGTGCCGGCGTTCCCATAATCGGCGCAGGTAGACGTGCATGTCCGGGCGGGCCATGGACCGCCGCAGCCCGTGCCGGGTCGCGAGGGCGGCGAGTGATTCCTGTTCGGGCGCGGATGGCATGGGAGTCTCCTCACGGCCTGCTGCGTCGCGGAATGCCCAGGAGTCTAGGTTCCGGGGCGGCGAGACGGGCGTCCTGGCGCGCCTTCGAGGGGCGTCGGGTCAGGTGGCTCGTCCGTCGAGGAAGTCGACGACGCGGGCGTTGAGGTCGGCGGGCTCGTGCCACGGCATCGCGTGATGGGACAGGCGCGGCAGCACCGCGGTCCGCGCGCCCGGCAGCAGGCGGGCGGCGGCCGACGCGACGCGGTGCGGGGAGTGCGCCTTGCCGCGGCCGGCGACGAGCACGAGGGCGGGCGTGGTGAGCGCGCGCAGCGATCCGGGCTCGGGCCGTTTCCCGGTGACGACCTTCGTGTCCGGGAACTCCGCGGCCAGGCCGTAGAGCCGCAGCCAGGCGGGGTCGGCGGGCGCGCCGCCGGTCTCCCACTCCAGGAAGGCCCGCGCGCGCGAGGCCGTCGGCCGCAGCAGGGTGGGCAGCGCGCGGGCCAGGTATCCGGCCCGGAACCCGCCGAAGCACTGCGTCGGGTCGAGCAGGACGAGCCGCTCGACCCGCCGGGATGCGTGGAGTGCGTACGTCAGGGCGATCCACCCGCCGTAGGAGTGTCCGCACACCGCGGCGCTGTCGATCCCGAGCCCGTCGAGCACGCCGTCCAGCCAGCCGAGCAGGTCGCCGGCGCCGCGCGGGGGGCGTTCGCCGCGGATGCTCCGTCCCGGCTCGCCGATGCGGTCGACGGCGTACACGCGATGACGGCGGGCGAACGCGGCGACGTTGGCGAACCACATCGCCGCCGTGGTGCCGCCGCCGTGCAGCAGGACCAGCGGCGGGCCGTCGGCGGGGCCGCACGCGTTCACCCGGGTCGTGCCGTACGCCGAGACCAGGTCGATGGGCTCGACCGGTACCGGCCAGCGTTCGAGGACCGCGTCGTAGGCGGAGAGGAAGTCCGACATGCCGCACCTAACTGAATAGCTTGCTCAGCAATAATCTCGCTGAGCGAGATAATGCCATACTGGTGGCATGACGACGCCGCCGCCGGAGCATGCCGGGAACGTGCACGACCAGGACGCCGGGATGCGGCTGGTCCATCTGCTGCGCGCCGTCACCGTGGAACTCGACCGCATGGGCGAGCGGTTCGCCGCCGCGCACGCCCTGCACCCGACCGACGTACGCGCGCTCATCTGCCTCCTCGACGCCGCCCGCACCGGCACCCCCGCCACCCCCGGAACGCTGGGCACACACCTCGGCCTCAACTCCGCGGGCACCACGGCGGTGGTGGACCGTCTGGAACGGCTCGGTCACGTCCGCCGGGAACGCGACACCCGGGACCGGCGGCGGGTGCTGCTCAAGGTCGACGAGAGCGCCGTCACGCTCGGCTGGAGCTTCTTCGGCCCGCTCATCCAGGAGATCGTCGCCCTCATGGGCCGGTACGACACCACGGAACAGGCCACCATCGAACGCTTCCTCAGCGACGTCCACAAGGCCGTCACCCGGGGTTAGGCCGGCGTCACGATCAGACGGTTCTTCGGCGCCTTCATCGACGAGGTGCCGCTTGCCCGGTCGGCCTTGCCTCCGGCGAGCCGGAGCTCGACGGGACGGCCTTCCCCGCCAGGACAAGGGTGTCCCAGGCTCAGGACGCTCATGTCTCGTAGACTGGACGGCATGGACCGGCTGCCCGAAGAGAAGGTCGCGCCTCTGCTCCGTCTGGTCCGGGATCAGCTCGACGAGCAGCAGGCGGTGCGGGACTTGCCGTTCATCGGAATGCTAGAGGCGGAGCCGGATTTCGCGGAACGCGCCGAGGAGATCCTGCGGGCGGAGGACAATCACCCCTTGTGATCGTCCTTGACACAGGCCCGTTGGTCGCGGCGCTCAACAGCAAAGACAGGCACCATGAGGCGTGTCAGCTGGTGGAGAGGCGGCAGGGCAGTGCAGCGGAGGCTTCGTTTCTGCGAACCTTCGGGGCAGGTCTGAACTTGGTCGATCTCACTGAGCAGGACCTTCGGCGTATGAGCACGTTGGTCGCCGCCTATGCGAGCCTGCCTCTGGGCGCGGTCGACGCCTCCGTCATAGCGATCGCCGAACGGCTCAACACTCCAGAGGTGGCCACGCTCGATCGCCGACACTTCACGGTGGTGCGCCCGCAACACACCCATTCACTGCTCCTCCTGCCGGAAAGACTCTGAGAACGACTGCTTCGGGGGCGGCGGGACAGGCATGGCGTGCCCGGTCGGCCTCCGTCTGATCAGTTGCTCGTCGTGGGTGAGCGCGACTCGTGGAGCCTGCTCTCGGCCTGGAGGTTCCCGGCCAGTTCCGCCAGGGTCGCCCCGCAGCGGACGTTGGACAGCCCGCTGTCACGGGACACGAGGGGGACGCGGAACGCGACCCAGCCGCCGGTCACGTCGATGATCCGCCACCCGGGAAACCTGCCGAGAACTTCCTGGACCGTCAGGCTCACGCCCGTGCTCCGGCGGTGAGCGCGGCGCTCTGATGCGACCTGTGCGGCTCCGCATAGCGGAGAGCGACTCGCCGTGCCGCTCTTCCCGGCCCCGGAAGTGGGTGCCTCGACTCCTGCTGTGGGTTCATCCACCTGCCTCCAGTGACTTCGGTCCCGGTACGCCAAGTGAAGCCAGGAGGACGGGACCTTCCAACCTCGCCGCACCCCGTTGCCGGGACGTGTAGCGGCACGGGAAACGTCCCGGGACGGCCTTGAAACGTCCCGGACGTTCGCGTCCACTGGATGCGTGAACGAGCGCCTACGCACAGCGATGCTCCGCCATGGTGTGGCCCTGGAGGACCTGGCCGAGACCTGCGGCGTCGAGCCCAAGACAGTCGAACGCTGGATCAACACCGGCCGTGTTCCGCACCGGAGGCACAGGTGGGCGGCGGCGAAGCTGCTGACCGCCGACGAGACGTACCTGTGGCCCGACGTGCTGGAAAGCAGCGGGGCTCGCCGCGGCAGGGCGAACCGGTCCGAACTCGTGGAGGTCTTTCCCGACCGTGCCAGCGTGCCTCGTGAGCTGTGGCTTCGACTCCTCACCGACGCTCAGGAGCGGGTGGACGTTCTCGTCTTCTCAGGAACCTTCTACGCTCAGACACAACCCAGGATCGCCCGATTGCTCACCGAGATCGCACAGCGCGGTGTCGCGATCAGGTTGTGCTTCGGCGCCCCCGACGCGCAGTCGGTGGAGACGCGAGATCGCGAGGAAGGGCTGGGCGGAACGCTGCCCGCCAAGATCCGCTCATCCTTGACCTACTACCGGACGCTGCCGGACCTGGATGGCTGCGAGATTCGTCTGCACGCGACCACTCTGTACGCCTCGCTGTTCCGCTACGACGACGACATCCTGGTCAACCCGCACGCGTACGGCGAACCAGCCTCCGCCAACCCGACCTTCCACTTCCATCGCCTCGACGGGGGGACGATGGCCGAGCACTACATGTCATCCTTCGAGCGAGTCTGGGCCGGAGCCGTTCCGTGGTCCGGCGCGGAAGTCTGAGGAGGCATTCCCCATGGGACGAGTCGAGTACTGGAACGACCCGGACGCCCCCAAGGCCAACAGCCTGGTGCCGGCCTGCGGGACGGTGACCGTGGACGACGCCGGCCGCATCCTCATGCAGCGCCGGCGCGACACCGGTCAGTGGGCGTTGCCGATGGGCAAGATGGAGATCGGCGAGACCCCTTCACAGTGCGCCATACGGGAGACGGAGGAGGAGACCGGCGTCCGCGTCGAGCCCACCGGTCTCCTCGGCGTCTACTCCGACCCCGGCCACATCGTGGCCTACACCGACGGCGAGGTCCGCCAGGAGTACGAGGTGATGCTGATCGCCCGCCCGGTCGGCGGCCGTCCGGAGGCCAACGACGAGGCGAGCGACGTGCGCTGGGTCGAGCCCGGCGAGCTGCACGCGCTCGACATCCATCCGACCCAGTGGCGACAGCTCAACGACTATCTGCGGCAGACGTATCCGCACGTCGATTGATCAGGATTCCGTTGTCGCAGATGGACGATGTCCCCTGCGAACGGAACGAGGTTCGCGCCTGTCGACGGCTGCACCATGCCGAATGTGCGGGCCTCCCGAGATGGCCCCAGGCGGAACCGGTAGCCGGTCGCGGGGGCCGGCCATGGGCGCCGGTAGGCGCGGGGGTTGCGCCGCCAGGCGCCCCAAGAAAGACCGCCTGAGTCTTCAAGCGCGAAGCGCCCCCAGCGAAGCCCACCGAGCCCAGAGGCGAAGCCCCCGGCCAACCCGGTAACCAGTCACGGGGGCAAACCACGGGCGCCGGTAGGCGCGGGCGTTGCGCCGCCAGGCGCCCCAAGAAAGAGCGCCTGAGTCCCCAGGCGCGAAGCGCCCCCAGCGAAGCCCACTGAGCCCAGAGGCGACGTCCCCTATTTGAGGGCTCCCGAGGTCAGGCCGGACTGGATCTGGCGCTGGAACACCGTGTAGACCACCAGCATCGGCAGGATCGCCAGCGTCAGCGCGGCGAACAGCGCCGACCAGTCCTGGTCGTACCCCGCGGACGTGGAGATGTCAGCGATCCCCTGCGTAAGCACCCATTTGTCCCGGTCCTGGAGCAACACCAGCGGCAGCTGGTACTGGTTCCACTGCCCGAGCACGTTGAAGATCGTGATGCTGATGATGCCGGGCCTGGCCATCGGCAACATGATCTGGAAGAACACGCGGGTGTGCGAGGCGCCGTCCACCATCGCCGCCTCCCCCACCGCCGTGGGCAGCGTACGGAAGAACGCGGTCAGGAAGAACACCGTGAACGGCATCGAGTAGGCGATGTAGACCAGCACCAGCCCCGCATGCGTGTTCAACCCGATGTACGGCCCCACCAGCGGCACCGCCCCCATGTTCTGCACGACGAAGAACAGCGGCGTCAGCTTCAGGTACACCGGGAAGGCCAGCCCGGACACGAACAGGAAGTAGATCGGCCGGTTGGCGCGGAAGGGGTACCGGGCCAGCACGTACGCGGCCATCGAGCCGAGCAGCATCGTCCCGGCCACGCTGAAGGTGACGACGATGACGCTGTTGAGCATGTACTGCCCGATGTGCGCCTGTTCCCAGGCGCGGGCGAAGTTGTCCCAGTTGAGCTTGGCCGGCAGCCCCCACGCCTCGCCGAAGATCTCGTCCTCGCTCTTCACCGAGGCCAGGAAGGTCCACAGGATCGGCACCACGACGAGCACCGTCCACACCAGGAGCGCGACGTGGGAGAGCACGGCCATCGGCCCGAGCCGCCGCCGGCGCTCCTGACGGGCCAGTTTGCGGGAGTTCGCCACCGTCCACGTGGTCGTCGTTGTCATCTAGTACTCGATTCGTTCGCGGCGTGACAGGCGCAGCGAGAGGATGGCGAAGCCGACGGTGAAGAAGAACATCATGACGCCGAGGGCCGAGGCGTAGCCGAAGCGGAAGTACTGGAAGGCGTTGCGGTAGATCTCGGCGGCCATGACGGTGGTCGACCAGTCGGGGCCGCCGTGCTGGTCGGTCATCACCCACACGATCGCGAACGCGTCGAGCGCCAGGATCCCGAGGTAGACCCAGGCCACCTGGATCGTGTCCCACAGCAGCGGCAGCGTGATGCGGAAGAACAGGCTGAACCGGCCCGCGCCGTCGATCTGCGCCGCCTCGAACATGTCGCGCGGGATGGAGGCCAGCCCGGCCGAGAACAGCACGACGTAGAAGCCGACCGCCTGCCAGACCAGCACGCCGAGCACCGACCAGAAGGCCACGCCGGGGTCGGACAGGAAGCCGACCGGCTTGGCGCCGAGTGCGATCAGCGGCCCGTTCAGCATGCCGCTGCCGTCGGGCCGGAACACCTGCTGGAACAGCACGCCCACCACGGCCACGGCCAGGACCTGCGGGAAGAAGAACACCACCCGGTAGAACTTCGAGCCCGCGATGCCCGAGGAGCCCTTGCGCCCGCCCACGTTGAGCAGGAAGGCGAAGAACAGCGCGATGACGATCGTGAGCAGCGGCAGCAGCACGAGCAGCATGGCGTTGTGGCTGACGGCCTTCCAGAAGACGCCGTCCTTGAACAGCCGGACGAAGTTGTCCAGCCCGATGAAGTCCGGCGTGGCCGTCACGCCGCGCCAGTCGGTCATCGCGATGCGGAACGCCTGGATCAGCGGCGAGATGACGTAGGCGAGATAGAGGATCACCGGGGCTGCCAGGAACGCGGTGATGAACAGCCCGCGGCGATACCTGTTGAACAACATCAGCGCTTGTACTTCTTGATCGAGGAGTCGTTCTTGATCTCGTCGGCCTTCTTCTGCATGCGCTCCAGGTACTTCTCCGGCGTCAGGCCGCCGGACATCAGCTCGCCGGTGGCGGCGATGCCCTCGTCCTTGAGCTGGCCGTACCAGGTGTACCAGCGGTAGTAGACGGTGTTGGCGCCTGCGTCGGCGACGGCCTTGGAGGCGCTGGTGACGCCGGGCGAGATCGTCCGGCCCTCGGTCGCGCCCTTGACCGCGGTCACCGTCTTGACCATCTCGCTGAAGTCGCCGGCCGCCTTCTTCGACAACATGCCGCGCAGGTACTCGATGCCGCCCTGCGGGTTGGCGCTCCTGGCCGCGACCATGAAGTTCTCGCCGGGCTGGGTGTGCAGGGTGCCGTACGGCATCTTGTCGGAGCCGGTGACGTCGGGGATCGGGAACATGCCGTACTCGAAGTCGGGCGGGGTGGTGCTCTTCTGCTCGTTCTCCAGCCACGACCCGGACGGCAGCATGGCCACCTTGTACTTGTTCTGGGCCGTCTGGGTCTGCACGTGGTCGAGGCCGGTCGTGCCCTCCATGAGGTACTTGGCGCCCACCTCGGCCCAGGCCGTGGCGGCGGTCTTCATGGCCTCGGTGGTCCAGGCGCCGTCCTCCAGGTTGTCGATGTTGACCAGCACCTCGTTGCCGCCGATCTTGGCGGCCATGGTCAGCAGCGGCTCGTACAGGTACTGGGGGAACTTGCCGGCGTACGTGAAGGGCGCCATCTTGCCGGACTTCTTGATCGTCTCGCAGAGCTTGACGAACTCGTCCCAGGTCTTGGGGATCTCCCAGCCGTTGTCCCTGAACACCTTCTGTGAGTACCAGATGCCGTGGATGTAGTTCACGTAACCCAGCACGCTGAACTTGCCGTCGTAGGTGCCGATGTCGATGACCGACTGGTCGATGGTGTCCCTGACCTTGACGGCGGGGTCGTCCCAGCTCGGCGCGTCGAGCAGGGGGGTGAGGTCCTGGAGCTGGCCGTCCTGGGACAGGGCGCCGAAGTCCATGAAGTTCGCGCCGGAGTTGTCGATCACCTCCGGCGGGTTGCCGCCGGCGAACCGCGGCTGGAGGACCTTGGTGATCTCCTTGGTGGCGTTGTGCTTGATCTCGCTCTTCGGATATTTCGTCTTGAACAGGGGCTCGTGGATGTTCTTGGCGTAGTCCTGGCCGAAGCCGCCGTCGAAGATCCACACCTCCAGCGGCTTGCCGTCCGCGACGCCGAACGGGTTGGCCGCGCTGGTCGCCACCGGCGCGGACGAGGCGGTGGCCGTGGGCTTGGCGGCCGGGGTGGCACAGGCGGCCAGCGCCCCCGCGACGGGGACGAGAGCCGCGCCGCGCAGGAGTTCACGACGGCTGATATGGGGGGTGTCAGGCATTGATGGCTCCTAGCTGTTCATGATCCTCGTCGTATTCGCCCTGCGTACCGGCTCTCCAGGGCCTTGTTGTGCTCGTCGCCGCCGGTCACGTTGACCGACAGGTAGACGGGGGGCCGCTCGCCCAGGGCGACGAGCTCCTCCACCGCCTCGGTGACCACCATCTGCGCGAGCAGCGCCGAGGTGATCGTGGAGACCGCGCCGTACGTGCCGCCGTCCGGCAGGTCGAGGACGGCGTCCCCGTACGGGGAGCCGTTGTCGAGCACGACGTCGGCCAGGTCCATGAGCTTGCCGCCCGAGGGATGGCGCGAGGTCATGCGCGTGCTGTGCGCGACCGAGGTGATCGCGACGAGCGGGTGGCCGCGCTCCTTGACCAGGGTGGCCAGCTCCACGACCGTGCCGTTCACGCCGGAGCTGGAGACCAGGACGAACACGTCCTGCGGCGCGACGGGGGCCAGGTCGTAGATCTCGTGGGCGACGGCCGGGTCGCGTTCCAGCTCCGGAGTGAGCACGCTCGGCGGCCGGCCGCCGTACAGGACGAGGTCGCGCGGGGAGAGGCGGTTGCTGGGCACCAGGCCGCCGGCCCGTCCGGCGATCTCCATGGCGATGGCCTCGGAGTGCCCCGACCCGAACGCGTTGACCACCCCGCCGGCGCGCAGCGCGGCGACGATCAGGGCGGCGGCCCGGCGCACCGGCTCCGCCTGGCTCTCGGCGACCTGTCCGGCGAGGGCGAGGGCCTTGGACGCGTACCGCATGTCAGCCTCTCTCCACGCGGTGGCTCTCCACCGCGCTGATCGTCAGCTCGAACGCCTCGTTGGTGCGCTCGTACGTGCGCTGCGCGACCGCCACGTAGACGGCGTCGAGCACGAAGATCTGCGAGTGCACGGCCGCCAGCCCGCCCAGCCGGAACGTGGTCTCCCTGCTGGCCGTCGTCAGCACCAGGCCGGCCAGCTCGGCCAGCGGCGAGCGGGCGAAGGAGGTGACGGCGACCGTGGTCGCGCCGTGGCTGCCCGCCTCGGCCAGCGCCTCCATGACCTCGCGGGTGCGGCCCCGGTGGCTGATGCCGATGGCGACGTCGTCCGCGCCGAGCAGCGCCGCCTCCGACAGCGCCACGTGCGCGTCGCCGGCGCTCCAGCACGGGATGCCGATGCGGCGCAGCCTGCCTTCGAGCATGGTGGCGACGTTCCCGCTGGTGGAGACGCCGATCAGCAGCACCCTGCGGGCCCTGACGACGGCGTCGGCGACCTGGGCGACCGTCGCGAGGTCGAGTTGGGCGGCGGTGTCCTGGATGAGCCTGGCGTCGGCCGCGGCCATCACCTCGATGGCCGAGTCGAGCGGGTCGTCGGGGCCGATCTCGTGCCCGACCCCCGCGCCCCAGCCGGCCTGCGCGGCCCTGCCGGTCTCCGTGGCGAGGGCGACCCGCAGTTCGGCGTAGCCGGAGAAGCCGAACGCCCGGCAGAACCTCGTCACGGTGGCGGGCGAGCTGCCCGCCCGTTCGGCCAGCGCGATGATGGTCGACCGCGCGGCCTCGGCGGGGTCACCGAGGATCACCTCGCCGACCCGGCGCAACGCCTCCGGCAGACCGGGCAGTTCTGTTTCGACGCGCCCGAGGGCTCCTGAAGTCACGAATATTCCTTCCGAATACTCGGTCTTCTGGCGAAAATTATTCTTGCTTCCCGGTCACGTCAACCCCCAGAATTCGACCGTGACCAAATCGCTGGTGGTCGGTGTCGACGCGGGAGCCACCTCGACGCGCGTCTCCGTCCACACCCTCGACGGCACCCGGGTCGGCTACGCGCGGGCAGGCGCCGGCAACCCCTCGGCACACGGTCTGGACAAGGCGGTGGCGGCCATCGGCACCGCGCTCGGGCAGGCGCTGGGGTCGCACGACGGCGGCCGGGTCGTGGCCTCGCTGGCCGGGGTCGCCGGCCAGGTCGACACGCTGGTCCCCGAGCTGACCCGGGTGTGGGCCGGCCACGGCATCGAGGCGGGCCCGCTGATCGAGCGCGACGTGGCGGTGGCCTACGCCGCCGGCACCGCCGAGCCCGACGGCTCGCTGCTGCTGTCGGGCACGGGCGCGGTCGCGGCCAGGGTCGCCGGCCACCGCATCGACACGATCGCCGACGGGCTCGGCTGGCTGCTGGGCGACGAGGGCTCGGGCTTCTGGATCGGCCGTGCCGCCGCCAAGGCCGTCGTCTCCGCCCTCGACCGGGGTGCGACGGGCGCGCCGGGCAGCCTGGTCGCGCTCGTCGTCGAGCATGTCCTGGGCGAGGAGCGTCCGGGGTCGCCGCGGGCGGTCGCCGACCGGTTCGTCCGGCTCGCGCAGGCCGACCACATGCGCCTGGCCGCGCTGTCCGCCCTGGTCAGCCGGGCGGCCGAGGCCGGTGACCCGATGGCGCTCAAGGTCGCCGAGGAGGCCGCCGACCGTCTGGTGGCCACCCTGCGCAGGGTGCACGTCTCGGGCGACGTCGTGCTCGCGGGCAGCGTGCTGACCAGCGAGGGGCCGGTGCGCCGGGCCGTGCTGGCGCGGCTGTCCGGCGAGCGGGTGCGCACGGCGCGCGACGCGGCGGGCGCGGCGGCCTGGCTGGCGGCCCGCGGCGTGCTGCCCGGCGACGACGGCCGGAGCTCGCACGCCGCGTTCACGCTCACTCCCTGACGTTCACTTTCTGAGGTTCACTCCCTGACGTTCACTCTCTGACGTTCACCGGGTGAGGAGGGCCGCGCTGCCGTAGCTGCCGCCGAACCCGGTCACCAGGGCGGTCTCGCGCCCGGCGCGCAGTTCCCGCACCGCCTGGGCCACGTTGTTGAGCCCGTGCACGTACCCCTCCGACAGCAGGCCGCCGTGCGGGTTCACCCACGCGTGCCGCCGCTCCAGCAGGTACGCCCCCAGGTCCTCCCGCGCCACCAGCCCGAAGTCCTCCAGTTGCCGGGGCACCAGCCAGGAGTAGGCGTCGTAGAGCAGCGCCGCCCGGACGTCCGCGGGCCGCATCCCGGAGGCCGCCCACAACAGCGGCGCGACGTGCGCGGAGAAGACGGCCGTCACGTCCGGCGAGCGGTCCATGGAGGAGCAGCCGGGCCCGCCGCCGCGGACGACCGCCCGGATGCGCGGGCCGTCCAGGACGCCGCTCACCAGCAGCGCGCACGCGCCGTCGGTCTCCAGGCAGCAGTCGGCGGTGCGCAGCGGCGTGCAGGCATACGGTTTGGCCAGGTAGGCGGCCAGGTCAAGGGGCTCGCGGCGCAGGGCGCGCGGATTGCCGGCGGCGTTGCGCCTGGACTGGGCGACCACGGCGTGCAGGTGCTCGGCGGTGAGCCCGGTGTCGTGCAGGTAGCGGGTCGCGGCCATGGCGAACAGCGGGATCGGCCCCGCCAGGCCGTAGGTGTGGCGTTCCAGGGGGCCGGTGGAGGCGGTGTTCATCCGCGTGCCGGACCGCCCGTTGAGCGCCCGGAAGACCAGGACGTTCCTGGCCACGCCGGCGTGGATCAGCATGGCCGCGTCCCCCAGCACGGAGGCGGCCTGTGTCCCGCCGCCGGCGATGTCGTTGTGCCAGCGCAGCCGCTCGATCCCCAGCGCGCGGGCCACCTGGACGACCGGCGCTGAGTCGTTCATGTGGTAGCTGAGCAGCCCGTCGACCTCGCCGGGGACGATCCCGGCGTCCGCGCAGGCGGCCCGGCACGCCTCGGCGGCCAGCTCCAGCTCGGTGCGCCCGGACTGCCGGGTCAGCGCGGTCATCCCGATCCCGGCCACGGCCGCGCACCCGGCGAAGGACTGCATCCCGCACGATAACACGCCAATACAAGCGCTTGCTCGGCACGCGGACGACCGAGGCGCCAGAGGCGCCGTACGCGGAGTTTCCGGGCGGCCACAACGGCGGCGTCCCGCGTCCGAAGGCCGTCGCCGCCAGGTTGGGCGAGATCCTGAGCAGCGGGAAGGCACAAGCCGTGACTGGATGTCTTCACGCGGGCTGCCCCGTCTTGTAATACGGAGATGTGATCAGCCGATAGCCCATCATCATCACCCCGAGGTGAGAGATGGATCTGCGCTACGTCAGATACGCGATGGCGATCGCGCGCGCCGGCAGCCTCCGCCGCGCCGCGACCGCGCTGCACATCGCGCAGCCCACGCTGTCGGAGCAGCTCAGGGCGCTGGAGAAGGAGATAGGCGTCGAGCTGTTCAGCCGTTCGTCCAGCGGCGTGCGGCTCACCGAGGCGGGCGAGGCGTTCCTGGCCCAGGCCACAGTGGCGCTCGACGCCTACGAACGGGCCGTGGCCGCCGCGCGCGGCACGGGCCGCACCGCCCGGCTGGGCGTGGCCGACGGGCTGGCCGACGTGGCCGCCCGGCTGCTCGCGCAGCTCCAGAACGTGCCGGTGCGGATCGCGCCGATGAGCACGGCCGAGCAGTTGGTCTCCATCGCCGACGGCACGTTGCAGGCCGGCCTCGGCTACGCCCCCGGCTCGCTGCCGAGGGGCGTGGCCCGGATGCTCGTCCACCGCTTCCCGGTCCGCGCGCTGCTCCCCCGCGACCACCCCCTGGCCGGGCAGGAGGCGCTGTCGCTGGCGGACCTGGCCGGCGAGCCGCTGATCATGCCCGAGTCGGACGCGGTCGCCGGGGCCCGGCGGTTCCTGGAGGGGTTCGTCCGGCATCGGCTGCATCCCCGGCTGGGCCCGGCCGCCGCCACCCATGACCTGGTGATCGACATGGTGGGCGCGGGGGCCGGCTACAGCCTGTGCGTCCACGAGGGCAGCGCGGTGCCCGACGCGCTCACCTTCGTGCCCATCAAGGAGGAGGTGCCACCGCTGGAGGCGGTCTTCCTGTGGAACCGGCAGGCCGACGTCCACGAGGTGGTGAGCGCGGCCCGCCACGTCGCCCGCTCTGGATAGCGCTATTATCTATCGATGCGCATCTCAGAACTGAGCGCCCGATCCGGTGTCGCCATCCCCACGATCAAGTACTACCTGCGTGAGGGCATGCTGCACCAGGGCGAGCAGACCTCCGCGACCCGCGCGGAGTACGACGAGTCCCACCTGCGCAGGCTGCGCCTGATCCGGGCCCTGCTGGAGGTGGGCAGGCTCCCCGTGGCCGCCATCAAGCAGGTCATCGCCGCCGTCGACGACGAGACGCTGCCCATCCACCACATGCTGGGGATCGCGCACTACGCGCTCGGCCCGGTCGTCGAGCCCGAGCAGGACGAGGAGTGGCGAACCGCCAGGGCCGAGGTCGACCGGCTGATCGACGAGCTCGGCTGGAACGTCGTCGAGGACGCCCCCACCCGCGACGAGCTGGCGCAGACGATGGTCCGCATGCGCCAGCTCGGCCTGCGCGTCGACCTGGCGCCGTACGTCGAGGCCGCCAGGAAGCTGGTGACCGAGGTCGAGATGGACACCATCCCCTTCGACGGGCCGCGCGACGCCGCCGTGGAGGCCCTGGTGCTGGGCACCGTCCTGTACGGCAAGGCGTTCGACACGCTGCGCCGCATGGCCCAGGAGTCGGAGTCGGCCCGCCGGGTGGGGCAGCGCCAGCGGTAGGGGCCGGCGGGAGCCGGTCAGGGCCGGTCAGAGCACGCCGTTGCGGCGCAGGATCTCGACGGCCCGCACGGTGGCCGCGCCCCGCCATTCGAGCGCGCCGGCGGGCGAGATCCGCGCGTAGTCCACGACCCAGCCGCCGTCCTCCTGCTGCGTCCCGGCCAGCCGGTCGAGGTCGGCGGCGATCACCTCGGGCGCGAACAGCTCGCGCGCCGGCCGTCCGGGGTAGGGGGCGAAGTCGAGGGGGTGCAGCCGCTCCTCCGCGGTGCCGCCCTCCACGGGCACCCGCCCGTCCTCCGGGATGTGCGCGGCCAGCCGCTTGAGCAGCCCGGCCGCCTCGGGCCGCGTCCCGTGGACGGCGTCCAGGAAGCGCACGGCGAAGGAGAGCACGTAGGCGTGCGGCCGTTCGTCCAGCGCCTGGATCGCGTCGAGGCAGTATCGGGTGGCCCGCTCCAGCCACGGGTGCGCGGCCACGGCCGGGTCGTGGGCGGCCACGCCGTGGGCCGCCGCCGCGGACACGGCCGTGATCTGCAACGACGAGGTGCTCGTGTCCGCGCCCGCCCACCAGGGCGCGGTGCCCTCGGCCAGGGTGAGCGGCAGCGCGAACGGCAGCCCGCCGTCGGGCATCGTCACCGACTCCAGCCAGTCGCACAGCGCGACGGCCTGCGGCGCGGTGTCGGGGCCGATCTCCTCGAACACCTCGAAGGCGTGCAGCGCCGCGCCCGGCTGGCTCTCCGGCGAGCGCAGGTCGGGCTCCAGGCCCCAGCCGTAGCCGCCGTCGGGGTTGCGGTAGGCGTCGAGGGCGCCGAGCACGGAGGCCGGGCCGGTCTCCTCCATGAGCAAGTGGAAGCGGCGCCGGTCCAGGACCCGCGCGTGCGTGGCCAGGAACCCGGCGACCGCCGAGAGATTGACGTTCATACGGCCATCGTGCCCGCCGCGCGAGCTCGGGTCTTGTCCGAACCGGACGTGTCAGCCGGTGTCGTCCACCGGCCGTTTCAGCAGCCACGACGCGGCCCGCTGGAGCAGGGCCCGGTGGACCTCGTTGTCGTAGGACCTGGTGTCGTGCCCCAGCGCGTCGTAGACCACCCGGCCGCGGCGCACCGGACGAGCCCACACCAGCGGCTGGCCGTGCGCGGAGGCCAGGGGGCGCACGTCCGGCAGCACGTCGAGGTCGCTGTAGACCTCGTCGACCAGGTCGAAGTCGCGCAGGCCGGCCACGATGGGGTGGGCGGCGCCGTGCACCCGCACGCCGGTCCAGCCCAGGGGCGGATGGTGGGACTTGGGCCAGTTCCAGCTGCCGCCGAGCACCCGCGGCCAGCCCTGCCAGTCGTCGAAGCAGACCGCGGCCGTGTGCATGCACAGCAGGCCGCCGCCCCGGTCGAGGTGGTCGAGGAGCGTGGTGCGGGCCTGGGCGGGCAGCGCGAAGCGCCATTCGCCGCGCAGGTCGGCGAAGCGGTCCTGGCCCATCTGCCAGCGCAGCGCGTTGACCGTGATGAGCTGCACCTCCGGCGGCTCGCTCAGCGCGCCCGCGATGTCCTCGGTGATCTCGGACTCGACGCCCACCTCGCCCAGCACGTCGGCGAGCGCGGCCGACGTGGCGGCGAAGTCGTGGAAGAGCCCTCCTGACAGGATCAGATTTCTCGCCACGCCCCCAGCCCATCACGCCCGGCCCGCCTTGGCCACCCACAGAGCCGCCCCACAGAGCTGTCCCACAGTGCCGCCCCACAGTGCCGCCACCGGCCCCCACCGAGCCGCCCGGCCGGGCGACAGGGCATGATGCCGGACGTGGACTTCGAGGAATACCGCCCCATGTTGCTGGGCCTGGCCTACCGCCTGCTCGGCAGCATGTGGGACGCCGAGGACGTCGTGCAGGAGGCCTGGCTGCGGTGGGAGGGCGCCGACCGGAGCCAGATCAGGGAGCCCCGCGCGTTCCTGCTGACCGTGGTCTCGCGGCTGGCCCTCGACCAGCTGCGCTCGGCCCGGGTGCGGCGGGAGGCGTACACCGGGCCGTGGCTGCCCGAGCCGGTCGCGACGGGCGAGGCCGGGCCGCTGGACACGGCCGAGCTGCGTGACACCGTCTCCTTCGCGACCCTGCACCTGATGGAGAAGCTCTCGCCGCCGGAGCGGGCGGTGTTCGTGCTGCGGGAGGCGTTCGAGCTGCCGTACGACGAGATCGCCGAGATCGTCGGCTCGTCGGTGGCCAACGCCCGGCAGATGCACCACCGCGCCTCGGTCCGGGTGTCGCAGGGCCGCGACCGGTTCACGCCGACGAACGAGGACCACGCCAGGCTGCTGACGAAGTTCATGGAAGCGGCCGGCGGCGGCGACCTCGACGCGCTGACCGAGCTGCTGCACGAGGACGTCGTCATGTGGAACGACGGCGGCGGCAAGGTCCGGGCCGCCCTGCGCCCGATCCTGGGCCGGCGCAAGGTCAGCGGCTTCATCGGCGGCCTGCTGGCCCGCTACGACTTCAGCCAGGCGCGCCTCGTCGAGGCCAACGGCCGCCCCGCCCTGTGGACGCACGTGGCAGGAAGCGACCAGCTCATCGCCCTCGACGTGCGCGACGGCCGTATCCAGGGGCTTTACGGCGTGCTCAACCCGGACAAGCTGACCCGGGTGCGGCCGGACTGATCGGCCCGTCACTATAGTCGGCTTATGGATCTCGGCATCTCGGGCAAGGTCGCCCTGGTCACCGGCGGCAGCGCGGGCATCGGCCTGGCCGCCGCCAAGAGCCTCGCGCGCGAGGGCTGCGACGTGTGCGTCAGCTCGCGCAACCCCGAACGGCTCGCGGACGCGGTGGTGGAGCTCCAGCAGTTCGGCCACGTGGTGCACGCCGTGCTGGCCGACGTGGAGGACCCGGCGGCGGCTCAGCGGGTGGCCGACGAGACGCGCGACGTGCTCGGCCCGGTCGACATCCTGGTGGCCAACGCGGGTGGCCCGCCCACCGGCCGCTCCGACGAGGTCGGCCTCAAGGACTGGGACGTCGCGGTGCAGCGCAACCTGCTCGGCACCGTCCGGCTGATCCAGGCGGTGCTGCCGGAGATGCGGTCGCGGGGGTGGGGCCGGATCGTCACCGTCACCAGCTCGTCCGTCCGCGAGGCGATCGACGGGCTGGCGCTGTCCAACGCCATGCGGCCGGCCGTCGCCGGGCTCGTGCGCACGCTGGCCCGCGAGGTGGGCGGCGACGGCGTGCTGGTCAACAACGTGCTGCCGGGGGCGATCGACACCGAACGGCTGCGCGGCATGTCGGGCGGCGACGACGTGGTCGAGGAGCGCGGCCGGGCCGTGCCGGTCGGGCGGGTCGGTCAGGCCGAGGAGGTGGGGGACGTGATCGCGTTCCTGGCCAGCGAGCGGGCCTCGTACGTGAACGGCGTCTCGATGCTGGTCGACGGCGGCGCCAGCCGGGTCATCGCCTGAGCAACGCGGCGACGACGCCGGCCGCCCACTCCTCGTCCTTGTCGGCCGGGTCGACGAAGTAGGACAGGTTGGCCCGGTGGAAGCAGGCGCCCATCAGCAGGGCGGCCGCCGCGGCGGGGTCGAGGCCGGGGTCGGCGCGGCCCGCGGCCCGCTCGGCGTCGAGGATCTCGGCCAGCGCCCTGATCGGCAGGTGGGGGCCGGTGTTGGTGGTGGCCAGCATGTGCTTGAACCGGGCCAGCAGCGAGGGGTCGGCCAGCATGCCGGAGGCGATGGTGGCGGCCTCGGTGTAGAACTCCAGCGCCGCCAGGGTGAAGCGGGTGAGGTTGTCGGCCAGGTCGCCCTCGCCCGTGCTCATGCGCAGCCGGGCCAGCGCGGGGGCGAGCGCGGGCAGCCGTTCGAGCAGGACCGCGAGGAAGATCTGCTCCTTGCCGGCGAAGTGCTTGTAGAGCAGCGCCTCTGAGCAGCCGGCCGCCTGGGCGATGCGCCGCGTGGTCGCGCCCGAGATGCCGAACTCCCGAATGGCCTGCTCGGCGGCGTCGAGGATGCGCTCACGGGTGCTCATCCGCCCATGATATGAGCGAGTGCTCACCAACCCACGCGTGCATGACATCCTTCCCTTAGGGACCATTGGGGAGAAGGTAGGGGAATGGACAAGCCGGTCATCGTGACGGTCGACGACGACCCGGGGGTGTCGCGGGCGGTGGCTCGTGACCTCAGGCGCCGGTACGGCCATGAGTACAGGATTGTCCGCGCCGAGGCGGCCCACGACGGCATCGAGGCGGTCAAGGAGATGCGGCTGCGCGGCGACGAGGTGGCGGCGATCCTGGCCGACTACCGGATGCCGCAGATGAACGGCGTGCAGTTCCTGGAAGCCGCCATGGACATGTACCCGTACGCGCGCCGGGTGTTGCTGACCGCCTATGCCGACACCGACGCCGCGATCCAGGCGATCAACGTGGTCGACCTCGACCATTACCTGCTCAAGCCGTGGGACCCGCCGGAGGAGAAGTTCTACCCGGTGATCGACGGCCAGCTCGACGCCTGGATGCGGACCGACCGGACGGCGCGTCCCGAGCTGCGCGTGGTGGGCGACCGCTGGTCGGCGCGCTCGTACCAGGTGCGGGACTTCCTGGCCCGCAACCACGTGCCCTACCAGTGGATGCTGGCCGAGGACCCCGAGGGCGCGCAGCTCGTCAAGGCGGCGGGCGAGGGTTGTCACCTGCCGCTGGTGGTCACCGAGGACGGCACCACGCTGGAGTCCCCCGACCAGGCCACGCTGGCCACCGCGGTCGGGCTGTCCACCACGCCGGCCACCGACTTCTACGACCTGATCGTGGTCGGCGGCGGGCCCGCGGGCCTCGGCGCGGCGGTCTACGGCGCCTCGGAGGGCCTGAACACGGTGCTGGTCGAGGCGCACGCCTCGGGCGGCCAGGCGGGCCAGAGCTCCAGGATCGAGAACTACCTGGGCTTCCCCGACGGCGTGTCCGGGCAGCAGCTCGCCGACCGGGCGCGCCGGCAGGCGCTGAAGTTCGGGGCCGAGCTGCTGAGCGCGCGCAAGGTCACCCATCTGGAGCCGCGCGGGCAGGCCCGGGTGATCGGCTTCAAGGACGGCGGGGAGATCGCCGCCCACGCGGTCATCCTGGCCACCGGCGTCACCTACCGGCGGCTGGAGGCGCCCGGCCTGGACGAGTTCGTCGGCCGGGGCGTCTTCTACGGCGCCGCGCTGACCGAGGCGCCGGCGTGCAAGGACAACGAGGTCTACATCGTCGGCGCGGCCAATTCGGCGGGGCAGGCGGCCGTCTACCTGGCGGGATTCGCGCGCAAGGTCCATTTGTTGGTGAGGAGTGATGGTTTGGAGAAGTCCATGTCCCACTACCTCATCGAGCAGATCAACGCGATCGACAACATCGAGGTCAGCCTCCTGACCGAGGTCGTCGCCGGCGCCGGTGACGACCACCTCGAACGGCTCACGCTGTCGACCAAGGGCGAGGAGCGCACGGTCGACGCCCAGTACCTGTTCGTGTTCATCGGGGCCGAGCCGTACACGTCGTGGCTGGGCGAGACGATCGAGCGGGACGCCAAGGGGTTCGTGCTGACCGGGCCCGACCTGGTGCAGGGCGGCAGGCGGCCGCGCAACTGGGCGCTGCGCCGCGAGCCCTACTACCTGGAGACCAACGTGCCGGGCGTGTTCGCCGCGGGGGACGTGCGGGCCGAGTCGATCAAGAGGGTGGCCTCCGCCGTCGGTGAGGGCGCGATGGCCGTCGCGCTGGTGCATCGTTATCTGGAGAAGCAATGACCGACACCGTCGACATCGACGAACTGCGCAAGCTCTTCCTGTTCGAGCGGCTGACCGACGAGCAGCTCGGCAAGCTGGCCGCCAGCGGCCGGGTGCGCTCGTACGCCCAGGACGAGGACGTCGTCCGGCAGGGCGAGCCGGCCGAGTGCTTCGCCGTACTGCTGGAGGGCGAGGTGCAGCTGATCAACGAGACGGTCAGCGCCGGCACCGTCGCCATGCCGCGCGCCTCCCAGCCAGGCGTGTACGGCGGCGCGACCTCGGCGTACCTGGGCGACCGGGCTCCGGAGACCTACCAGCACACGCTGCGCGCGACCGCGCCCTCGCGGATCTTCCTGCTGCCCGCCAAGAAGTTCGCCTACATCGTGGCCGAGTGGTTCCCGATGGCGATGCACCTGCTCGACGGCATGATGTCGGGCGGGCGCATGCAGCGGGAGATCATCGACCGGCGGCAGCGGCTGACCGCGCTCGGCACGATCACGGCCGGGCTCACGCACGAGCTGAACAACCCGGCGGCGGCGGCCGTGCGCGCGGTGAGCGAGCTGCGTTCGCTGATCAAGGCGTCCCGCATCCAGCTCGCCCAGCTCGCCGAGGCCGGCATCCCGCCGGAGAAGCTGCGCACGCTGATCGAGGCCCAGGAGGCGTGCACGAGCAACCTGGGCAACCAGCCGCAACGCTCCCCGCTGGAGATCTCCGACGCCGAGGACGAGCTGGGCGAGGCGCTGGAGGACGTCGGCGTCGAGGACGCGTGGGAGCTGGCTCCCGCGCTGGTCAACGCCGGTTTCACCGCCGAGTACCTGCAGAAGATCCGCGGCAAGGTGGGCGAGGAGCACACCCCGGCCGCCCTCCACTGGCTGGCCGAGGCCGTCGAGATCTCCCAGATGCTGAACGAGGTCACCGAGGCCACCGAGCGCATCACCTCGCTGATCCGCTCGGCCAAGCAGTACTCGCAGATGGACCGGGCGCCGTTCCAGATGATCGACGTGCACGACCTGCTCGACAGCACGATCGCCATCTTCCGCGGCAAGACCCCGCCGGGCGTCAGCGTGGTCACCGACTACGACCGCACGCTGCCGCTCATCCCCTGCTACGCGGGCGAGCTCAACCAGGTGTGGACGAACCTGATCCACAACGCGCTCGACGCCATGGGCGAGGAGGGCACGCTGACCGTCCGCACGGCCCACGACGAGGACGAGGCGATCGTCGAGATCGGCGACACCGGCCCCGGCGTGCCGGATGCGATCAAGGACCGGATCTTCGAGCCGTTCTTCACCACCAAGAGCGTGGGCGAGGGCACCGGGCTCGGCCTGGACATCTCCTACCGCATCGTGGCCGGGCGGCACGGCGGCGAGATCAAGGTGCGCTCGGTGCCGGGCGAGACCTGGTTCGAGGTGCGCCTGCCGCTGCGCGAGCCCGCCGCCGTCCAGTGAGCCGGACCGGCTGAGGCGGGCCTTCCGGCGCGGGTCACCAGACGTTGTCCCGCGCCGTGTCGAGGGCGGTCAGCACGGCGCCCTCCAGCACCGCATTGCCCCCGACCCGGGTGGCCCTGACCTCGGTGGGCGCGGGCGACAGCTCGCCCAGCCGGGCGGCGACCTGCCCGGCCAGCTCGTCGCCGCCGTCCTGGCCGGTGGCCCCGCCGAGCACCACCAGGCCGGGGTCGAGCAGGGTGACGAAGGCGAAGGCGCCCTTGGCCACCCGGCGCGCCAGCTCCTCGGGCCGGGTCGTGTTCTGGAGCAGGATGCACAACGGCGTGCCCTCCACGTCGAGGAAGCCGACCTCCCCCGCGCCCCCTGACGCGCCGCGCCGCACCCGCCCGCCGAGCACGACCGCGGCGCCGATGCCGTCGTCCAGCCAGAGCAGCACGAAGTCGTCGCTGCCCTGGGCGGCGCCGGTGCGCAGCTCGGCGACCGCGGCGAGGTTCACCTCGTTCTCCAGGACGACGGGCACGCCCAGCCGCTCGCGCACGGCGCCCACCAGGCCGGGCCGCCACCCGGGCACGTCGTTGGCCACCGCCAGCTCGCCGTCCATGGGTTTGACCAGGCCGGGGGCGCCGATGACCACGTTGTCGAGCGCGCGGCCCCCGGCGGCCTCGGCGACCGTGGCCGCGACGAGGGCGACCAGGTCGCCGGAGATCTCGCGGACGGCCGAGCCGACGACGTGGCCGGTGAGGTCGGCGACCGTGACCTTGATCGCCGTGCGGCGCAGGTCGACCCCGGCGACGTGGGCCCGGCCGGCGACCAGCGCGTAGAGGCGGGCGTTGGGACCGCGACGGTCCTCGCCGCGCTCGCCGGCCTCCTCGATGAGGCCGCCGCCCTTGAGCCGTTCGATCAGGTCGGAGACGGTGGGCCGGGACAGGCCGGTCAGCTCACGAAGCTGCGGAGCGGTCAGCGGACCGTGCTCCAGCAGCAGGTCGAGGGCGAGCCGGTCGTTGATCGCACGGGCCATGGACGGGGTCGCGGTCTTCACGCCGCCCATAATAGTCAGGAAGCCTCCCTGATAGCTCTTTCCATCAGGAAGGTTGCCTGATAGTTTTCTGGCCATGAGCCCTCATCGCGCCATCGCGGCCGTCTTCGCCGCACACGGAGCCGTCGCCGGCAGTTTCGCCACCCGCATCCCGTGGCTCCAGGAGCACGTGCACCTGAGCGCGGCGATGCTCGGGTTCGCGCTGCTCTGCCCCTCGATCGGGGCCTTCGCGGCGATGCCGCTGGCCAGTCGCCTGGCCCACCGGTTCGGCAGCCGCGCCACCACGCGCGCGCTGCTCGCGCTGTGGTGCGGCGGACTGGCCCTGCCCGCCTTCGCCCCCGCCCCCGTCTGGCTGTTCGTCATCTTCCTGCTGTACGGCGCGTCGGCGGGCATGTGCGACGTCGTCATGAACGCCCACGGCGTCACGCTCGAACGGCATCTGAAGAAGCCGGTCATCTCCGGCCTGCACGGCATGTGGGCCGTCGGCAGCCTGGCCGCGGGCGGCCTCGGCACCCTGGCCGCGCACGCCGGCATCGACGCCCGCCTGCACCTGGGGGTCGTCGCCGCCGTCCTGGTGGTCGCGGGCGGGATCGCCGGGCGCGGGCTGCTGCCCGACGGGCCGCGGGCCGCCGCCGGGCCCGCGCCGCGCCGCTTCGCCCTGCCCTCGCGGGCCATCGCGGCCATCGGCGTGGTCGGCTTCTGCGGGACGTTCGCCGAGGGCGCCAGCTCCAACTGGGCCGCGGTCTACCTCACCAACGTCGCCGACGCCGGGCCCGGCGTGGCCGCCGCGGGTTACACGATCTTCATGCTCTGCATGGCCGGCGCCCGGCTGCTGGGCGACCGCGTGGTGCGCCTGACCGGCCCGGTGCGGGCGGTCCGGACGGGCGGGATCGTCGCGGTCGCGGGCGGCGTGCTGGTGGTCCTGGCCCGCACGCCCGTGCTGGGGATCGTCGGGTTCGCGCTGGTCGGGCTGGGGGTCGCGGTCATCGTGCCGCTGGTGTTCGCGGCGGCGGGGAACGCGGGACCCACGCCGGGCGAAGGGGTCGCCGGGGTCGCGACGATCACGTACCTGTCGGGGCTGACCGCGCCGGCGGTGACGGGATGGGTGGCCGACGGCGTGTCGTACCCGGCGGCGTTCGCGCTGATCACGGGGATCCTGGTGGCGCTCACGCTGCTCGCGCCGGTGCTGCGGCCACGCGAGGCGGCCCGGGAGGTGGTCCTGGAGCGGCAGCCGGCGTGATACGCTCCCAAGCGAGCGCTTGGTTTACATACGGAGAGGCCGCCGCATGAAGTTCTCGACCTTCCACCTCTTCCACCGCTTCGACGGCCAGAGCTTCAAGGACGTCTACGACTACCATCTGGAGCTCATCGAGCTGGCCGAGGAGCTGGGCTTCGACGGGGTGCGGCTGGCCGAGCACCACTTCCGCGACTACGGCGTGGCCCCCAACCTGTTCACCATGCTGGCCCACGCCGCCGCCCGCACCTCCCGGCTCCGGCTCGGCACCGGCATCGTGGTGCTGCCGCTGCACAACCCCGTCCACGTGGCCGAGGAGGCCGCGCAGGTGGACGTGCTCTCCGGCGGGCGGCTCGACCTGGGGATCGGGCGGGGGTACCAGAGCTTCGAGTTCGAGGGCTTCGGGATCGACCTGGCCGAGGCGCGCGACCGGTTCAACGAGGCGCTGGAGGTGATCCTCGGGCTGTGGACGCGGGAGTCGTACCGGCACGAGGGGAAGTTCTACCGGACCGGCGCCGAGGTCTCGCTCGTACCGCGTCCGCTGCAGTCGCCGCACCCGCCGCTGCACGTGGCCGCGGTCTCCCCCGAGACCGTCACCATGTACGCCGAGCGCGGCCTGCCCGTCCTGGCCGACCCCGCGGCGACGTTCCGCAAGGTCGTCAAGGCGGCCGAGACCTGGCGGGAGACGGCCGCGCGGGCCGGCCACCCGGCGGGCGCCGACCTGGTGGTGGCCCGCAGCGTCTATGTCGCCCCCACGCTGGAGCAGGCCCGCGAGGACCAGGCCAGGTTCGAGGCGTCCTTCGACCGCTCGCGCATCTTCAACGAGCGCAGCGCGCCCATCGACCCGAGGACCGGCAAGGCCGCCGAGGGCTTCGAGTACTACCAGGACCGCTACCTCAAGGGCGGCTCGGTCTCGCCGGACTTCCGCTGGGAGCAGCTTGAGGTCATCGGCGACCCCGCCCGGGTGATCGAGCAGATCTCGCTGCTCAGGGACGCCGGCTTCAGCAACCTCCTGTGCGACTTCGGCAGCACCAGGCCCATGCCGCTGGAGGACATGAAGCGGGTCATGCGCTTCTTCGCCGCCGAGGTCATGCCGGCCTTCGCCCCCGCAGGAGGATGACGATGATCCACAGCCTCACCCTGTCCGATGTCCTGGCCGACCACGCCCGCAGCCGCCCCCGGGTCACCGCCGTGGTGGACGGGGACGTGCGGCTCACCTACCCCGAGCTGGACGCCCGCGTGACGCGGCTGGCCGACGCCCTGGCCGGGCGCGGCGTGGCCGCCGGCGACCGGGTGATGTGGCTCGGCCAGAACTCGCACGCCGTGCTGGAGCTGCTGCTGGCCTGCTCCCGCCTGGGCGCGGTGCTCTGCCCGGCCAACTGGCGGCAGTCGGGGGACGAGCTGCGGTTCGTCCTGGCCGACCTGGCGCCGCGGGTCGTCGTCTGGGAGCACTCCGACACCGCCGCCGAGCTGGCGGACGAGGCGACGTGGGTGCGCGCGGGCGAGGCGTACGAGGAGCTGGTCGCCGGGGGCTCGCCGCGCGAGTTCCCGCAGGTGGACGACGCCGAGCCGGTGCTCGCCCTGTACACCGCCGCCTTCGGGGGCCGGCCGGCCGCCGCCCTGCTCAGCAGCGCCGCCCTGGTGGCCCACAGCGCCACGCTGCTCGTCGTACGGCAGATGGAGCCGGGGTTCACCTTCCTCAACGACGGGCCGCTCTTCCACGTCGGGACGATGATGTTCTGCCTGGCCACCCTCCAGATCGGCGGCACGAACGTGTTCACGCCCGCCTTCGACGCCGAGGAGGTCTGCCGGCTGGTCGACGCCGAGCGGGTGACGCAGGCGTTCCTGTTCGGGCCGATGATCGACGCGGTCGCGGCGGCGAACGCGGGCGGCAAGTACGACCTGTCCTCGCTGCGCTTCGTCGCCCACTCCGCCGAGTGGGACGACATGATCACCGTGGACGACTCGCCCTGGTGCCGCTCGAAGATGGGCGGGTACGGGCAGACGGAGGTGGGCGGCATGCTCACCTTCCTCGGGCTGGCCGAGGGCGGCGCGGGGTTCGCGGGACGGCCGTCGCCGCTGGTCCAGGTGCGCATCCTGGATCCGGAGGGCGTGGAGGTGCCGGCGGGCGAGGTGGGCGAGATCTGCGCGAGGGGCAAGACCCTCTTTTCCGGATATTTCGCCCGACCCGACTTAAATGCAGAGAAGTCGCGGTACGGCTGGCATCACACCGGCGACCTCGGCCGCCGCGAACCCGACGGCACCATCACCTTCATCGGCCCCCGGCTCCGGATGATCAAGTCGGGCGCCGAGAACATCTACCCGGCCGAGGTCGAGCGCGCGCTCAGGACCCACCCGGCCGTCGCCGACGCCGCCGTGATCGGCGTGCCCGACCCGCGCTGGCACCAGGCGGTCAAGGCCGTGGTCGTGCTGAAGCCGGACGCCGCCGCCTCGCAGGAGGACCTGGTCGCGCACGTCAGGGGTGAGCTGGCGGCGTACAAGAGGCCGCGGGAGGTGGTGTTCGCCGACGCCATCCCCAAGCAGGGTTTCACCCCCGACTACGACGCCCTCGACGCCGCGTACGGCGGCGGCAACTACCCGGGCGCCTGACCCCCGAGCCCGGCCGCCCGGTGCATGCCGGGCCGCACCGGAAGCCCGGCCTCCAGGTGGGCGAGCGCCTTGTCCAGCTCGGTGGCGCCGTCCATGGCCGGGTTCCGGCCCATTCGAACCGCAGGGCCACCATCACGCCCGTGACGTTCCCGATCGTGCTATACAACTCGCAATTGAGAGTCTACTCTCACAATTATGCGACTTCCCATCGAACGTCCTGCGGAATGCCCTTTCGATCCCCCGGCCGGGCTGGCGGGCCTTCCGGCGATGAGCCGTCTGGAGCTCGCCGACGGCCATCTCGGCTGGCTGGCGACCACCGCCGAGGCCGCCCGCGCGGTGCTGGGCGATCCCCGGTTCAGCGCCCGGCAGGAGCTCAAGCACCGGGCCTCGCCCGGGGGCCCCGCCGGGCTCGGCGCCCCCGCGCCGCCGGGCTTCTTCGCGGCCTTGGACCCGCCGGAGCACACCCGCTACCGCCGGCTGCTCACCGGCCGGTTCACGCTGCGCAGGATGCGCCTGCTCGAACCGCGGATCGAGCGCATCGCCGCCGACCACCTCGACGCCATGGCCGCCGCTGGGCCGCCGGCCGACCTCGTGACGGCGTACGCGCTGCCGATCCCGTCGCTGGTCATCTGCGAGCTGCTCGGCGTCCCGTACGCCGAGCACGACTGGTTCCAGGAGCTCAGCGCCCGGCTCGTCACCTTCGGCGCGGACGGCGCGGGGGCGCTCGCCGAGCTGACCGGCTACCTGCGCGACCTGGCCCGCCGCAGGCGCGTGGAGCCGGACGACGGCCTGATCAGCGACCTGACCGGCGAGCTCGACGACGACGAGCTCGCCGGACTCGCGGTGATCCTGCTGGTGGCGGGCCACGAGACCACGGCGAACATGCTGGCGCTGGGCGTGTTCGCGCTGCTGGAGCACGGGCGCCCGGACGGGGACGGCGCGGTCGAGGAGCTGCTGCGCTGGTTGTCGATCCTGCATCTCGGCGCGCCGTCCAGGGCCGCGCTGGAGGACGTGGAGGTGGCCGGCGTGACGGTCAGGGCGGGTGAGACCGTGGCCCTGTCCCTGCCCGTTATCAACCGCGACCCCGCCGTGTACGCCGACCCCGACCGGCTGCTTCCGGACCGTCCGGAGGCGCGCCGCCACCTGGCCTTCGGGCACGGGGTGCACCAGTGCCTCGGCCAGCAGCTCGCCAGGATCGAGCTGCGGATCGGCTACCGGGCGCTGTTCGAGCGCTTCCCGGGCCTGCGGCTGGCCGTGCCGGCGGCCGAGGTGCCGGTCAAGCACGACGCCTCGGTGTACGGCGTCCGGAGCCTGCCCGTCACCTGGTGACCCGGCGCGCTCACAGGACGGCGAGCGGGGTGATCGGGCTGCCGGTGCCTCCCTCGATGCGCAGCGGCGCGGCCACGAAGACGAACTCCGTCCGTCCGGCCGCGCCCAGCTCCTCCAGCCACAACATCTCGACCAGGTGCACGCCGTGCCGGTGGAGCAGGATGAGGTGCAGGTCGTCGGCGGCGCACTCGTCGGCGAGCTGGTGTTCGTTCAGGCCGCCCACGGCGGCGTTGTCGCAGGCCACCGCCGACACGTCGTGGGCGGCCAGCCAGGCGCCGGCCTCGGCCGACAGCCCCGGCTGCCCCGCCCAGTACTCCTCGTGCGACCGCTGCCACACCAGCGGCCATCCCGTACGGACCACCGCGACGTCGCCGGGGCGCGGCGTGGCGATCTCCTGGAGCAGCCCGGCCGGGATCCGGAAGTCCGCCGGCAGGTGGTCCAGCCCGAGCCGCCGGGGCACGTCGAACAGCACCCCCCTGGCCACCACGCCGCCGACGTGCTCGATCCCGCACCTGGTGGCGCCGTAGGAGCGGACGCGGGCGGCCGGGTGGCCGTTGTAGAGCCGGTCGCCGGTCCACATGTGGCACAGCGCGTCCATGTGGGTGGTGGTGCCGTGGTGGCTGACCAGCAGGGCGTCGTCGGCCACCCGCAGGCCGTCGCCGACCGGCCGGACGCCCGCGGCGTAGTCGCCGCCGTCCACGGACATGAAGTGCTGCGGCAGCGGGCGGCCCCGCAGGTGGGGGACGGTCGTGGGGGCCGCCGAGGAGGTGGCCCCCCTGATCGGCATGGCCAGGCTCAGCACCTCGCCCGTGACGGCGCTGCGCAGGGCCTCCAGGACGACGGCGGGGGTCAGCAGGTTGAGGGTGCCCCGCTGATCGTCTGGGCCGAATCGTCCCCAGTTGTTAGGCTCGTGCACCAAGTAAGCGCTTCCTTTCCTGCGGAGGTCTGATGTACTGCGATCCCCGGTTCTCCCGCGTGCGCGAGGCGTTCGAGCGGAACTTCGCCGAGGGCGAGGAGCTGGGCGCGGCGGTGGCCGTCCACCTCGACGGCGAGCTGGTCGTGGACCTGTGGGACGGCGTCGCCGACCGGCACACGGGACGCGCCTGGGAGGCGGACACCCCGGCCTTCGCGTACTCGTGCACGAAGGCGGTGGCGGCCACCGTGCTGCTGCGGCTCGCCGAGCGGGGGCTGGTGGACGTGCGGGCGCCGGTCGCCGACGTGTGGCCGGAGTTCGCCGCCGGGGGCAAGGAGGCGGTCACGGTCGAGCACGTGCTGACGCACTCCTGCGGGCTGCCGGTGATCGAGACGCCCGTGCCGGTGGCGGAGTTCGAGGACCTGCCGGCCATCGCGGCCCGGCTCGCCGGTCAGACGCCCCTGTGGGAGCCGGGGACGGCGCACGGGTACCACGCGCTGACGTACGGCTTCCTGGTCGGGGAGGTGGTGCGGCGGGTCACCGGGAAGTCGGTGGGCGAGCTGGTGGCGGCGGAGATCGCCGGGCCGCTGGGGCTGGACCTGTGGGTCGGCGCGCCCGACGACGTGATCCCCCGCGCCGCCCGCCTCAAGGCCCCCACCCGCCCCCGCCCCAATCCCGAGAACCCCGCCCCCGCCTCCCAGAACCCCGCTCCCACCGGCGGAGGGACCGGGCCGGGGGCCGGAGGCGGGCGGGATCTGCTGGGTGAGATGGGCCGGGCGGTGCTCGATCCCGGCAGCCTGATGAACCGGGCGCTCGGCAACCCGGCCATCCGCCTGCTCGAAGGCGGCGCGAACAACCCGGTGATCCTGCGCGCCGGATGGCCCGCCGCCGGGGTCGTCACCACCGCCAAGGGCCTGGCCGGGTTCTACCGCGCGCTGGTCGGCGGCGACCTGCTGAGCTCCGCGACCCTCCAGGACGCCCTGCGCCCCCGCGTCAGCGGCCCCGACCGCGTGCTGTTCATGGATACCGCGTTCGGCCTCGGCTACATGCGCCCGTCGTTCACGTTCCCGATGCCGTCGGCGACCGCGTTCGGCCACTCGGGGATGGGCGGTTCGCTCGGCATGGGCGACCCCGCCCGCGGGCTCGCCTTCGGGTACGTGATGAACCGGATGGCCGACAGCCTCACCGGCAACCTGCGCGGCCTGCGCCTGATCGAGGCCGTCTACCGCTCCCTGTGACCTCACGGCGCGCGTCACTGCATGGTCACGCCGCCGCTCACCGACAGCGTCTGGCCGGTGATGTAGGCGGCGCGGTCGGTGCACAGGTAGGCGATCAGCCCCGCGACGTCGGCGGGCGTGCCCAGCCGGCGCAGCGGGATCCCTTTGGCGATCTTGTCCACGAGCCCCGGCTCGGCCTCGGAGATCCGCCGGAGCATCGGGGTGTCGGTCGGCCCGGGGCAGACGACGTTCGAGGTCACCCCGCCCCTCGCGGCCTCCCGGGCGAGCGTCTTGGCCAGGCCGAACAGGCCCGCCTTGGTGGCCGCGTACGCGCCCTCGCCGCCCGAGCCGGCCCTGGCGCCGTCGGAGGAGACGAACACCAGCCGTCCCCAGCCCCTGGCCGTCATGCCGGGCAACAGCAGCTTGGTCATGAGCATCGGGCCGCGCAGGTTGACCTGCCACATGAGGTCCCAGTCCGCCGGGTCGCTCGCCGTGAACGGCTGCACGACCGACACCCCGGCGTTGTGCACGAGCACGTCCACGGGCCCGGCCTCGGCGCAGAACGCCTCGACGGAGGCGGGCGAGGCCAGGTCCACGGCCAGCGCCCGCGCCCCGGGCAGCGCCGCGGCCGTCCGGCGGGCGCCCGGCAGGTCCACGTCGGCGACGGTGACGCGGGCCCCGAGCGCGGCGAGATCGGTCGCGACGGCCGTGCCGATCGCGCCCGCTCCCCCGGTGACGACGGCGACGCGGCCGTCGAGGCGCAGGCCGTCCATCACGTCCACGCCCGGACGAGGTCGGCGGCGGCGACGCGGGTGGCCAGCAGGCCGATCGTGTTGCGCAGGACGGCCTTGGCGTAGTCCTCGGGGATCCCGGCCACGGCGTCCCGCACCACCGTCACCCGGTAGCCGAGATTGACCGCCTCCAGCGCCAGCCCCGGGATGCCCAGGTTGAGCGAGACCCCCATCGCGACCACGGACGAGACGCCGAGGGAGCGCAGCGTCATGTCCAGCGAGGTGCCGGTGAACGGCGAGAACCCGTGGTGCCGCCGGCTCTCCAGGTCGCCGTCCTCGCGCAGCTCGGGCAGCACCTCCACGGCGGGCGTGCCCTCCAGCATGTGCGCGGGGTCCTTGAGCAGGGAGACGATGAACGGGCAGTTGCCGGTGTGCGAGCCCGCCCGGTCCGGCCGGAAGGCGGCCGTGCAGTGGATCACCGGGAGACCGGCCGCTCGGGCCGTGCGCAGGACGCGGGCGGCGTTGGGGACGACGTCGTGACGGGCGCAGGCCGCCACCAAATCCGGAAATTTCGTGAGGTCGCCGACGACTCCCCGCTGCATCTCCATCACCAGCACGGCCGACCGCTCCACCCGCACCCTCCGTCATTTAGCCGAGCGCTTGCTTGGGTTCGCCACAGCATAACACCGCCCCCACGGCCTCACCGGACGTCACCTTTCATCACAAAGGGCGAAATTTCTCCAGACGTGACAACCCACACCCCGGGTGAGACCGTCGAATGCACGACGGCATGGCTGATGGGGGTTGGACTTGGTCCCTGGTTACCGTGAAGTTCGTCAGCTCGGCGCGGGCCGCACCGGCCGCGTGTTCCTCGCCACCTACCAGTCCACCGGCGCCTACGTCGCGATCAAGTACCTGAACGCCACCCTGCGCAGGGACCCCGAGTTCATGGACCGCTTCAGGGCCGACGCCCATCAGCTCGTCGAGCTCGACGACCCCAACGTGGTCCGCCTCTACGAGTACGTCGAGACCCCGGCCCGGGCCGCCGTCGTCATGGAGCTGGTGGACGGCGTCTCGCTGCGCACACTGCTGGCCGAGCACGGCCGGACGGCCCCGGAGGCGGCCCTGGTGCTGCTCAAGGGCATCCTCGCCGCCCTGGCCGCCGTGCACGAGAAGGGCGTGCCGCACCGGGACGTCAAGCCGGAGAACGTCCTGGTCCAGGCGGACGGCACGAGCAAGCTGGCCGACTTCGGGGTGGTCGTGCACGCCGAGGAGCCGGGGGTGCCGGCGGGGAGCCCGGCGTACATGTCGCCGGAGCTGTGGACGCAGGGACGGGCCGGGCCGCCGGCCGACCTGTACGCGGCGGCCTGCGTGCTGTTCGAGGCGGTCAGGGGGCGGCCGCCCTACCGCGCGTACAAGGAGGGCGGGAACGGCGGGGACGGCGAGCTGGACGTCGCGGCCCTGCGGGAGCTGCACCTGGCGGCGCCGGTGCCGCTGGAGGTGGTCCCGGACGCCCTGCGCGACCTGCTCAGGCGCGGGCTGGCGAAGGACCCGGCGGTCCGGTACGCCTCGGCCCGCCAGTTCGCGGCCGAGCTGGAGGAGGACGCCGTCGCAGGATACGGGCCCGACTGGGAGCAGCGCGGCCGCCGCCGGCTCGCCGAGCTGGCCACGCTGCTGGCCCTGCGCTTCCCGCTGGCGGCCAGGACCGAGCAGGACGCCCGCGCCCCGGGCCGGCCGCGCGCCGGGATCCGCGGGCGGGCGGTCCGGCTGCCCGCGCTGCCGCCGCACCTGTGGGTGGCGGGCGCGACGGTGGTCGCCGTGGCGATCGCCCTCGTGATCTCCGGCGGACGGCTGTCGCCGGGGGCGGGCACGATCCTGATGCCGCAGCCGAAGCCGCCGGGCGAGCTGAACCCGGCGCCGGTCGACGCCCACACGCCGACGCCCCGCAGGAGCACGCCCGCCACGGCCCGCGGCAGCGCGTCCCCGCCCGCCGCCACCGGCGGGCCGCACGTCTCGACCGGCCCGCCCGCGCCCACGAGTGCCGCACCCCCGACAACGCCACCGACAGCGCCTCCGACGGCGCCTCCGACGGTGCCTCCAACGGTGCCGACGCGGGCGCAGAGCGGGACCGCCCTGCCGCCGCCCGCCGTACGGGAGGCGAGCATCGCGCGGTGGAGCGGCTCGGCGGGCGCGATCAGGGTGTCCGCGGACGGCACGGGGCCGGTGCGGCTGCGGATCGCGTACACGCGGCGGCTCGGCGACGGGCCGGTCACCACCGTGCGGCGGGAGACCCTCACGTTGCGCGGCAGCACCGCCTACACCAGCGGGGTCCGGCACGATCCCGGGAGCGTGGACTGCGGGGTGCGGGCCTACCTCGGGATCGTCGTCATGACCGAGCCGGCGGCGGTCAACGGGCCGCAGGTGAGCGAGGTCGCGGTGGACGGCCCCGCCTGCACCGCCCCACCGCCGACCCGCTCCGGCCCGGCCACCCCGACCGGCACCGCGTCCCCGACCGCCGGGCAGCCCGTGGCGCATCCCACGCCGGCGGCGACCTACCCGGCGACCGCACATCCCACGGAGGCCGCCTCCCCGGCGGACTCCCACTCGGGGAAGGGCGGGCTGGTGCCCGGCGGTCAGGAGCAGGAAGGCCGCTAGGAGCAGGGCCACGAGGAGGGCGCAGCACGGGCGGCGGCGCGGACAGCGGGTCGCGGGGCGGGCGCTGGGCTCAGCGCGGGGGCGGCCAGCGGGGGGGCGGACCACAGGAGCGGGCGTGGGGCCCGGCACGGGGACGGGCGCGGGGACGGGCGCGGGGATGGGCGCGGGGATGGGCGCGAGGCCAGGCGCGGGGATGGGCGCGGGGATGGGCGCGGGGATGGGCGCGGGGATGGGCGCGGGGCCAGGCGCGGCGGGGGCGGTTTCGTGGGGGCAGGGGCTCTTGTTCGGCAACCAAGCGTGCGCTAGCTTGGCAGCGATGAGCGGTGACACCTCCCCCACCGGCGCCGCAGGGGCGCGCGGCGAGCTGGTGATCCGGCGCTGCGTGTCCTGCGGCCGCCGCGGCTGCCTGCCCGAGCCGTCGTGCCCGTCGTGCGGCGGCGCCGAGCTGGCCGCCGAGCCCGCCAGGGGCACGGGGACGGTCCACACGTTCACCGTCGTGCACCGGTCGTTCGCGCCCGGCTACCGGGGGCGGGAGCCGTACGTGCCGGCGTGGGTGGACCTGGACGAGGGCGTGCGCGCGTTCGGGCACGTCGTGGGGTGCGCGCCGGAGGAGGTCCGCGTCGGGATGCCGGTGCGGGTGACGTTCGTGGACGATCTGCCGCATTGGAGGCCCGTGTGAAACTCGGCAACGTGCTCATCCCCGTAGCCGACCTGGACGAGGCGATCGCCTTCTACGGCCTGCCGGTGAAGTTCAGGGACGGCGACCGGTTCGCCGCGCTGGACGGCGGGGGCGTCACCGTGGCGCTGGCCGGTCCGGCCGAGCACGTCACCGCGTCGGCGGCGCCGTCGTACAAGGTGGACGACGTGGCGGTCGCGGTGCGCGAGATGGCGGCGCGCGGGGCCGAGGTGGTGCGCGCGCCCGAGGACGGGCCGCACGAGAGGCGGGCCGTGCTGCGCGACCCCTCAGGAAACACGTTCGTGCTCTACTCGCCCCTCTGACCTGGAGGCACCCCCCATGGCGCGATCACCCTACGGCAACTACGGCCACGCGATCCTGACCGCGGGAGCGCTGCGCACGCCCGACCGGGTGGCGCTGACGTACTGCGGGGAGCGCAGCTTCACCTACGACGAGCTGAACCGGGCCGTCAACCGCCGGGCGAACGCGCTGCTGGCGGCCGGGATCACCGCCGGGCAGCGGGTGGCGGCGCTGCTCAACGAGACGCTGCTGGTCGCCGAGGTCTACCTGGCCCAGGCCAAGATCGGCGCGGTGACGGCGGCGCTCAACCCGTACTGGCCGGCCGAGACGCTGCGGGCGGTGGTGGCCGCCTCCGGCTGCACGGCCTTCGTGTACGACTCCACGGTCGCCGACCTGGTCGACGGCATCAGGGACGCCCTCCCGCAGGTCACCACCTGGATCGACGCCGGTGAGCTGACCGGCGGCCTGGAGGAGGAACCGCCGCTGGGCGGCTTCCACGACGACCCGCTGGCCCTCTACTACACCTCCGGCACGACCGGCCTGCCGAAGGCCGTCGTGCACACCCACGCCTCCTCCCTGGCGACCGCCCAGATCTGGCTGGACGTGCCGCGCGGCCCCGACTCGGTGTTCGGCACCGGCGCGATCATCTGGGGCATCGGCTTCCCCGCCATCGTCGGCCCCGCCCTGTACGCGGGCATGCGCCTGGTTCTGGAGCAGGACTGGGGGCCGGCGAACTTCCTGCGCGTGGTGCCACGCGAACGGGTCACCCACGTGTCGCAGATCCCGTCGTTCTACGCGGCGCTGCTGGGGACGTCCGAGCACGAGGGGGTGGACCTGTCGTCGATCCAGGTGATCATGCTGGGCGGCGAGCCGCTGACCGCGACCATGCTCGACCGGATCAAGGCCAGGCTGCCCGGGGCGGGGGTCTACTCCTACTACGGGCAGACAGAGGCGCCGTACACGTGCATGGGCCGCGTGGACGACGGCTCGACGCCGCTCGGGTCGTCGGGGCGGGCGCGCACGGGCAACGCCGTACGGATCACCGGCCCGTCCGGCGCCGCGGTGACCGGCGAGGTCGGCGAGATCAACCTGGCCGGGCCGCACCGCATGGCGGGCTACGACGGCACGGAGGACCACGGCGTCCTGCGCGGCGAGTGGTACGTGGGCGGCGACCTCGGGACGTTGTCGGCCGACGGCGTGCTGCGCGTCCTCGGCCGCCGCGAGGACTCCATACTCAAGCACGGCCAGTGGACGCAGCCGGCCACGATCGAGGAGGCCGTCTCGGCGCTGGACGGCGTGGCGGAGGCCGGCGCGGTGGGCGTCCCCGAGGGGGCGGACGAGCAGCGGGTGCTGCTGGCGGTCGTGCCGCGCGCCGGGCAGTCGCTGGACGCCGCCAAGCTGTCGCTCGCCCTGGCCGACACGCTGCCCCCGCACCAGCGGCCCGACCACATCGTGGTGACCGGCGAGCTGCCGCACTCGCAGGACGCCTCCGGCGGCCCCGGCAAGCTGCTGCGCCGCCGGATCCGCGAGCAGCACGGGCACCTGCTCGGGTGAGCGCCCAGGACCACGGGAACCGGGACCTCCCCCGCGCCCCTCACACGCACGACACCCCCCGCACCCCCCGCGAGCACGAGGTCAAGGAGCTGGTCGCGGCGGCCGGGGTGCCGGTGCCGCGTGGGGTGGTGGTGCGTGACCTGGACTTCGCGGCGGCCGGGGAGCTGGCCGAGCCGCTGGTGCTGAAGGCGTTCGGCCCGGGGCTGGTGCACAAGTCGGAGGCGGGGGCCGTACGGCTCGGCCTGCGGGCGGACGGCCTCGCCGCGGCGGCCGCGGAGATGCGCTCCCGGCTCGACGTGGAGGGGTTCCTGGTCGAGGAGCAGGCGCCCGCCGGGGTGGAGCTGATCGTCGGGCTGGTCGGCGACCCGGGGTTCGGCCCGGTGCTGCTGGCCGGGCTGGGCGGCGTCTGGACGGAGGCGATGCGCGACACGGCGCTGCGCCTCTGCCCGATCTCCGAGCGGGACGCGCGCCTCATGCTGGACGAGCTGCGCGGCGCGGCCCTCCTCCACGGCCACCGCGGCAGCCCGCCCGTGGACGTGGACGCCGTCGTCAAGCTGCTCATGACGGTCGGCGGCCCCAGCGGCCTGTGGGAACGGCTGGAACTGGGCGAGTTCGAGCTAAACCCGGTCATCGCCACCCCTTCCGGCGTGACCGCCGTGGACGCGCGCTACCTGCCCGGCCGGCCGCGCCCGCCCGCCACCCGCGAGCCGGCCGACTTCCTGCCGCTCTTCGAGCCCCGCGCGGTGGCCGTCGTCGGCGCCTCGGCGAGCAGGCCGAACTTCGGGAACATGTTCCTCGACTTCTACCGGGCGGCCGGGGTGCCGCTGGTGGCCGTGCACCCGTCGGCCGCCGAGGTGGCGGGGGTGCCCGCGGTGCCGTCACTGGCCGCCGCCGACGTGGACTACGCGCTGGTGGCGGTGCCCGCCGAGCGGTGCGCCGAGGTCGTGCGGCAGGCGTCGGGCATCCCGTACGTGCAGGTGATGAGCGGCGGGTTCGGCGAGGCCGGGCGCGCGGACCTGGAACGCGACCTGGCCGCGGCCGCCCGCGCGGCGGGCACCCGGCTGCTCGGCCCCAACTGCATGGGCGTGTACTGCCCGCGCGGCCGGCAGACGTTCGTCGGCGGCGGGGTCGGACCGGCGGGGACGGTCGCGCTGATCTCGCAGAGCGGCGGCCTCGCGGGCGAGGTGATCAAGGTCGGGGAGCGGCGCGGGCTGGCGTTCAGCCGGGTCGTCACCGTGGGGAACGCGGCCGACGTGACCCCAGCCGAGCTGCTGTCCTGGCTGGCCCGCGACCCCGAGACGCGGGCCGTCGGGCTCTACCTGGAGGACCCGCGCGGCGGCCGGGAGCTGCACGAGGCGCTGCGCGCGGCGGGGCTGCCGGTGGCGCTGCTGGTCGGCGGGCGCAGCTCGCAGGGACAGCGGGCGGCGCTCTCGCACACCGGCGGCATGGTGAGCGACCTGCGGGTGTGGGCGGCGGTCGCGGCCCAGACCGGCACGGCGCTGGTCTCCTCCCAGGACGACCTGATCGGCGTGCTGGCCTTCTTCCAGGCGCACGGCTCCCGCGTGACGGACGGCGACCGGGTGCTGGTGATCGGGCCGAGCGGCGGCGCGGGCGTGCTGGCGGCCGACGCGTTCGACCGGGCCGGGGTGCGGCTCGCCCCGCTGCCGGAAGGCGTGCTCGACGGGCTCGGCCTGGCCGCCGCGGGCAACCCGCTGGAGGTGCCGGTGGGGCCGCGCGGGCGTCCCGGGCTGGTGCCGGAGGTGATCGGGGCGATCGTCCGGCGGGAGCCCTACGCGGACGTGGTCGCCCACGTGAACGTGCAGAGCTTCTTCACCTACGGCGACGCGGCCGAGCCCCTGTACGCCTACGCGCGGGCGCTGGCCGCCGCGCAGGAGGCACTGCCGCGGGTGAGGATCACGCTCGTCACCAGGAACGGCGAGTGCGCGCCCGCGGGCGTGGAGGACGAGGTACGGCGGATCGCGGCGGCGGCGGGCGTCCCCGTCTACCGCTCCATGGAGGCGGCCGCGGCGGCCGTCGCGGCAGGAGGTAGTCGTGGGACTGCTTGACGGCAAGGTCGCGCTGATCACGGGCGGGGCCAGGGGCATGGGCGAGTCGCACGTGCGCCTGTTCCTCGAAGAGGGCGCGCGGGTGGTCTTCGGCGACGTGCTGGAGGAGGAGGGCAAGGCGCTGGCCGCCGAGACCGGGGCCGCGTACGTGCGGCACGACGTGCGCAGCCCGGACGAATGGCGGCGGGCCGTCGGCACGGCCACGGAGCTGCACGGCCGGCTCGACGTCCTGGTGAACAACGCCGGCATCCTCACCTACGGCCGCATCCAGGACATGGCGCCCGAGGACTTCGACCGGGTGATCGACGTGAACCTCAAGGGCACCTGGCTGGGGGTCAAGTCGGTGATCGAGCCCATGAAGGCGGCCGGACGCGGCGCCATCGTGAACATCTCCTCGATCGAGGGGTTCGTCGGGGCGGAGGGGTTGTCGGCGTACGCGGCCTCGAAGTTCGCGGTGCGCGGGCTGACCAAGTCGGCCGCGCGGGAGCTGGCCCGGTTCAGAATCCGGGTGAACTCGGTGCATCCGGGGGCGATCAACACGGCGATGGCGGTGAACCCGGACCTGATGGCCGAGGTGGACGCGGAGGCGTTCGTGAAGTCCATGGTCAATCAAGCGGTTCGCGAAGCCGGTGGAGGTCTCGCACGTGGTCGCGTTCCTGGCCTCGGACCGGGCCAGCTACTGCACGGGGAGTGAGTTCACGGTGGACGGAGGGTTGCTCACCGGGGCCGGTTACTAGGCCCGCTGGGCGCGACACGCGCGCCTTTTCCTGTTAAATCACCCACCCTGGGCCGGTCCGCCAGCTTGGTTGAGCTGCGGTTATGCGCCCGGTGATGTCTTTGCCTTCTCTTGGGGCGTGCTTGACCTTGGTCACGAAGCGGTAACCTCGCACCGCACGGAAGACTACAGGTTTCCGGTTTTGCCACACATGTCCCGGGTTACCCCCGTGTACCCGAGTATGTGTGGATAAATCCGGATCTTGACCGGAAGGTTCCCCCATACTTCCATGACGCCCGAGATGCAGAAGTACATCGACCTGCTGGAGAGCCAGCTCGGCTACGCCGAGAAGGCCGGTGCGTACACCAAGTTCGGCGACTGGTACGGCAAGACCGTCGAGTTCGACGCCGACTACTCCGCCGCACCCTGGTGTGACATGTACCTCTCCTGGGCCGCGCACAAGCTCGGCTACCAGGAGTGGATCGGGCAGTTCGCCTGGACCGTACGGCACGCCGAATGGTTCAAGGCGCAGGATGCCTGGGGGAAGACGCCCAAGCCCGGCGCGCTCGTCTTCTACGACTGGAGCGGCACCGGCAAGATCGACAATATCGACCACGTCGGCATCGTCACGCGGGTCGAGGGCGACACGATCTTCACCATCGAGGGCAACATCGACGGCGGCGTCGCCAAGCGCAAGGAGCGCGACACCAGCAAGGTCGTCGGGTACGGCTACCCCGAGCGCATCAAGGCCCGTCTCGACGAGGAGGCGGCCCAGCAGCGGGCCGACGAGCAGGCGGCGACGCCCGCCAGGCCCGGCACCGACGTGGGAACGCTCCAGCTCCCCGCCGACTCGCTCAGCTCCCTGATCCCGCACGTCGAGCAGGAGCGCGCCGTCGAGGCCCCGCTCGCCGCGCGTCCGAAGGCCGAGTCCGACAAGCCCGCCAGGACCACGGCGTCCTCGCCTCCGGCGTCCCCCGCCGCGCCGTCCGCGTCCGCCTCGCCGGCGACGGGGGCGGCGCCCGTGCCGACGGCGGCGGCCGGGAAGTCGGGACAGAAGTCCAAGCACGCCAAGGCGACGACCGCCGACACCACGTCCGCCACCGCCGAGCCCCTTCCCACGCTCGTGGACGCCTCCTCGACCGGCTCGATCCCCGCGATCGGCTCCCCGTCGCTGGTCGGGTCCGCGCTGATCGCCGCGCTGGCGCTCGTCGCCCTGGCGAAGACCCGCCAGAGCCGCCTCCGCCCGGCGACCGCCTCGGCGAAGGCCGCCCGCGTACGCGCCGCCGCGACCCTCTCCGCGAGGGAAGGCGTCACTCTGAGCACCGCCGCTCTGAGCGTCACCTCGGCAGAGAGCACCTCCACGGGCGTCAGCGCGGGTGTCACCGCGGGGGTCACTGCCGGCATCGCCACGGGCGTCACTGCCGGCATCGCCGTGCCCGTCGCTCTGCCTGTTCCCGTGCCCGTCGCCGTGCCCCTTCCCGGGACGCGTTCCAGGCGCGGCACCCACGCCGCCCCCTCACGCCACCGGCGTCGCCGCCGTCCCGCGGAGACGCGCCACGAGCACACCCGGCCCTCCGCGCTGCGGACCACCGCCGACCCCGCCGACCCCTTCCAACTCACCACCACTCCTTCCGGCACGGGCCTCGAACGCGCGGCCGCCTCGCACGAGACCGGCCGGAGGCACCGCTTCGAACTCGCCGCAGGCTCCCCCGGCACCGGCCGGGAAGGCGGCTCCGAGACCGGCCGGGAAGGCGGCTTCGAACGCGCGGCCGTCTCTCCCGAGACCGGTCAGGGCGGCCGCTCCGAGCTTGGCGCGGGCTCTTTCGAGGCCGGCAGGAACCGTACCTTCGAGTTCGCCGCCCCCGTCCCCGAGTTCGGCCCCGCGGGCGGCGAGGTCGCGGCCGGTGTGGACGCGTTCGAGCCGTTCACCGACCGGATGGCCCCGCCGCGGCGGCTGGACAGCGCCTCGTTCCGGCCCGCCCCCGACACGGCGCCCTTCGAGCCCATGTTCGACACCGGCCCGATGGTGCCGATCTCGCTGCCTCCGGCGACGAGCACGTTCAGCGCCTTCTCCCCCAGCCCCCGCCCGGGCGCCGAGGTGACCGCCCGGACGAGGACGACGCCGCGGGCCGCCCAGGCGTCCGGGATCGGCGCGACGTACCAGGGCCGTCGCCGCCGCAGCGAGCCGCTCCTGGACGCGTACGCCTCCGAGCACCCCTTCTTCATGGACGAGTTCACCGCCGATTCCGTCCCGCGCGGCCGCCGCCACCGTCGCGCCGGAACCGCCGTAACCGCCGGGGCTGCCGGGACCGCGGTCTCGCAGCACCCGCGAGGCCCGCGCCAGCAGTCCGGCGGCACGAGCACCATCGACGCCTTCGTCCAGGACGCCCCTCTGCGCGGCCGCCGTCACCGCACCCCCACCCGCGAGATCGTCAGCACCCCCGACTGGGGACGTCAGCCCGCCTGAGGACGGCCCGCCGGGGCGGCGGGATGCCGGGGAGGGCCGGGCGGGCGGCGCCCGGCGGGGTCAGGTCACGTCGTAGTCGGCGGCGAAGGCGGCCAGGCGGGTGACCGCGTCCCGGCTGCGCGTCCACGGCCGGACGATCAGCCGTTCCACCCCCAGCTCCGCCCAGGCGGCCACCTCCCCGGGAGAGCCCAGCGCGTACGCGTGCGCCGTGACCGGCACCCCCGCCCCCAGCCGCGCCAGCTGCGGCCTGATGGACTCGACCGTGTGCGGCATGCTGATCCACCCGTCGCACAGCCGGGACGCCCGGCGCAGCGCCGCCGCCGACTCCCCGCCGGCCAGCACCGGCAGCCGTCCCTGCACGGGCTTGGGCTCGAAGGCGACCTCCGGGAACCGGTAGAACCGTCCGGAATGGGCGACCACGGGTTCGGTCCAGAGCCGCCGGACGATCTCGATCACCTCGTCCAGGCGGGCGCCGCGGGTCTCGAAGGGCAGCCCGGCCGCCGCCCACTCCCCGCGGTACCAGCCCGCGCCCACGCCGCAGATCGCCCGTCCGTCCGACACCACGTCCAGGGTGGCGAAGGCGCGGGCCGAGACGAACGGGTGGCGCAGCGCCAGCAGGTGCACGGCGGTGCCGAGCCGGACGCGGGTGGTGAGCCCGGCCAGCCAGCACAGGTAGGCCGGGGCGTCGAACAGCGGGGTCGTCGGCTTGATGCCGGGGTCCTCGGTGCCCGGGTAGACGGCGAGCGACAGGTCGGTGGCGAACACCAGGTGCTCGGGCAGCCACACCGACTCGAACCCCAGCTCGTCGGCGGCCACGGCCACGTCCTTCCAGGCGTCCGGGTGCAGCAGGCCCAGCGGCACGCCGTACTTCACGGATACCTCCGCAGGTCGCGGGTGCCCAGGCAGGCGCGGACGTGTTCGCGGTGGGCGGCGGTGGTGCCGTGCGCGGCCGACAGGGACCAGGCCCGCGCGAGCCAGAACCGCAGGTCCAGCTCCTCGGTGTAGCCGATCGCGCCGTGGGTCTGCAGGGCGACGCGGGCGGCCAGCGTCGCCGCCTCGCCCGCCGCGGCCTTGGCGGCGCCGGCGTCCCGTCCGGCCGTGGGCGCGTCCCGGTCGACGGACAGCGCCGCGCGGTGCACCAGCGGCGCGGCGAACTCGACGGCGACCGCCACGTCGGCGAGCCGGTGCCGGACGGCCTGGAAGGACCCGATCGCCGCGCCGAACTGCCTCCTGACCCCCGCGTACGACACCGAGACCGCGAGCAGCTCCCGCGCGACCCCGATCAGCTGGGCGGCGGTCGCCACCGCGACGGCCCGCGCCGCGAGCGCCACCCGGTCCGCGCCGGGATCGGCATGTCCGGACGCTTCGAAGGCGACGTCGAACAACGGCCGGCACGGATCCACGCCGGGCACAGCGGTGAGCCGCGCCTCGTGCCCCGCCAGCACCCGCACCCCCTCCCCCGTACGCGCCACGACGAGCACGTCGGCGAGATCGGCGTCGGCCATGTACGCCTCCCCCGGCAGCAGCACCCCCACGCACACCCCGCCCGAGGCCAGCTTGGCCGCCTCGGGCGCCAGGAAGGGCGTCAGGAACGCCGCCGCCACCGCCGTCTCGACCACCGGCCCCGGCAGGCAGGCCCGCCCGGTCTCCTCGACCGCGGGCAGCACGTCGGTCAGCCCGAGCCCGAGCCCGTCGAGCTCCGGCGGCAGCAGCAGCCCGAAGAACCCCAGCTCGGCCAGCCGGTCCCAGGCGGGACGGCGTTCGGTCCGCAGCGCGCCGGGCGGGCAGTGCGCCCGCAGCACGTCGCGGACGGTCGCCCCCAGGGCGAGTTGCTCGTCGGTGAAGGCGAAGTGCATGAGGGCGACTCCAGAAGGGTCATCGGGGCAGGCCCAGGACACGCTCGGCGATGATGTTGCGCTGGATCTCGTTGGTGCCCGCGTAGATGGGCCCGGCCAGCGAGAACAGGAAGCCGTCCAGCCAGGCCGTCCCGCCGGCGCGGTCGCCGAGCAGTTCCATGGCCAGCTCGTGCATGCGCAGGTCCAGCTCCGACCAGAAGACCTTGCCCATGCTGGCCGCCGCCCCGATCTCGGCCCCGGCCATGATCCGGCGGGCGGTGGCGAAGGTGTGCAGCCGGTACGCCTCGGCCGCCGTCCAGCAGCGCGCGGCCCGGTCGGCGAGGGCGGGGTCGGCGTCCAGGGCCAGGTCGAGGAGGCGGTCGGCGGTGGCGAGGAAGCGGCCGGGGCTGCGCAGGGTCAGGCCGCGTTCGGAGGAGGTGGTGGACATCGCGATCCGCCAGCCGTCGCCCGGCTCGCCGAGCACCATGGAGTCGGGCGCGAACACCCCGTCGAAGTGCAGCTCGGCGAACCCGGGCAGGCCGTCGAGCTGCGCGATCGGCCGGACGGCGACGTCGTCCAGGGGGAACAGGAAGTACGTCAGGCCCTTGTGCCGCGCGCCGGAGGTGCGGAAGAGGCCGAAGCCGTGGGAGGCGTGGGCGGCCCGGGAGCTCCAGGTCTTGTGCCCGTACAGGAGCCAGCCGCCGTCGGCGCGTTCGGCGCGGGCGGTGAGCGCGGCGAGGTCGCTGCCGGCCTCGGGCTCGGACCAGGCCTGCGCCCACACGTCCTCGGCCGTCGCCATCCGGGGCAGCCAGCGTCGCCGCTGCTCGGGGGTGCCGAAGCGCATGAGGCTGGGGGCCAGGAGGAAGATGCCGTTCTGGCTGACCCGGGCGGGGGCGCCGGCGGCCCAGTACTCCTCCTCGAAGATCAGCCACTCGATCAGGGACGCGGCCCGGCCGCCGTACTCGCGCGGCCAGGAGACGACCGACAGCCGCTCACCGGCCAGCAGCGCCTCCCAGGCACGGTGGGCCCGAAAGCCTTCGGCGGTGTCCATCGGCGGGAGCCGTTCGGGCACGTGGGCGGCCAGCCAGTCGCGAACCTCGGCGCGGAAGTCCAGCTCGGCCGGGGAGAAGTCGAGATCCACGAAACCAAACTAGCGCACGCTTGGTCCGCTGGCCAGGCCGCCGTCCGTCGGCCTAGTGTGGACGTCGTGCAGGGTCTTCTGCTCCGGCTTTCCACGCTCGACACCGACGCCGAGAGCGCGGTGCGGGTCATCGCCTACTTCGACTCGCTGGTGCGCGACCACGTCACCGTGCCGGTGCTGCTCGCGGCGACCGCGCGGCTGGCGCGATGTCCGGTCGGCCTGCACGACGCCACCGCCGGCCGGCGCCTCCGGACGGGCCCGGACGGCCGGGCCGCCGACGCGCAGACGCCAGGCGCGGGGAAGCGGGCCGGGGCAGGGCCCCAGGAGGGGGCGCGGGCGAGGGAGCTGAGCGGCGGCCTGGGCAGCGTGTGGATGGAACGCGAGGGCGCCCCGCACGACCTCGACGACATCGTGCTCGAACGGTTCGCCGCCGCCGCCGAGCTGACCCTGGAACGCGCCGCCGCGCAGGCCCGCGAGGGCCGGGACCCGGCGCTGGTCGAGCTGGTGCTGTCGGCCGAGACCGGCGAGGCGGAACGCGCGCGGGCGCTCCGCCTGCTCGGCTTCGCACCATCCACCCCACTCCAGGCCCTGGCCTTCGCCCTCCCCAGCAACCCGCTCCGGACCACGGCGTCCCCCCTCCCCAGCGACCCGCTCCAGGCCACCGCGTCCCCCCTCCCCCGCGACCCGCTCCAGGCCACCGCGTCCCCCCTCCCCGGCGACCCGCTCCAGACCACGGCGTTTCCCCTCCCCGGCGACCCGTTTGCGGCCGGGTTGCGGGCGATGGGGCACCGCGTGCGTACGGCCAGGATCGGCGACACCCAGGCCGCGCTGGTGGCCACCACCGTCGAGGGCGAGCTGCCCGAGGGCGCCCGCGTGGGCATCGGCCCCGAGCTGCCCGGGTCGCACGCCGCCGAGTCGTGGGCCAAGGCCCGCACGGCGCTGCGCTTCACCGGCCCGCACGACCGGGTGGTGCGCTGGACCGATCTCGGCGCGCTCGCGCTGTTCGCCGACCTGCCCGGCCCGGCCGTCGCGGAGCTGGCCGACGTGCGGGCGATGGCGCGGCTGAGCGAGGACCACCTGCTCGCGGTGCGCGCGCTGTGCTCGGCCGGATCGGTCCGCGCCGCCGCCACCGGGGCGCACCTGCACCACAGCTCGATGGCCGCCCGCATCGCGCGGGCGGAGTCGGCGCTGGGCTTCTCCCTCGCCGACCCGGCCGGACGCCTGCGCGCCCACCTCGCCCTGGCCCTGCTGCGCCTCCTCGCGAACGCCACCACCGCGAACACCACCACGGCCGACGCCACCACCGCCGCGAACGCCGACGCCGCCGCCGCTACAGGCGGTACGCCCGCCTGAGCGCGGCCAGCCGGGTCTCCCGCGCCCGCCTGCTCAGCGGGGTGTCGGGCACCATGACGTCGAACCCGTGGAACGCCCCCGGGTAGAGGTGGAACTCGGTGGACACCCCGGCCCGCGCGAGCCGCTGGGCGTAGTCGATGTCCTCGTCCCTGAACACCTCCAGCTCGCCCACGTCGACGAACGCGGGCGGCAGCCCCGACAGGTCCTCGGCCCGCGCCGGCGCCGCGTACGGCGGGACGTCCGGGCCGCCCGCCCGGTCGCCGAGCAGGGCGGACCAGCCGTACAGGTTCGCGGCCCGGTCCCAGACCACGGCCTCGGTGAACTCCAGGCTCGACGGTGTGGTGTTGCGGTCGTCGAGCATCGGGCAGATCAGCAGCTGGAGGACCACCTCGGGGCCGCCCCGGTCGCGGGCGAGCAGCACGGTCCCGGCGGCCAGCCCCCCACCCGCGCTGGCCCCGCCGACGGCCAGCCGGGCGGGGTCGATGCCCAGCTCCTCGGCGTTCTTGGCGGTCCACACCAGCCCCGCGTAGCAGTCCTCGACCGGCGCCGGGTGCGGGTGCTCGGGCGCGAGACGGTAGTCCACGGAGACCACGACGACGCCGAGCCGCTCGACGTACTCGATCATCGTGGCCTCGTCCACCTCGGGCATGCCGACGATCATGCCGCCGCCGTGGATCCAGTAGAGGCCGGGCCGGCCGGCGCCGTCCTGCGCGGGGCGGTAGACGCGGACCCGGATGTCCGGTTCGCCGTCGGGGCCGGGGACGCGGCGGTCCTCGATCCGCACCTCGGTCTCGGCGGGTGGCATCGCGGCCAGCATCGCGTGGATCTGGGCCCGGTGCCCGGCCAGCTCCTCCGCGTCGAGCGCCGTCACGTCGAACGCCGGGAAGGGCGCGTTCTCCAGGGCGGCACGCAGGTCCGGATCGAGGTTGGGGTGGAACGCCATGAGGACTTCCTTCCACGGAGGGGGCTTGCCGTACCCCTCGATGGTCGGATCTCGCGCGCCGGCGCGGCAACCGCCATCCGGCTGCCGTTGCGCGCGCCCCGCCCGCCGTCCGGCGACCTCGGCCGGGGTCGGCCGGGGTCAGCGGGGGGTCAGCCGGGGTCGGCTCAGCAGGGTGACGACCTGTTCGGCCAGGGGCGCGGCGCTGGCCGGGTTCTGGCCGGTGACCAGCCGGCCGTCCACGACGACCTGCGGCTGCCAGTCGGGGGCGGGCTCGTGCCGGGCGCCGCGCTCGGTCAGCGCGTCGGCCAGCAGGAACGGCACCACCCCCGCCACGCCCCGCGCGGTCTCCTCGCTGTTGGTGAAGGCGGCCACCCGCCGTCCGTCCACCAGGTGGGAGCCGTCGGACAGGGTCAGGCCGACCAGCGCGGCCGGGCCGTGGCAGACCGCCGCGACCACGCCGCCGCGCTCGTAGACCTCGCGGCCGACCCGGGCCACGTCGGGGCCGGCGGGGAAGTCCCACATGGTGCCGTGGCCGCCGGCGTACAGGACGGCGTCGTAGGCCGAGGCGTCCACGCCGGAGAGGGGGGCGGTGTCCTCGTCCAGGCCGGTGGCGAGGAAGGCGGCCTGCGCCGGGTCGTCCGGGTCGTGGCCGTCGCGCGGCGGGCGGCCGCCGGCGATGCTGGCGACGTCCACCTCGAAGCCGGCCTTGGTGAAGATCTGCCAGGGATGGGCCGCCTCGGGCACGTAGTATCCGGTACGCTCCACGCCGCCGAGGTCGTCGTGGCTGGTCAACACGATCAGGATGCGCTTGCTCATGCCTTCGAGCATGGCCAGGAAGGCCCATCAGCCACAAATAGCGAAATGTCGGTCGTGGCATCAGAATGCTGATATGTCGTCTCTCTCGCTGGACCTGCTGCGGACCTTCCTCGCCGTCCACAGGACCGGCTCCATCACCGCCGCCGCGCAGACGCTCGGCCTCTCGCAACCCGCGGTGACCGCCCAGGTCAAGACGCTGGAGGCGACGCTCGACCGGCCGCTGTTCGACCGGCTGCCGCGCGGTGTCGCGCCCACCCCCGCCGCCGACGAGCTGGCCCGCCGGGTGGCCCCGGCCCTCGACGCGCTGGAGGAGGTGGCCGGCTCGGAGCTGCCCTCGGACGAGGCCGTGCACCTGGGCGGCCCGGCCGAGTTCCTGTGCGAGGAGGTCATGCCGATGCTCGCCCCGCTCGTCCGCGACGGGCTGCGCCTGCGCACCACCCTCGGCCTGGCCGACGACCTGCTGGCCGACCTCGCCGCCGGACGGCTCGACCTGGTGCTGTCCACGATCCGGCCCCGGGTGCGCGGCGTCCAGGCGGACCCGGTCTACGACGAGGAGTTCGTCCTGGTGGCGGCGCCGTCCGTGGCCCGCGCGCTGCCGCCCGGCCGGGTCGGGCCCAAGGAGCTGGCCGCGGTGCCCGTGGTGGCCTACGCCGAGGACCTGCCCATCGTGCGCCGTTACTGGCGGGCCGTCTTCGGGCGGCGGCCGTCGATGGCCGCGCAGGTCGTCATCCCGGACCTGCGCGGCGTGCTGAGCGCGGTGCGGGCCGGCATGGGCGTCTCCGTCCTGCCCGCGTACCTGTGCCGGCGCGACCTGGCCGAGGGCACGCTGGTCGTGCTGGCCGAGCCGGCGGAGCCGCCGATCAACACCGGCTACCTGGCCGTACGGTCGGGGGCGCCGGCCAGGCCGGCCGTGGGGCGGGTGCGGGCCCACCTGCTGGCGGCGTTCCGGGCGGCGCCGCCGTACTGAGGACGAAGGTGGATGACGGGCGATCACCTTGGGCATGCTGGGCACATGTGTCATTCCACCGACAGCCGGCCGCCCGCCCCGCCGATCCGGGGCGGGGTGGCGGCGCACGAGCAGATCACGCTGACCTCCGCCGACGGCACCCGCTTCATGGCCTACCGGGCCGACCCGGCCGAGCCGAACGGCCGCGGCGTGGTGATCATGCCGGACGTGCGCGGCCTGCACCCGTTCTACCGCGACCTCGCGGTGCGCTTCGCCGAGGCCGGGTTCCGCACGATCGCGATCGACTACTTCGGCCGCACCGCCGGGACCGACGACCGGGGCGACGACTTCGACTACATGCCCCACGTCGACCAGCTCAAGCTCGACCAGGTGCAGGCCGACGCGGCGGCGGCGACCGCCGAGCTGGCCGCCGGCGGCCCGGTGTTCACGGTCGGCTTCTGCATGGGCGGCGCCCTGTCGTGGCGTCAGGGAGCGGAGGGCAACGGCCTGGCCGGGAGCATCGGCTTCTACGGCGCGCTGCGCTTCATCGACGAGCCGACGACCGGCCCCGGCGCGCCGCTGCTGCTGCTCAGGGGCGGCGCGGACAAGGTGTCGAGCCCGGAAGAGTTCGACGCCTACACCGCGGCGCTGGACCGGGTGGGCACCGAGCACGAGACCCACGTCTACGAGGGCGCGCCCCACTCCTTCTTCGACCGCTCGTTCAAGGAGTGGGAGCACATCTGCCAGGACGCCTGGCGCCGCATCCTGTCCTTCACCGAACGGCACTCAGCCTAGGTACGCGGCCCGCACCACCGGATCGTCCCTGACCCGCGCCGGCGTCCCGGCCGCGATGACCCTGCCCAGGTCCAGGACGACGATCCGGTCGCAGATCTCCATGACGAAGCCCATGTCGTGCTCGACCAGCAGCACGGTGGTGTCCAGAGCCCTGACGACCTCGCCCAGCCGGGCGGTCTGGGCGGCGTCCAGGCCGGAGGTCGGCTCGTCCAGCAGCAGGAGCCGCGGACGGTCCGCGAGGGCACGGGCCAGCTCCACCATCCGGCGCTGCCCGACCGGCAGCGCGGCGGCGTACGCGTCGCGCAGCGGGGTGAGCCCGCACAGGTCGAGCACCTCGGCCACGCGCGCGCCGCGCTCGCGCTCGATCCGCCGCCGGCTCGGCCACCCGGCCAGGTCGGCGGCCAGTCCGCCGCCACCGCCGTGCCAGTCGAGCGCGGCCAGCACGTTCTGGGCCACGGTGAGCCGGCCGAACACCTGCGTGCGCTGGAACGTCCTGCGCACGCCGGCCCTGGCCCGCCGGAGCGCGGACACGCCGGTCAGGTCGCGCCCGTCCAGCGTGACCCGGCCCGCGACCGGCCTGCGCAGCCCGGACACCACGTCGAACAGCGTGGTCTTGCCCGCGCCGTTCGGCCCGATGACCCCGCAGACCTGGCCGGGCCCGGCCTCGAACGAGACGCCGTCCAGCGCCCTGACGCCGCCGAAGGCCACGGACACGCCCTGCACCGCCAGCATTCACCTCACCCCCAGGTAGGCGGCGGTCAGCCGGTCGCCGTCCACCTCCGAGCGGGGGCCCGTCCAGGTGACGGCGCCCAGCCGCATGAACGCGACCCGGTCGGCGACGGCCAGCGCCTCGGTCGCCTTCTCCTCGACCAGCAGCAGCGCCACGCCCCGGTCGCGCAGCTCGGCGAAGACGTCGAACACCTGCCGCACCACGAGCGGGGCCAGGCCGAGCGAGGGCTCGTCGGCGATCAGCACCCGCGGCGGGCGCACCAGGGCCGGGGCCAGCGTGAGGAGCTGCTGCTCGCCGCCCGACAGCGCGCCCGCGGCCACCGTACGGCGGGCCGCGAGCTGCGGCAGGCGCCGGTAGACCGGCTCCGGATCGTCCAGCCAGGTGCGCAGGTTCTCCTCCACGGTGAGCCCGGGGAAGACGCCCCGCCCTTCGGGGGCCAGCAGGACGCCGGCGCGCGCCCGCCGGTGCGCCGGCCAGGCGGTGACGTCCACGCCGTCGAGCAGGATCCGGCCGCCGGTCACCGGCAGGTCCCCGGCGGCGACGGCGCACGCGGTGGACTTGCCCGCGCCGTTCGCGCCGAGCAGCGCCACCACCTCGCCGGGCCGCACCTCCAGCCGCACCCCGCGCAGCACGGTGCAGTCGGCGTAGCCCGCCACGACGTCCTCCAGCACGAACAGCGACCCGCCGGACCCGCCACGCCCGGCCGGAGGCGCGGCAGGCGTGCCGGAAGAAGCGGTGGAGGAAGCGGTGGAAGGAGCGATGGCAGCAGCGGCGGGGAGGCGGCGGGCGCGGCGGCGATGGCGGGCCTCGGCGAGCTGGGTGAGCACGCCGTCCGGATGCCGGGCCAGGATCATGCCGCCCGCGCCGAACAGGATCGACCCGACGTGCGCGGACACGTCCCAGGTCGCCAGCAGTTCGGGCACGGCCACCGCGACCAGCCCGCCGAGCACCGCCCCGCCGATCCTGCGCACGCCCTGCAGCACCACCACCGCCAGCCAGACGAACCCGGCGAACGCCGGCAGGTCGGTGGCCGTGACCGACCCCTTGGAGATCGCGAACAGCACCCCGCCGAGCCCGGCGATCGCCGACGCCAGCACGAACAGCACGATCTTGGCCCGCGGCGCGGACAGCCCGGAGGTGACGGCCGCCGCGGGCGCCGACCGCACGGCGAGGACGGCCCGCCCCGACGCCGACCGCTCCAGGTTGCGCACCAGCAGCGCCACCAGCCCGATCAGCGCCAGCAGCACGGCCACCCGCACCCGCGGGTCGGAGGTGTCGGCGAAGCCGAGCCCGAGCGCCGGCAGCGCCCATCCGATGGTCCCGTTGCTGAAGGCGTCCACCTGGAACAGCACCTGGTCGGCCAGCAGCGCCAGGGCCAGCGTGGCCAGCGTCAGCACCCGCCCGCCCAGCCGCAGCGCGGGCAGCGCCACGACCAGCCCGACGGCCCCCGCGGCGGCCACCCCGAGCAGGATCGCCACGACGAACGGCAGCCCGGAGGCGAACGCCCACCCGCAGGTCAGCGCCGCCATGGCGGCGAAGGCGGCCTGCGCCAGGTTCACCATGCCGCCGATCCCGGTCACCACCACGAACGAGCAGAAGATCAGCGCCAGCACCAGCCCCTGGGCCGCGACGCCCACGTAGTACTCCGGCCCGAGCAGGGCGAAGACCGCCAGCGCGGCCAGGCCCGCCGCCCACGGCAGCCGCCTGCGCCAGGCCGGCACCCCGGCCAGGTGGTCGGGCGGCGGGACGTCCTCGGCGGCGCTGCCCGCCACCCGCTCCCGCGACCGGTTCAGCAGCAGCAGCCCGGCGAACAGCAGGATCACCGGCACGGCCGTGCGCAGCCCGGTGACCTCCTCCAGGAAGTCGGTGTACCCGGCGACCAGGTTCTGCACGACGCCGAGCGCGAGCCCGGCGGCGAACGTCCAGGGAATCGAGCGCAGCCGCCCGAACACCGCCGCCGTCGCCGAGGCGAACAGCAGCACCGTGTACGCCGTCGCGTCCAGCCCGAGCACCGGTGCCGCCAGCACCCCGGCCAGCCCGGCGAGCCCCGACCCGAGCATCCAGGCCAGCGCCGAGGTGGCGTCGGCGTCGATGCCCCGCAGCGTGGCCAGGCGGCGGCGGTCCACGGAGGCGCGCATGCGCAGCCCGTACGGCGTGTGCCGCAGGAACGCCCACAACCCCGCCGCCGCGACGGCCGAGAAGGCGAAGGTGATGAGCTGGTCGGTGTCCAGCCGCACGCCGAGCGGGTCGAGCGACACGGCCGGATGGGGTCCGACACCGCGCGGCAGCGAGGTGGCGTCCGTGGCGGGCAGCCCGGCCAGCTCCACGGCCAGCAGGCCGAGCGCGGGCAGCGCGATCGTGAGCCCGATGGTGGCGACGATCTGCGCGGTCTCCCCCGCCTGGGCGAGCCCGCGGAACATGGCCCGGTGCAGCAGGTAGCCGAGCGCGGGCGCGAACAGCCCGGCCGCCACCACCGCCGACAGCCAGGCGGGCAGCCCGGCGGCGGCGGTGAGCTCGTAGAACACCAGGGCGGCCAGGAAGCCGACGGCGCCGTGGGCGAAGTTGAACACCCCGGTCGCCGCGTACGACAAGGTCAGGCCGGAGCCCATGATCGCGAAGACGGCCCCGGTGACCAGGCCGCTGAGCACGTACTGGAGGATCATTTCAGCGGCACGTTGTCGAAGCAGGCCATCCTCCTGGCCACCTGGAAGGCCCCGCCCTCCAGTTTGACCAGGGCGCCGCAGCCGTTCGGCTCGCTGTGGTCGCGCGGGTAGCGGATGCGGCCGAACCCGGGGTTCTCGTAGACGTAGTCGCCGTTGGCGGTGGCCAGGAACTTCTCCCTGGTCAGGTCCTTGCCGGTGCGCTTGAGGACGTCGAGGAAGATGTCGGCGGCCCAGTAGCCGATCGCCAGGTGCTGGGTGAGCGCGGTGCCGGGGGCGACCTGCTCGACGTCCTTCTTGAGCTGGGCGATCTCGGGCGCCGGCGACTCGAACGGCTCGAACATGGGCGCGGCGATCACGCCGTCGAGCGCCTGCGCGCCGGCCGGGTCCTTGAGGATGGCCAGGTCGTAGCTGGTGGCGTCGGTGAGCACGCCCTTGTACCCGGCCCGCTTGAGCGCCGCGTAGAGCCCGACGTTGAACTTGGTGCCGGCGATCACCGAGACGACGACGTCGGGGGCCTTGCCGCCGTCCGAGGTCATGATCTTGTTGACGTACGGGAGCCAGTCGGGGGGCGGGGCGGCGGCCGGCAGGCCGGAGTTCACGCCGGCCAGCTCGAACCCGGCCGCGGTGAACGACTGGGAGATGGTCGTGCCGCCGTACTTGCTGCCGCTGGAGTCGCTGGTCTGCACGTAGACGCTCTTGCCGGCGGCGCCGCCGAGCAGGTCGGCCATCTGCCTGCCCCACCACGTCTGGGAGCCGGCGCCCTGTTTGGGGGCCAGGCAGCCGTTGTAGCCGAACCCGGTCCTGGTGCCGCACCACTGCGGCCCGGTGGCCCAGCCGAACCAGGGGACGCCCTGCTGTTCGAGGAAGGCCGCGCCGCCGAAGTTCGGGGCGTGCACCGGGACCAGGGCGAACACCTGGTCCTTCTGGACGAGTTTCTTGGCCGCCGCGTCGCCCTTGGCCGCGTCCTGGGCGTCGTCCTCGGCGCCGATGAAGTCGATCTTCCGGCCGTGCACGCCGCCCTCGGCGTTGGCGCGGGCGAACCTGGCCTTCGCCCCGATCTCCGCGTCCCTGGTCGAGTAGCCGCTCGCGCTGGTCTTGGTCAGCACGCCGCCGATCTTGATCGTGGTGTCCGTCACTCCCGCGCCCGACTGGGCCGCGCCGGTCTGCTGGGCCGCGCAGCCGGCGACGAGCAGCGTCAGGGTGAGCGCCGCCGCGCCCCGCCGTACCATGTTGTTCTCCTCGCGACTCGGCCTAGCGCTCGCTTGGTTTCGCTGAGCGTAGATTTGCCGGAAGGGGGTGTCAACGGCCTACCGAGCAACCGCTTGCTCGCAGACGGCGCGCCGGGCTAGCGTGGGCCCATGCTGATGCGCGCGGCCGTGCTGACCGGGTTCCACGCCCCCATGGAGATCCGCGACGTCGAGATAGACGACCCCGGCCCCGGCGAGGTGCGCGTCCGGATCAGGGCCTCGGGCGTGTGCGGCTCCGACCTCAAGGCCATCGACGGCAAGAGCCCGGTAGTGGGCGCGCCGCCGTTCATCCTGGGGCACGAGAGCGCGGGCGTGGTGGAGAGCGTCGGCGCGGGCGTCACCTCCGTCAGGCCGGACGACCACGTCATCATCGCCATGAGCGGCCCCTGCGGGCGCTGCCGCCACTGCGGCTCCGGCCGCTTCCACCTGTGCTCGGGCCCGCAGCGGCTGCCGACCATCATGGGCGGCCCGCCCAGGGTCACCCTCGACGGCCGGGAGACCCGCCGCTTCATCGGCATCGGCTCGTTCGCCGAGTACGCGGTGGTCGCCGAGGCCATGTGCGTCAAGATCGCCCAGGACGCGCCCTTCGCCGCCATGTGCCTGCTGGCCTGCGGCGTGGTCACCGGCGTGGGCGCCGTCCTGAACGTGGCCGAGGTGCCGCCGGGCGCCTCGGTCCTGGTGGTCGGCTGCGGCGGCGTGGGGCTCAACGTCATCCAGGGCGCGGTGCTCGCCGGCGCCACCACGATCATCGCCGCGGACGTGGCCGAGGGGAAGCTCAAGCTGGCCGAGCGCTTCGGGGCCACCCACCTGCTCACCGCCGGCGACCTGCCCCGCCAGGTGAGCGCGCTGGTCCGCGGCGGCGTCGACTACGCCTTCGACGCGACCGGCGTCCCCGGCGTGCTGGCGGACGCCTTCGCCGCCACCCAGCCGGGCGGGACCACGGTCATGGTCGGCAGCCCGCCCCAGGGCCACCCCATGGCGCTGGACACCGGCCTGCTGTTCTCCTCCCGCCGCCTCATGGGCACCCAGGGCGGCGACGCCGCGCCGCACCGCGACCTGCCCATGCTGGCCGCCCAGTACCTCCGCGGCCGCCTCGACCTCGACGGCCTGATCACCGAACGCCTCCCCCTCGACCAGATCAACGAGGCCGTCGCCCACGTCCGCCAGGGGACGGTCGCCCGCACGGTCATCACGTTCTGAGGCGCTATTCTCATTTTCTTTGGAATAGTGGAGGTTGTCCCATGTCGTACCCCCAGCAGCGCTACCTCGGCGAGACCGGCGAGATCAGCGCCACCCTGCGCCCGGCGGACAACGGCCCCGACCTGTCGATGGCGACCGGCACCCGCGTCCACTACCTGGGCACGGGCGGCTCGACGAACGGCGCCTACGGCCTTTACCGCTGGGAGATGGGCCCGCGTCCCGGCGGCGCGTCCCCGCACTTCCACCGCACCATCACCGAGTCGTTCTACGTGCTGACCGGAACCGTCCAGCTCTACGACGGCGACAAGTGGGCCGACGGCCGCCCCGGCGACTTCCTGCACGTGCCCGAGGGCGGCGTGCACGCCTTCCGCAACGCCTCGGGCGAGCCGGCTTCGATGCTGGTGCTCTTCACGCCGGGCGCGCCGCGCGAGGCGTACTTCGAGGAGCTGGCCGAGATCACCCACAGCGGCCGCGAGCTCACCCCCGAGGAGTGGACCGAACTCTGGCTGCGCCACGACCAGTACGCGGTCTGATGGCGGATTTCCCCGAGGAGCCCGTCTACCGGCAGCTGGCCCGCGTCGGCAAGGCGCTGGCCAGCCCGGTGCGGCTGCGCCTGCTCGACGTGCTCGACCAGGGCGAGCGCACGGTCGAGGAGCTGGCGCGGGCGGCCGGCGTGCCGCTCAAGAACACCTCGGCCCAGCTCCAGCACCTGCACGCGGCCCACCTGGTGACCAGCCGCCGGGACGGCACGCGGGTCCGCTACCGGCTGGCCGACGAGCAGGTCTCGCGCTTCCTGGGCGACCTCCAGCGTTTCGCCCACGACCGGCTGTCCGGCCTGCGCGAGGCGGTGCGGGAGCACCTGGGCGACCTGTCCGGCGTCACGGCCGACGAGCTGGCCGCCAGGCTGGCCGATCCCGGCACGGTGGTCGTCGACGTCCGGCCGGCCGCCGCCTACGCCAAGGGGCACGTGCCGGGCGCGATCTCGGTGCCCCTTGACGACCTGGCGGGCCGCCTGGCGGAGCTGCCCGCGGACGCCCGGGTCGTGGCCTACTGCGGCGGGCCGTACTGCGTGCTCTCCCCGCAGGCCGCCCGCCTGCTGCGCGAGCGCGGTCTCGACGCCCGCCCGCTGGACGGCGGCCTGATCGGCTGGCGGCGTGCCGGGCACGAGGTCGTGCGGGAGCGTACTGTGAGCGGGTAATCGCCCACAGTGAGGGAGGTCCGCATGCTCGCCAGAGGAGCCGTCGCGGCCGGTCTGCTCGCGGTCGTGACCGTGGGCGGCGCCGGCCCCGCGCAGGCCCGCTACCGCTACGACTTCCGCAGCCGCGAGGTGGTCATCTGGAGCGAGCCGAAGGGCGGCGCGGCCCAGCTCGGCGTGGGCCGTCCCGGCGACGGCTTCGACTCCGACCGGTCGGAGGAGCACGAGCTGTTCCGCTGCGACGACGCCTTCGACAGCACCCTGTGGCACCACGGCGCCGACGCGGCCACCGGCGTCGTCGGGTGGGTGCCGGCCTGCCACCTCGACGACCCCGACTGACCGGCCTGCCACCTCGACGCCCCCGGCTTTCCGGTCGCCGGCGGGGTCAGCGCCCGGCGCCCACCGGCTCCTGCGCGCGCTCGCGGCGCGGCTCCGGCTCGTCCTCCTCGTGGCCCTCGACCGACAGGTTCGGCAGCAGCCGGTCCAGCCAGCGCGGGCACCACCAGTTCGCCCGGCCGAGCAGGACCATCGTGGCCGGCACGAGGAAGCCGCGGATGACGGTCGCGTCCACCGCGATGGCCACGGCCAGCCCGACGCCGAACGTCTTGACCATCGCGTCCGGGTAGGCGATGAACGCCACGAACACCGCCACCATGATCAGGGCCGCCGAGGTGATGACCCGGCCGGTCGAGCCGAGGCCCTCGGCCACCGCCCGGCTGTTGTCGCCGTGCCGGGCGTGGGCCTGGCGCACCGCCGTCAGCAGGAACACCTCGTAGTCCATCGACAGGCCGAACAGCACCGCGAACAGCATCAGCGGCACGTAGCTCTCGATCGGCACGGAGAAGAACAGCGTCTGGAGGTAGGAGGCGTCCATCGGGGCGTCCATGCCGACCAGGCCGCTGCCGAGGCCGATCGAGAACACCAGCGCCAGCGCCCCGAACGCGGCCCCCAGCGACACCAGGTTCATCACGGCGGCCTTGACCGCGACGACGGGCGCGCGGAAGGCGAACAGCAGGAGCAGCGCGCTGAGCAGGACGACCACGCCGATGACCAGCGGGGTGCGCTCGTTCATGCGGTCCCCGGCGTCGGTCAGCCCGGCCACCTTGCCGCCGACGTGCACCTGGACGCCCGGGAGCGAGATGGCCCTGACCTCCCTGACCACCTCGGCGGCCTTCGGGTCGCTCGGCGCGTAGTCGCTGATCGTCTGGAGCAGCACCGAGCGGCCGGAGGCGTTGACCTTCGGGTCCGACACGTGGGCGACCCCGTCGACGCGGGCGACCTCGTCGGCGAGCCGCTTCACGGTGGCGTCCCCGGCCCCGGAGACCTTCTCCGGCAGCTCGGCGACCACGATCAGCGGGCCGTTGCTGCCGGGCCCGAAGGCCGTGGCCATCAGCTCGTACGCGCGCCGCCCGGCCGAGTCCTTGGCCGCGTAGCCCTCGTCCAGGGGCCCCAGCTGCAGCGCGAGCGCGGGCGCGGCCAGCGCGCCGAGCACGAGGACGCTGCCGATCAGCACCCGCCACGGCCGGCGCGCCACCCACGCGCCGAGCCCGGCCCAGCCGGCGCCCCCGCCGCGGGTGGACGACCGCCCGCGCACCAGCGGCACCTTGAGCGCGTTGACGCGGTGGCCGAGCAGCCCGAGCAGGGCGGGCACGAGGGTGACCGAGGTCAGCACGGCGAAGACGACGGAGATGCCGGTCACCCAGCCGAGCGTGCTCAGCAGCGGGAACCCGGCCAGCATCAGCGCGCTCAACGCGATGATCACCGTGCCGCCGGCGAACACGACGGCCCCGCCCGAGCTGGAAACCGTCCGGCGCACGGACTCCACGACCGGCACGCCGTCGGCCAGCAGCTTGCGGTGGCGCGACAGCAGGAACAGCGCGTAGTCGATGCCGACGCCGAGCCCGATCATCGTGGACATGATCCCGGCCTGCTTGGGCATGTCCACGACGTAGCCGAGCAGGCCGATCACGCCGAGCCCGGTCGCGACGCTGACCAGCGCGGCGAAGATCGGCACCATCGCGGCGACCAGCGTCCCGAACGCGAAGACCAGCACGAGCAGCGCGCAGACCACGCCGATGATCTCGCTCGGCCCGGTCTTGATCTCCTTGCTAGCCGGGTTGGAGTCGGCGGCGGGCACCACTTCCAGCCCGGCGCCCCTGGCCGGGGCCGCGGCGTCGGACAGGGCCTGGGTGTCCTCGCCCACCTTGTCGGGGTCGTTGCCCTGCATCTTGACGGTGATCACGCCGATCTGCAGGTTCGAGGCGATGCCGCCCATCCGGTAGGGCGTGTCCACCTGGACGACGTGCGGCATCGTGCGCATCGCGGCCACCGAGCGCTCGACGGCCTGCTTGTGCGGTTCGTCGGTGAGCTTCCCGTCCGCGGAGTACAGGAGGAGTTGCACGGTTCCGCCGGTGGCGTAGCCGGGGCCGAAGCCCTCCTTCATCAGGTCGTGCGCGCGCTGCGCGTCGGTGCCCGGGATGGAGGCGTCGTTGCTGACCGGGCTGCCGAGCGCGAGGCTCGCGCCCATCAGGCCCGCGGCCAGGACCACCCATAAAGCCAGCACGATCCGCCCGTGCCGCGCGCACCAGCCACCCAGCCGACCAAGAAACCGCGTCATCGTCTCGCCCCTGCCCGACGGCCGTCCTGTACGGTCGTACAGGACTACGATAAAACGGAGGACAGTGGAAATTCCGGATCCCGTGGGAAATGAGACGATGACCACACCCGACGACACCCGCTCCCGGATCCTGGCGGCCGCGCGCGAGCTGTTCGCCGAGCGCGGCTACGCGGGCACCTCGCTGGCCGACATCGCCGCCGCGGTCGGGCTGACCAAGACCGCCGTCGCCTACCACTTCCACCCCAAGGACCGGCTGGCCTCCGAGCTGCTCTCCCCCGCCGCGGCCGAGATGATCACGCTGCTCGACACCGAGCACCCCGACCGCAAGGCGTTCGTCGAGGCCCTGGCCGTCTTCGCGGTGCGGCACCGCGCGGTGATCCGCCTGTTCATGGAGGACCTGGCGGCCGACGACAGCCAGCCGCCCGGCTCCGAGCGCGCGGTCGTCGGCACGTTCAGGGACGAGATCTTCGCCAAGCTCGCCGGCGAGAACCCGGGTCCCGAGGCCAGGGTCAGGTGCTGGGCGCTGCTCGGGGCGCTGCAGTGGGGCGTGGTCAAGACCATGGACCTGCCGGAGGACCAGGTCACGGCTGTCATGCTGGAGTCCGCGCTGGCCTTCTGACGGCTTCCCCACCGCCTCCCGCCACTTCCGTGCCGCTTCCCCACCACCTCTCCCCCGATTCCCCGCCGCTTCTCCACGCCTTCCCGCCGCTTGCGGGCGCGCCGGCGGCGGCTACAGGCCGGTCGAGGGGTCGGTGGCGGGGCCGGTCGGGGTCTGCGTGGGCTCCTCGGGGCCGGGGCCGCCGGACTGGCCGGCGACGCCGACCGTGATCACCACCACATCGCCGGGCTCGGCACAGGTGCCCGGGGTCAGGCTCTGGCTCAGGACGGTGTCCGCCTTGGCGTCGTCGTCCACGACCTGGGCGCGGGACCGTACCGTGAAGCCGGCCGCGACCAGGTCGGCCCGGCCGTCGGCGCGGGACCGCCCCACCACCGACGGCACCTCCACACCCTGGCGGGCCACCGTGAGCGCCACCGTCGCGCCGCCCGGCAGGCGCGCGCCGGCCTCCGGCCGCGTCGCGAGGACCTGGCCGTCCGGCTGGTCGGAGCAGGCCCGGGTGACCGTTCCCGCCGCGAGCCCGGCGGCGGTGAGCGCCGCCTCGGCCGCCTTGCGCTGCCGTCCGATCACGGACGGCACCGGCACCCCCGCCGACACCTCCAGCGCGACCGCGCCGCCCCGGCCCACCACCGTGCCGGCCGCCGGACGGCTGCCCAGCACCCGGCCGATCTCCCGCGGCGAGTCGGTTCTGGTGACGTCGCCGACGGTCAGCCCGGCCTGCTTGAGCGCCTTGACCGCGTCGGCCCGGCCCAGGCCGGTCAGCGGCGGGACCACGACCGTCACCGGCCGCCCGGCTGTCGGCTCACCGGTCGGTTCGCCCGTGGGTTCGCCGGTGGGCTCGACGGCGGGCGCGACGGTGGGAACGCGCTGCCGCTCCGCCAGCTTCCCGCCCGGACGCGAGGAGGCGTGCGCCGAACCCGCCGGGGTGGGCGGGTTCGGCGGCAGCACGGGCGCCTGGCCGGAGCGGTGGCCGTTGAGCGCGGGCACGATCACGGTGAGGACGACCGCGGTCACCAGCAGCGCCGCGCACACCGCCACGACCGCCTGCACCCACCCGGCCCCGCGTCCCCGGCCCTGCCGGTCCGGCCCGCCCGTCCCGGCCCGCGTCCGCAGGCCGTCCGGCGTCCTCGGACCGTCCGGCGGGCGGGCCTCGTCCGGCGTCCTCGGGCCTCGTGGGGGCGCATCGACCGGCGTCGTCGGGCCCGGCGGGGTCGTCGGGCCGGTGGACGTGGGAGGTTCCGGGCCGGCGCCCGTCCGCGAGCGCAGGTGGTAGGCGCCGGCCACGCCGGTGACCTCGGGCTCGGCCAGCGGCACCGGCGGACGTTGCCCGGGGACCAGCGGCACGTCGCCGTACCCGGAGTCCGGCGCGTCGGGCTCGCCGAGCAGCGCGAGCAGCAGTTCCCTGCTGGAGGGCCGGTTCCTGACGTCCTTGTCCAGGCAGGCGGCGACCAGCACCCGCAGCCGCCCGTCCAGCCGGCCCAGCTCGGGCGGGGCGGTCAGGATGCGGTGCAGCACCGGCGCCACCGAGTCCTGCCCGAACGGCGCGCTCGCGTTGGCCGCGAAGCACATCGTCGCGCCCCAGGAGAAGACGTCGGCCGCCCCGGTCACGGCGGAGGCGGTGATCTGCTCGGGAGCCATGTACGCCGGCGTGCCCACGCCCCTGTTCGTCACCGTGGCCGCCGCGTCCAGCGCCCTGGCCAGGCCGAAGTCGATCACCCGCGGCCCGTCGGGCCCGAGCAGCACGTTCTGCGGCTTGAAGTCCCGGTGCACGATGCCCGCCCGGTGGATCGCGGCCAGCGCGGTCGCGGTGCCGACCGCCAGCCGCTCCAGCGCGCCGCCGTGCCGCGGCCCGGTCAGCGAGACCTCCCGGTGCAGCGAGGGCCCGTCGACGTACTCGCTCACGATGTACGGCCGGCCCTCGTCGAACCCGGCGTCGATCACCTGGGCCGTGCAGAACCTCGCCACATGCTTGGCCAGCTCCACCTCCCGCAGGAACGCCCCTTGCTCGTCCCCCACGGGCCCGTGCAGCAGCTTGACCGCGTACCTCTCGCCGCTTCGCGAACCGAGGAACACCGCGCCCTGTCCGCCTTCACCCAGCCGCCCGGCGAGCTCGTACTCGCCGAGTCTGTGCGGGTCCCCCGTTCTCAGCGGCTGCGCCGTCGGCACGGGGCGCCTCCCCTCGCCGCCACCCCTTCTTGCTCTCCACTGAAGGCAACGGGCGGCGTTCAGTCAACAGTGTGCACGGCAATCGCCGCCTGACCGTGACACAGCCGGTCAGGAGGCGCGGGAGAGCCGGCCCGAGTACATGACGGCGCCGGTGTCGGACCGGGTCACCTTGACCTGGAACCGGTTGGGGTCGTCCGAGGGGACGATGCGGACCGTCCCGGCGTGGCACGCCTGGCCCTTGACCTGGCCGAGGGCGAACACGACGGCGCTCCTGGTGGGGGTGAGCCGGCCGGAACAGTGCAGGTCGGCGCCCCAGCGCATGGTGGATGCGCCGTCGGCGCGCAGGCGCAGCTCGACCGGGAAGACCCGGCCGGCCGTGGGGTGCTCGGCCGATCCCGTCCAGGTGCCGTCCAGGGTGGCGCGCGTCGCGTCCGTTTTCCCGGTGGTGGGGGTGGGGTTGTGCTGGGCCGTCCCCTTCCCGGGGCCGTCCAGGCCGGGTCCTTGGGACGCGCGCAACCAGAACACGAGACCGGCGACCCCCATCGCGACCCCGGCCACCGCCACGACCACCTGCCACCTCCGCCACGACCTCCGCCCCGCACCGGCAGGCGTCCCTTCGGGGGGAGTGAAGGAGGGTCCCCCGGCCGCACCGGCGGGTGTCCCTACGGGGGGAGGAGAGGCCGCTCCTCCGATCGCGACGGCAGGCGTCCCTACAGGAGGAGGGGAGGCCGCTCCCCCGATCGCGGCGGCAGGCGTCCCTACGGGGGGTGAGGCCGCGACGGCGGGCGTCCCTTCGAGAGGTGCGGTGGGCGCTCTCCGGGGCGCGTGGGCGGAGGGCCTTTCGGGGGAGGGCCAGGGGGTTGTGGGGGGCGTCGCTTCCGGAGAGGGGCGGGGCGCGCGGGATCCCCCGGGAGAGGGCCAGGGGACTGTAGCGGGCACGTCCTCCGGAGAGGGGCGGGGCGCGGTGGTGGGGGTTCTGTCGAGGGTGGGGGTGGTATGCGGGAAGGAGGGCGGCGGGGCCGGGGCCGCGGCTTGGGCGCCGGAGGGCAGGACGTCGCCCGTTCCGCCGTCCTGGCCGAGCAGCGCGCGCAACGTCTCCTCGGCGTCCGGACGGTCGCGCGGGTCGTGGGCCAGGCACGCCTCCACGATCTCCCGCAGCCGCCCCGACAACCCGCGCAGATCCGGCTTGCCGTACAGGATCCGGGCCAGGACCTCCTGGTAGGTGTCCGCCATGTACGCGTGCCGCCCCCCGGCCGTGTACGCCACGGTCAGCCCCCACGCCCACATGTCCGCGGGCGGCCCCGCCGGCTCCCCGCTGATGCGCTCGGGCGACAGGTAGGCCGGCGTGCCGATGGGCGACCTGGTCGTGGTGGCGGCGGCGTCCATCAGCCGGGACACCCCGAAGTCGATCACTCGCGGCCCGTCGAGGCTGAGCAGCACGTTGCCCGGCTTCAGGTCCCGGTGGACGACCCCCGCCCGGTGGATCGCCCCCAGGGCGGTGGCGGTGCCGATGGCCAGCCGGTCGAGCGAGCCGCCGCGCCGCGGCCCACCGGCCATCACGTGCTCGCCCAGCGAGGGCCCTTCGACGTACTCGCTGACCAGGTAGGGCCGGTCGCCGTCGAGGTCGGCGTCGAGGAGCTGGGCGGTGCAGAAGGCCGCGACCCGGCGCACCGCCTCCACCTCGCCGAGGAACCTGCGCCGCACGTCGGCGTCCTTGGACACGCTCGCGTGCAGCAGCTTGATCGCGACCTGCCCCCCGTCCGCCGAGTGACCGAGGAAGACGACGCCCTGGCCGCCCTGCCCGAGCCTGCGCGAAATCCGGTACTCCCCCAGCTGTCGGGGATCATCAGCACGCAGCTCGGACATAGGGCGTCATTATGACACCGCCTGCAGCAGCGCGGCGTAGCCGTCGAGGGCGCGCAGCACGACGTCCGCCGGGCCGCTCGGCAGGGTGGCCACGGCCTCCTCGATGCCGAGCCCGGCGAAGTAGTCCAGCTTCTCCCTGGTGGGCAACGTCCCGAACGGGATCACCCTGGCCATCGGCCGCCCGGCCTTCTCGCACGCCTCGCGCAGCGCGGGCAGGGCGTCCTTGACGCCCTTGCCGCCGATGGGCATCCAGCCGTCGCCGTACTCGGCGATGTGCGCGAACAGCTTCGGCCCGGCGGCCCCGCCGAGGTAGACGGGCAGGTCGTGCGCGGGCTTGGGCCACGACCAGGACGGTTCGAGCCCTTCGACGGCGGCCACCTCGTCCCGCCAGAAGGCCCGCATGGCCAGCACGTTGCGCCGGGCGACCTCGCGCCGCCGCCCGTACGGCACGCCGTGGTTCTCGATCTCCTCGACGTTCCAGCCGAACCCGACGCCGACCACCACGCGCCCGCCGGACAGGTGGTCGAGCGTGGCCAGGGCCTTGGCGGTCACGATCGGGTCGCGCTGGGCGGCGAGCAGGATGCCGGTGCCGACGCGCAGCCGCCGGGTCGCGGCGGCGGCGAAGGAGAGCGCGACCAGCGGGTCCAGGGTGCGCTTGTACTCCTCGGGCAGCTCGGCCTGGCCGCCGGCGGGCGGCGTGCGGCGGCTGACCGGGATGTGGGTGTGCTCGGGCAGGTAGAGCGAGTAGAACCCGCGCTCCTCGGCCGCGGCCGCGAGGTCCTGGACCGGCATGGCCAGATCCGTGGCGAACATCGTGACACCCAGCCTCATACGGCCTCCTCATGTCAACCAAGCGATTGCTCGGCTAAGATTTCCAGGGTAGCTTGCAAGGCGACGTCCGCGGAAAGAGGTTCCCGGTGAAGTTCTCTATCTTCCTGAATCCGCAGATTCCAGGCTCTGGATACGCGGCCGAGGAGAACGCCAAGGCACGGCGTCCCATCGGACGCGACACAGAGTCGTATCAGCGGCTGCTGCACGAGGTGCGGGAGATAGCCGTCCACGCCGACCAGATCGGGTTCGACGCGCTGATGATGACCGAGCACCACTTCCACTCCGAGGGGATGGAGTTCTCGGTCAATCCGCTGATGTTCCTCACCGACCTCGCCGCACGGACCGAGCGCATCCTGCTCGCCCCGCTCGGCATGGTGCTGCCCGCCTGGGACCCGATCAGGGCCGCCGAGGACGTGGCGCTGCTCGACCAGTTCAGCAAGGGCCGCCTGCGGCTCGGCGTGGCCCGGGGTTACCAGAATCGCTGGATGAACGTCCTCGGCCAGCGCTGGCACGCCGCCGCCGCCCGCTCCGACGGCTCGGCCTCGGACACGCGGAACTTCGACGTCTTCGGCGAGGTGCTGAAGATCATGAAGATGGCCTGGACGCAGGAGACCCTCCGCTACAAGTCCGACGTGCTGGACTACGAGGTGCCATACCCCTTCGACGGTATCGAGGGCTGGCCCGCGATGGAATGGACCAAGACGTTCGGGGCGCCCGGCGAGGTCTCCGACGACGGGAAGATCCAGGCCGTCTCGGTCTGCCCCCGGCCGTACCAGAACCCGCATCCGGAGTTGTGGCAGCCGTTCACGATCTCCGACCGGTCGGTGATCAGGGCCGCGCAGGAGGACATCCTGCCGTGGATGTTCACCCCCAACCCCGACGACCACGCCGCCAAGGCCAAGCTCTACCAGGAGGAGTCGGCCCGGCAGGGCCGCCACTACAAGCTGGGCGAGCACACCGGCATCCTGAAGATCGTCGGCATCGCGGACACCACCGAGGAGGCGATCAACACCTTCGGCCGCAGCATCCCCAAGGACTTCGCCGCCTTCTTCGGCCCCTTCGGCTACCTGGAGGTGCTGCGCAAGAAGGAGGACGAGAAGCACAAGCCGATCTCCCCCGAGAAGGGCGACGCCAAGCGCATGAACGACGTGGAGATGGCCCTGTTCGGCACGCCGGACGACATCAAGCGCGGCATCCAGCGCATGCTCGACCGCATGCCGGACCTGGAGTGGTTCGGCCTGTACATGCAGGGGCAGCAGGGCGTGCTCCCGCTGGACACGGTCAAGCGGAACCTGGAGATGTTCGCCACCAAGGTCGCGCCGGAGTTCCGATGAAGATGTGGCTGGGGGCCTCGTTCGTCCCGACCGACCAGTTCGTGGAGCTGGCGCGGGCGGCCGAGCGCTGCGGCTTCGACACCTTCACGCTGTCGGACCACCTGTTCTACGCCGACTTCGCCTCGCGGTACCCGTACTCGCGGTCGGGCGCGCCCCGGTGGAACGCCGAGACGCACTGGCCCGACGTGTGGGTGACGATCGGCGCGATGGCCACGGCGACCACGACGCTGCGCTTCTCGCCGAACGTCTACATCGCTCCGGCCCGCGACCTGTTCACCGTGGCCAAGCTGGTCTCCACGGCGGCGGTGCTGTCGCGGGAACGGGTGACGTTCGGGGTCGGGGTGGGGTGGTGCGAGGAGGAGTTCGCCGGCACCGGCCAGGACTTCCACACCCGGGGCCGCCGCCTCGACCGGATGCTGCCCACGCTGCGCGCCCTGTGGTCCGGCGAGACCGTCGAACTGGACGGCCTGCCGCCGCTGTCGATCTCCCCCACGCCGGCCGGGCCCGTGCCCGTCTACGTGGGCGGCGACAGCGAGGCGGCGCTGCGCCGGGCCGCCCGCCTCGGCGACGGCTGGCTGGGCAACCGCATCTACACCGAGGAGCAGCTCGACCCGGTGCTCGACACCCTCCGCCGGCACCTCGACGAGAACGGCAGGACGGACCCGTTCGACATCGTCGCCCCGCTGGCCGTGCTGCCGGACGCCGAGACCTACCGCCGCTTCGCCGCCAAGGGCGTGACCGCCACCATGGCCGCCCCCTGGTGGCTGGCCACCCCCGAGGAGAAGGCCCGGTACGGCGAGGACAGCCTCGAACTCAAGATCGCCACGATGGAGCGCTTCGCCGAGGAGGTCATCGCCAAGCTCTGACCCCGCGCCCCGCCCGGCCCCCCAGAAACCAGCCCACCGGACCCCGGGCCCCGGGCCTCCAGAAACCGGAACCCCAGAAACCGGAACCCCAGAACCCCAGAACTCCGGAACCCGGAACCCGGAACCCGGAACCTCCGACGATCCTGGCCGGGAGCGCGGCACGCGCGCGTCCCGGTCACGATCCCCCTTCCGCCAGGTTGGCCATGATCCGCCGGAGCATGCCCGTGACCTGCTCGATCTCCTCCCCGGAGAAGCCCGAGAAGACCTGGCGGCTGACCCCGCCGAAGATCGGCGGCAGGCGCGGCACCAGCGCGTGCCCCTCGTCCGTCAGCTCGATGACGACCGAGCGCCGGTCCTCGGGCCGCCGGACCCGCCGCAGCAGCCCCTTGGCCTCCAGCCGGTCCAGCAGCCGGGTCATCCCGGCCGTGTCCGTGCCGAGCCGGCCCTTCAACACGCCGGGCGTGCTGCGCCCGCCCGCCGCGTGCAGCAGCAGCGCCGCCTGCTGCGCCGTGAGCCCGAGCGGCGCCAGGCGGCGCTCGGTCTCGGTGTTGAGCTCCCGCCCCACCTGCACGAGCAGCGACCCGCCGCCCAGCACCAGTTCGAACGGCGGCGGCAAACGATCGTCGGTCACGCGACCAGAATAGCTGGCGCAAGCATTTACTGTCGCGACAGCTATCGTCTATCGTCGGATCCATGGACACTTCTGCCCACGTCATCGTCGCGGGAGGCGGCATCGGCGGCTTATCCCTGGCCCAGGGCCTGCGCAAGGCGGGTCTCCAGGCCACCGTCCTGGAGCGCGACCCCTCGGCCGGCCACCGCCCCCAGGGTTACCGCATCAGCCTCAAGGAGACCGGCGCCGCGGCGCTGCGCGCGTGCCTGCCCCCCGGCCTGTACGACCTGGCCGTGGCCACCTCCATCCGCCCGGCCACCCGCATGACGTTCATGGACACCCGGCTGGTCCCCAAGTTCTCCAAGGACGTCCCGCCCCAGCTCCCCGGCGTGGACGGCTTCGGCGTCAACCGGCTCACCCTGCGCGAGATCCTGCTGTCCGGCCTCGACGTGCGTTTCGGCACCGAGTTCACCCGGTACGAGCCGCTGCCCGGCGGCCGCGTCCGCGCCCACCTCGCCGACGGCTCCGCCCTCGACGGCGACCTGCTCGCCGGGGCGGACGGCGTCGGCTCCCTCGTCCGCGCCCAGCTCCTCCCCGACGCCGTCGTGGACCGGCTCGACTGGGCCCTGTACGGCAGGACCGCCCTGACCCCCGACCTGCTGGCCGCCACGCCCCCCGACCTGGTCGACACCTTCAACCGGGTCACCGCGCCCGACCACACCGCGATCTCGGTCGCCACCTGCCGCCCCTGCGCGCCGGTGGCCGAGGCCGCCGCCCGGCACGCCCCCGGCGTGGAGCTGACCGACGTCCCCGGCTACTTCTCCTGGACGCTGACCGCCCCCGGCCCCCGGCCGGACGACACCTCCCCCGCCGCCCTGCACCGGCTCGCCCTCGCCACGGTCGCCGGCTGGCACGAGGGCGTGCGCCGGATCGTCGAGCGGGCCGACCCCGAGGCGACGTTCCTGGTGCACACCCACTCGGCCCGGCGCGTACGCCCCTGGGACGAACCCGCGGTGACCCTGCTCGGCGACGCCGTGCACAGCATGAGCCCGGGACGCGGCGAGGGCGCGAACGTCGCGCTGCGCGACGCCCACACCCTGAGCGCGGGCCTGGCCGCGGCCGCCGCCGCAGGCCGCCCGCTCACCGAGGCGAAGACGGCCTACGAGCACGCCATGCTCGACTACGCGTTCACCGCCGTCGAAGCCTCGTTGCGGCAGCCGTTCGCCCCTTTCGCCCGTCCTGTCCGGCCACCGGCGCGTTGAACCGGCCCGGAGTTACGGATGGAGGCCGACGGGACGATAGCCTCGTCCCGTGCTGGAAAAGATCGCAGCCACCCGATATGTGACCCCGCTGCGGGAGGGCGGGTCGCTGCCGGGCGTCGTCGAGGCCGACGACCTCGGCACGTACGTGGTGAAGTTCCGCGAGGCGGGGCAGGGTCGGCGGGTGCTCGTCGCGGAGATCATCGCCGCCGAGCTGGGCCGCCGGCTGGGGCTGCGCACCCCCGAGCTCAAGCTCATCGACCTCGACCCGCAGCTCGGCGTCCGCGAGCCCGACGAGGAGGTCCAGGACCTCCTCAAGGCCAGCACCGGCCTCAACCTGGCGGTCGACTTCCTGCCCGGCGCGCTCGGGTTCGACCCGCTGGGCTGGATCCCCGACCCGGTGTTCGCCTCCAGGGTCGTCTGGTTCGACGGGCTGATCCACAACATCGACCGGAGCTGGCGCAACCCCAACCTGCTGGTCTGGCACCGCGACACCTGGCTCATCGACCACGGCGCGGCTCTGTGGTTCCACCACAGCTGGCGCACGGCCGACCCGCAGCGCCCCTTCGACACCGGCGACCACGTGCTCGCGCCGTTCGCGCCCGACGTGCTCGCCGCCGGCGACGACCTGGCCGGCCGGATCACCCGCGAGCTGCTCGGCGAGGTGACGGCCCTGGTGCCCGACGAATGGCTCGACGGCGAGCCGGGCTTCGACTCAGCCCAGGCCGTGCGGGAGGCCTACATCGACCATCTGCTGAGCCGGGCGCACGGCCCGCGCGAATGGCTGCTGCGCGGCCCCGACAAGGAACGCAGGGCAGCGGGGCCCGGCTCGGTCGGCGAGTTCTGGCGGGGAGGCAGCCGGTGACCAGAGACGTCTACGAGTACGCGGTGATCCGCGTCATGCCGAAGATCGAGCGCGGCGAGCTGATCAACGCCGGCGTGCTGCTCTACTGCCAGCCGCGCGACTACCTGTGCGCGCGCGTGCACCTCGATCCGGCCCGCCTGCGCGCCCTCGACCCCGGCGCCGACCTCGACGGCGTGCGCCACGCGCTCAGCGCCTACGAGCGGGCCTGCGGCGACCGGCCGGGCCCCCTCGCGGGCGAGCCGCTGGGCGGCCGGTTCCGCTGGCTGACCGCGCCGCGCAGCACGATCGTCCAGACCGGCCCGGTGCACGCCGGCCTCACCGCCGACCCCGCCACCGAGCTGGCCCGCCTCTTCGACAAGCTGGTCGGCCTCTGAGCCGCACACCCTCAGAACAACACCGACATGAAGGTGTCCACCTCGCGGAACCCCACCTTGCGGTAGACGGCCCGCGCCGAGTGGTTGAAGTCGTTGACGTAGAGCGACACGACGGGGGCGAAGCAGCTCATCGCCGCCTCCACGACCGCCGCCATGCCCGCCACCGCGTGGCCCTTGCCGCGCTGGTCGGGGGCCACCCACACGCCCTGGATCTGGCAGGCGTGCGGCGTGACCGCGCCCACCTCGGCCTTGAACACCACCCGGCCGTCGTCGATGCGCGCGTAGGAGCGGCCGATGCGGATCAGCTCGGCGACCCGGGTGCGGTAGAGCGCGCCGCCGTCGCCGAGGTTGGGCGAGACGCCCACCTCCTCGGTGAACATCGCCACGCACGCCGGCAGCACGATGTCGAACTCCTCGGGCCGCACCCGGCGCACCAGCGGATCGGCGGGCACGGGAGCCTTGCTGGAGGTCGCCATCACCGGCTGCGCCCACCGGATGGCCCGCGCCCTGCCCCAGTGCGGCTCCAGCCGCTCCCACAGCAGGGACACCGCCTCGACGGGGCCCACGATGGACGAGCACCTGCGCCCCTGCTTGCGGGCACGGTCGGCGAACGCGTGCACGGCCTCGGGGCCGGCGTTGACCGGCACCATGTTCGCGCCGGCGTAACAGAGTGACACGAGCCCGCCGCGCGGCCCGAATCCCCACATCTGCCCCCCGAGGCGTGCCGGATTGAGTCCGACGGCCCGCACCCGGGAGGAGACGAAGACGTTGGCGACCGGATCGCAGTCAAGCAGGGCGAGAACCTCGTCCCGGTCGCTGTCGTCGAGCACGCGCGACGCCGATGTACGCAGCATCACATGGTCAGACTACGCGAACGTCCCCCGAATAGCTCACCGGGACAGCACGTCGGTGAGCCGATCGTGACCCTGCGCGCCGCGCGCGGCCATGTGGGCGGCCGGAGCCGGGTCCGGCAGGGCCGCGCAGGACGCCGTCCGGGCCGGCAGCGTGCCGTCGGCCAGGTACGCGGCGAGGTGGCCGTCCACGCATCGGTTGCCGGCCAGCGACACGCCGTGGTTGCCGCCCTCGTCGATCACCATGCCGCTGCGCGGGAATCGCCGGTGCATGGCCAGCGCCCCCCGGTACGGCGTCGCGGCGTCGTCGCGCGACTGCAGGAACAACACCGGCGGCAGCTTCGGCGAGCCGTGCACCGCGACCGGCGTGCCGCCCTTGACCGGCCAGAACGCGCACGGCGCGTTGAACCAGGCGTTCGGCCAGGTCAGGAACGGCGCCCTGTGGTGGAGCCGGGTCATGTCGGTGCGCCACTTGACCCAGTCGCGCGGCCACGCGGCGTCGCGACACTGCACGCCGAGGTAGACGGCGTAGCCGTTCTCGTCGTCGGCGTCGTTCTTGCCGCGCCGGTTGTACGCCTCCACCAGCGGCTGCACGTCGCCCTTGCGCACGTAGGCGGACCAGGCGCGGGCGAACTCCGGCCACACCCGGTCGGTGTACCCGCCGAGGGTGAAGGTGTCGTCCAGCTCGCTCGGCCCGACCACGCCGCCGGCCGGGCGGGTGCGCAGCCGGTCGCGCATCGCGTAGTAGGCGAACGAGGTCTGCTTCAGCGTGCCGCCCAGCCGGTAGACGTCGTTGTGCCGGGCCGTCCAGGACAGGAAGGCGCGGTGGCGGCGTTCGAAGGCGACGTCCTGGCCCAGGTTCGACCGGTACCAGACGCCCTCGGGGTTGACCGTGCTGTCCATGACCAGCCGCCTGACCCGCTGCGGGAACAGGGTGGCGTAGACGGCCCCGAGGTAGGTGCCGTACGAGTAGCCCAGGTAGCTGATCTTCTCCTCGCCCAGCGCCGCCCTGATCGTGTCCATGTCCCTGGCCGAGTTCTCGGTCGTCAGGTGCGGCAGCATCCAGGCCCAGAGGTCGCCGCAGCGGGTGGCGTACTCGTCGGCCCTGGCCAGCAGCCTGCTCTCGTCGGCGGCCGTGTGCGGCACCGCGTCGGGCCGCGGCGCCCGGTAGTAGGTGTCGGGGTCCACGCAGTGGAGCGACGGCTCGCTGCCGCCGACCCCGCGCGGGTCGAACCCGACGACGTCGTAGCGCTCGCCCAGCCTGTTCGGCAGCCCGTTCGAGACGAACTCGGTCAGGTCACGGCCCGAGGCCCCCGGACCGCCCGGGTTGATCAGCAGGGTGCCGAGATGGTTGCCGTCCCTGGACACCTTGGCCTTGATGCGGTTGATCGCCAGCTTGATCGACTGGCCCCAGGGGTCGCGGTAGTCGAGCGGCACGCGTACGGTGGCGCACTCCAGGTCGGCCCGGACCGTCTTGCCCTCCTTCGCCGGGCACGGCCCCCACACCACCTGTTGCGCCCCCCAGGCCGCGCCCCTGCCGGCCGACGCCACACCGTCCGCGCTGACAACCCCGGCGACCAGCACCGCGATGCCGACGGCAACACTGAATACGCGCTTCACCCAGCCCCTCCCCCTCGTCATGGCCCTGTGATGCTCCCGCGGGCGAGCGGGTCATGACGCTGGGTATGGGGAAAGGCTTGCCAGATTGTAATGGGGCCATTGCACCGGGTAACCGGCCCCTCGGGGCACTCAGCCCACGGTCACCTGGGGCCCGGAGACGTCGTCGTCGTCGAGGTCGACCTCGACGCCCATCTCCTCGGCCAGCCGCAGGGCCTCCTCGATCAGGGTCTCGACGATCTGCGACTCGGGCACGGTCTTGATGACCTCGCCCTTGACGAAGATCTGGCCCTTGCCGTTGCCGGAGGCGACGCCGAGGTCGGCCTCGCGCGCCTCGCCGGGACCGTTGACGACGCAGCCCATGACGGCCACCCGCAGCGGGACCTTGAGCCCCTCCAGGCCCGCCTGGACCTGCTCGGCCAGCGTGTAGACGTCGACCTGGGCCCGGCCGCACGACGGGCAGGAGACGATCTCCAGCCCCCGCTCGCGCAGCCCCAGCGACTCCAGGATCTGGGCGCCGACCTTGACCTCCTCGACGGGCGGCGCGGACAGCGAGACGCGGATGGTGTCGCCGATGCCCTCGGCCAGCAGCGCGCCGAACGCCACGGCGGACTTGACCGTGCCCTGGAAGGCGGGGCCGGCCTCGGTGACGCCGAGGTGGAGCGGGTAGTCGCACTTGGCGGCGAGCAGCCGGTAGGCGTTGATCATGACGACCGGGTCGTTGTGCTTGACCGAGATCTTGATGTCCCTGAAGCCGTGCTCCTCGAACAGCGAGCACTCCCACAGCGCGGACTCCACCAGCGCCTCGGGCGTGGCCTTGCCGTACTTCTGGAGCAGGCGGGGGTCGAGCGACCCGGCGTTGACGCCGATCCTGATCGGCACGCCGTGGTCGGCGGCCGCCCTGGCGATCTCGCCCACCTTGTCGTCGAACTTCTTGATGTTCCCCGGGTTGACGCGGACCGCCGCGCAGCCCGCCTCGATGGCCGCGAACACGTACTTCGGCTGGAAGTGGATGTCGGCGATGACCGGGATCTGGGACTTCTTCGCGATGATCGGCAGCGCGTCCGCGTCGTCCTGCGACGGGACGGCCACGCGCACGATCTGGCAGCCGGACGCCGTCAGCTCGGCGATCTGCTGCAACGTGGCGTTGACGTCGGCGGTGACCGTCGTCGTCATCGACTGGACGGAGACGGGCGCGTCGCCGCCCACGGGAACGCTGCCGACCATGATCTGGCGGGAGTGCCGGCGTTCGGCGAGCGGCTTGGGGCGGACCGTCGGGATGCCAAGTGCTACAGAAGACATTTCTACCCTTAGGTGTGACGACGCTACCCAGTCTAGGTAGCTAGAAGGACTGCCCGGCTGTGAGTTCGGCCGCACGCGCCCGGGCCCAGGCGTCGGCGGCCAGCACCTCCTCCACGCTGGAGGCCGGGGTGACGCGGTGTTCCTCGACGACCTTGGCGACCGTGTCGACGATCGCGGGGAAACGCAGCCCGCCCCTGGTGAACGCCTCGACGCAGACCTCGTTGGCGGCGTTGTAGACGGCGGGCGCGGTGCCGCCCTCGGCGCCGACGTGCCGGGCCAGCGCGACGGCCGGGAAGGCCGCGTCGTCGAGCGGCTCGAAGGTCCAGGTGTGGGCCTTGGTCCAGTCGACGGGCCGGGCGGCGCCGGGCACGCGGGCCGGGTGGGCCAGCGCGAGCGCGATCGGCAGGCGCATGTCGGGCGGGCTGGCCTGGGCGATGGTGGAGCCGTCGACGTACTCGACCATGGAGTGGATCACCGACTGCGGGTGGACGACGACCTCGATGCGGTCGAAGCCGATGTCGAACAGCAGGTGGGCCTCGATGACCTCCAGCCCCTTGTTGACCAGGGTGGCGGAGTTGATGGTGATGACCGGGCCCATGGACCAGGTCGGGTGGGCCAGCGCCATCTCGGGGGTGACGTCGGCCATCTCCTCGCGCTTCATGCCCCTGAACGGGCCGCCGCTGGCGGTGATGACGAGTTGCCTGACGGCGGCGGGGTCGTGGCCGCCGGGGCCGGACGCCCACAGGCACTGCTGCACCGCCGAGTGCTCGGAGTCGACCGGCAGGATCTGCCCCGGCGCGGCCAGCCGTTTGACCAGCGGCCCGCCGATGATCAGGGACTCCTTGTTGGCCAGCGCGAGCGTGCGGCCGGCCTCCAGCGCGACCAGCGTGGACGTCAGGCCCAGCGCGCCGGTGATGCCGTTGAGCACGGTGTCGCATCGCCAGCCCGCGACCTCGGCGACGCCCTCGTGGCCGCCCAGCACGACGGGGGACGCCCCGCGCGCGGCCAGCGCCTCCTTCAGCGCCGGGACGGCGGCGGCGTCGGCCACCGCCACGACCTCCACGCCGAACCGGGCCGCCTGCGCGGCCAGCTCCTCGACCCTGCCGCCCCCGGCCGCGAGCCCGGTGACCTCGAACCCGGTGGGGTCGGCGGCGATGACGTCGAGGGCCTGGGTGCCGACCGAGCCGGTGGAGCCGAGCACGACGACGGAGCGGAGGGTCTTTGCATGCACGTGTCCATTGTCCCCGCTGCCGGACGCGGACGGGCACGTGAGGGGCCGACCGGCGCGATCCCGGCTCCTGAGTGACGCGCGATAACCCAGGCCATTTAAGTCCAAATATCGCTATATCGGGATGCGCATATCTTGAGAAATCCTGATTATTGTGCGGCTACCTTCCAAGCCCCAGCTCCGGTTTCGGGAGGTTACGTAATGCCCCGCAGATTTGCCCTGCTCTCCATCCTCACCCTCGCCGCCGGGAGCATCGCCCTGCTCCCGGGCACCGCGGCCCAGGCCGGCGCGGCACCCCGTCCCGCCCAGCACGCCGCCGCGGACTCGACGTCCGAGCAACGGCAGGTCACGCGGTACTGGACCGAGGCCCGCATGGAGAGCGCGCAGCCGCTCGACCTGCCCGCGCCCGAGAACGGCGGGAAGTCGGCCCACAGCGCGGCGGCCGAGCCCGGCGAGCCCGGCGGCGGCACCCCCTGGCAGGCGCCGCCCACCGGCGGCCGGGACGACGGGCGGCAGCTCCGGTCGGCCAACAGCTCCGGCGCCCCCTGGAGCGGCGGCGGCGCCGTCGTGAAGACCACCGGCCGGGTCTTCTTCACCTACCAGGGACGCAGCGCCTCGTGCTCGGGCTCGGCGGTGACCAGCGCGAACAAGAGCGTGGTGCTGACCGCCGGCCACTGCGTCAAGCTCGGCGGCGCCTTCCACACGAACTGGGTGTTCGTGCCCGGCTACGCCGCCGGCCAGCGCCCCTTCGGCACCTGGCCGGCCGCCAAGCTGCTGACCACCCCCCAGTGGAACGCCAGTGAGGACGTCAACTTCGACGTGGCCGCCGCCGTGGTGGCCCAGGTGGACGGCAAGAGCCTGGTGGACGTCGTCGGCGGCCAGGGCGTGGCCTTCAACCAGCCGCGTGGCCGGCAGATGTACTCCTTCGGCTACCCGGCCGCCGCCCCCTACGACGGCTCGAAGCTCATCTACTGCAGCGGCCGCACGTTCGACGACTTCCTGCTCTCCGACGACCTCGGCCTGACCTGCGACATGACCGGCGGCGCGAGCGGCGGCCCGTGGATGCTGAATTTCGACGAGTCGACCGGTCTCGGCACGCAGAACTCGGTCAACAGCTTCAAATACAACTTCGCCCCTAACTGGATGTTCGGCCCGTATTTCGGAAACGAAGCACAGGCCGTTTACCAAGCAGCGCAAACCACCGGCGCACTCTGATCAATTTACGGAAAGTAGCCGCAAGAACACACGTCGTGGTGCACACTCGGGGGCCATGACCCTGAGCACCTCCCTGCTTGCGGCCGCCCCGCTGATCGCGGGGCTGACAGGACCGGCGATCCTCGGCGCGGTCCCCGGCCAGCACCAGGTCGATCGTCCCGCCGTCGAGCAGGCCGTCGAGCACACCGCGGCCCGGCGGAGCATGGTGGTCGAGCACGAGGCCGCGCGGAGCGACGCCGAGCAGCGGCGCGTGCTCGGCTACTGGACCCCGCAGCGCATGGCGGCGGCCCTGCCCATCGGTCTGCTCGACTCCGTGACCGACGGCGACGGCCTGCTCGGCGGCCTGACCGGGCGCGGCGGGGTGCAGACGAAGCCCGGCGGGTCCGGCGGGTCCGGCGGGTCCGACGGGTCCGGCGGCCGCACCGAGATCAACGTCGGCCGCCGGCACCAGGCGTCGTCGCGGCCCCAGGCCAGCACGATCGGCGCGCGCTGGAGCACCGGCGGAGCCGTGACCAGGACCACCGGGCGGGTGTTCCTCACCCTGGCGGGCGCCGACTTCGTCTGCTCGGCCAGCACGGTCACCAGCGCCAGCAGAGACCTCGTCGTCACCGCCGGCCACTGCGTCAAGGACGGCGCCGGCGAATGGGCCCAGAACTGGACGTTCGTCCCCGGCTACGGCAGGGGCGGCGAGCAGCCCTACGGCCAGTACGCGGCCCGCCGCATGTTCGTCTCCGCCCCCTGGTCGCGCTCCGGCGACGACAACCACGACGTCGGCATGGTCGCCCTGGCCACCTCGGGCGGGCGGCACGTCGCCGACGTGGTGGGCACCCAGGACATCGCCTTCAACACCGCGCGCGGCGGCCAGACCTACGGCTTCGGCTACCCGGCCGACCCGCCCTACGACGGCGACCAGCTCGTCTACTGCGCCGGGCGGCTGCGCGACGACCCGTACAAGCAGACGCACGACCAGGGGCTCGGCTGCGCCATGACCGCCGGGTCGAGCGGCGGCCCCTGGCTGTCCGGCTTCGACCCGATGACCGGCCGCGGCACGGTCACCTCGCTGAGCAGCTTCAAGTACAGCGACGACCAGCACACCATGTACGGCCCGTACTTCGGCCAGGCCGCCAAGACGGTCTACGCCACGGCCGAACGCGCCTGAAAGCCACCGCCGGACGCGCCTGAAAAGCGGTGCCGGACGCACGACCGCCCCGCGCCGGGGAGGCGCGGGGCGGGCCGGGAGCTACAGCGACAGGCCGGTGAGCACCATGACCTTCTCGTAGGTCAGGTCCTCCATGGCCGAGTGCAGGCCCTCGCGGCCGATGCCGGAGTCCTTCACGCCGCCGTACGGCATCTGGTCGGCCCGGTACGACGGCACGTCGCCGATGATCACGCCGCCGACCTCCAGCTCGCGGTTGGCCTTGAAGGCGGCGTCCAGGGAGCGGGTGAAGACGCCGGCCTGGAGGCCGTACTTGGAGTCGTTCACCATGGCGTACGCCTCGTCGATCGACGCGGCCGGCTGGAGGATCATGACCGGCCCGAAGATCTCCTCGCAGGCCACCTTGGCGTCGTGCGGGACGTCGGCCAGCACGGTCGGCGCGACCGTGGCGCCCTCGCGGGTGCCGCCGGCCAGGACGCGGGCGCCGGCGGCGACCGCCTCGCGCACCCACTGCTCCACACGCTCGGCGGCGGCCTCCGACACCAGCGGCCCGACCTGGGTCTTCTCGTCGGCCGGGTCACCCGTGACGAGCGCGCCGACGGCCGGCAGCAGCCGCTCGACGAACGCGTCGTAGACCGGCTGCTCGACGATCACCCGCTGGACGGCGATGCAGCTCTGACCGGCCTGGTAGTTGGAGAACAGGGCGATGCGCTGCGCGGCCCAGTCGAGGTCGGCGTCGGCCAGCACGACGGCCGCGGCGTTGCCGCCCAGCTCCAGGGTCACGTGCTTGCGCGGCACCTGGTCGGCGATGGCGTAGCCGACGGGCGCGGAGCCGGTGAAGGAAACCACGGGCAGGCGGGGGTCGTCGACGAGGGCGGCGGCGCGCTCGTTCTGCACGGGCAGCACCGAGAACATGCCCGCGGGCAGGTCGGTCTCGGCCAGGATCTCGCCGAGAACCAGCGAGGACAGCGGCGTGGCCGGCGCGGGCTTGACGATGATCGGGGCGCCGACGGCGATGGCGGGCGCGACCTTGTGGGCGACCAGGTTCAGCGGGAAGTTGAACGGGGTGATCGCCAGCACCGGGCCCTTGGGCACGCGGGAGACGTAGGCGAGACGGCCCGCGGCGGCCGGCTCGGTGTCCAGCCGCTGCACCTGGCCGGACCAGCGGCGGGCCTCCTCGGCGGCGAAGCGGAACGTGGAGATGGCGCGGTTGACCTCGCCGCGCGCCCAGAAGATCGGCTTGCCGTTCTCGGCGGTGATCAGGTGGGCGATCTCGTCGGCCCGCTCGGCCAGCCGGCGCGAGACGTGGGCCAGGGCCTCGGCACGTACGTGCACGGGCAGCGCGGCGGCCTCGCGCGAGACCGCGTGGGCGGCCGCGACGGCCTCCTCGACCTGAGCATCGGTCGGTACGGAGTACCGGCCGACCGCACGACCGTCATGGGGGTTGGTCACGGTGAGATCGGTTTCGCCGGTGGCGGGCCGGCCGGCAAGCCAGAAGGTACGCACGTCCATACCCACGACGTTATGCCAAGCGGGAGTCCGGGGATTTACACCACGGTGCACAAGACTCCCATGAGCGCTCACCGTTAAGTACAAGCCCTGGTGTATACCCATGATGTAACAGAAGTAGACCCAATTCGGGATGTTTACCATGCGGAGTGGTTTGAGCGATCTCCGCCATGGCTAAGTCATCGGGTGCGGGTCTCCAGCGCGGTGGGCCCCCGATCAGAAAGGCGTGGGCCCCGTGACCGAGCAACGTGAGGTCACAAGGACACTGAGCTCCTTGGTCGCTGGGGAGGTCGCATGACCTCGACCCCGCTGGGCCTGCAGGGCGCCTACCTGCTGGGCGAGCGCGCCACCCACGACGAACTCCGTTCCCGCCTGCTCGACGTGGCGGTGAACCTGCTTCAGAGCGAGGGTCCCGACAGTCTGACCATGCGCAGGATCGCGGCCGAGGCCGGCTGCACGACGACCGTCATCTACACGATGTTCGGCAACCGGGAGGGCCTGGCCGAGGCGCTGTATCTGGAGGGTTTCGAGCGTTTCCGCCGCTTTCTCGAAGCGGTCCCGCAGCGGCGCAACCCGCTGGAGTACCTGACCGCGCTCGGCCCCGCCTACCGGCAGGCGTGCCTGTCCGAGCCCGGCTACTACAACCTGATGTTCGAACGGGCCATCCCCGGTTTCGAGCCCAGCGAGCGGGCCAGGACGCTCGCCCGCGCGGCGCTGAACATCCTCGACCGGGTGATCGCCGACTGCATCTCCGCCGGCTACCTGACGCCGACCCAGCCGCGCAAGATCGCCGACGCGCTCTGGGCCGCCGCGCAGGGCGCGATCAGCCTGGAACGGGCCGGCCACCTGCGGGACGACCGCACGTACGAGGCGGTCACCCTGGCCACGATCTGCTGCTACCTGGTGGACAAGGACAGCCTGCCCTCGGCCCCCGGCCGCTGAAGCACGCCGCAGGCCAGCAACGGGCCCATTGATGGGCTCAGCGGCGGGCCCAGCGGTGGCCCAGGGGCCCAGCGGCGGGCTCAGCGGCGGGCCGCCTCCAGGGCGAGCCACAGCTCGGCCCGTACGCCCGGGTCGTCGAGGTCGCGGCCGAGGAGTTCGGCGACGCGGCGCATGCGGTAGCGCAGGGTGTGCCGGTGGACGCCGAGCCGCTGGGCGGCGGCGTCCCAGTGGCCGTTGCTGTCGAGGTAGGCGCGCAGCGACTCGACCAGGTCGGCGCGGGATCCGTACGCGGTGAGCGGGGCCAGCAGCGCGCCGGAGAACGCGCGCAGAGTGTCGGCGTCCAGCAGCGCGAGCAGGCCCTGCCCGGCCAGGTCGGCGAAGCGCGTCACGCCGCCGTCGCTGTGGGCCAGCGCGCGGCGTGCCTGGTCGAGCGCGTCGCGCAGGCCGTCGTAGCGGCAGGGCGAGCTCAACCCGACCGGCCCCTCCACCTCCCGCGCCACCTTCTCCGCGCCCCCCTTCGACACCAGGCAGACACTCACCGGCTCCCCGCCCTGAAACCCGCCAGCCCTCCCCCTGCCGCTGGCACCACCGTGACCGCCGCCGGAACCACCACCGTGACCGCCGCCGGAACCACCACCGTGACCGCCGCCGGAACCATCGCCGTGACCGCCGCCGGAACCATCGCCGTGAGCGCCGCCGTGAGCGCCGCCTTCACCGCCGGTGCCGTCGTCGAGGAGCGCTGTGAAGCCGTGCGGTTCCAGGGTCTCCAGGGCGGCCGCGCCCGCCGCCAGGACCACCAGCAGCTCGCCGGGCAGCCGCGCGCCGAGCGTGCCGGCCACTGCCCGCGCCTGCTCGACCGCCCCGCCGAGCAGCAGCTCCAGCACGGCCGAGCGGAGCCGCCGGCCGGCCTCCCGCTGGGCCCTGCCCTGCTCCATGGCGAGCGTGAGCAGCGAGCCGGCGGCGTTGATCACCGTGTGGGTCACCGGCGAGAACGGCTTGCGGGCGCCGACCGCGAAGAAGCCGCGCGGCCGTGGACCGCCGCCGAGCGGCTGGATCACGACGTGCTCGTCGGGCCCGGACAACGCAAGACTCGCCGGCACCCGCTCACCGGCCTGGACCGCACCGCGCCTCCTCGCCCCGACCGGCACGCCGGCGCCCACCCGCTGCCCAGCCTGGCCACCACCCCGCACGCGTTCGCCGGCCGGCGCGCCACCGTCCATCCGCTCACCAGCCTGGCCACCACCCCGCACGCGTCCCCCACCCGGCACGCCACCGCGCACCCGCTCGCCGCCCTTCCCCGCGGTGGCGACGGGTTCGCCGGTGAGAGTGCGCTCTGCCCCGGCGGTCTGGTCGGGCTGGGGTCTTGCCGGGCCGCCGGCGCGCAGCCGGCGCAGCTCGGCCACCACGACCGGCACGTCGGCCCCCGGCGTGGCGTGCCGGACCTCGCCCGTCTCGTCGAGCAGCGCCGCCCACCCGTCGATCTCCTTGGCCACCCGGTCGATGACCGCGTGCATGCCCTCCGGACGCAGCGCCGCCCGGGTCAGCCGCCCCTGCGCGGCGAAGGCGCGGGTGATCTCGTCGTACTGCTCGGCCGCGAGCAGCTCGCTGACCACCTTGCCGATGGCGATGAACGGCGTCTCGCGCGGCACCTCGAACAGCGGCAGCCCCGCCTCGTCGGCGGCCGCGACCAGGGCGGCAGGGACGTGCTCATGGGAGAGCCCGACGCCGAAGCCGAGCCCGGCCACCTCACGGCCCACCAGTCGGGCGACATATCCGGAGAAGTCGCCTTCCAGGCGGATCCCGGTCGTCAGCAGCAGCTCCGAGCCCTCAAGGAACGGCGTCGGGTCCTCCAACTCGCTGACCGCCACCCAGCGCACCTCCGCGTCGAGCGCTCCGGCGGCCGCCGCGCCCGCCAGCTGACGCAACTTCATCCGTCGCGCCACGGTGCGTAGCGAAGGTGCCATACGAGTTTGTCCATTCCGGCAAAGGCGAGCACCCCCAGTGTGCCATATCGACGTATCGGCCCAGGTCGGAGCCCGACGTAGCGTCGAGCCCATGAGCATTCCCCAGGAGCGGCGCGTCGTGACCGCGATCCCAGGCCCCAAGTCGCAGGAGCTGCTGGCCCGCAAGCAGGCCGCCGTCCCCTCCGGCATCGGCACCACGCTGCCGGTCTTCGTCACCCGCGCCGGCGGCGGCATCCTCCAGGACGCCGACGGGAACTCTCTGATCGACTTCGGCTCCGGCATCGCCGTGACGAACGTGGGCAACTCCGCGCCGAAGGTCGTCGAGCGCGTCCAGAAGCAGGCGGCCGACTTCACCCACACCTGTTTCATGGTCACCCCGTACGAGTCGTACGTGCAGGTCTGCGAGAAGCTCAACGAGCTGACCCCCGGCGACCACGAGAAGCGCACCTTCCTGGTGAACTCCGGCGCCGAGGCCGTCGAGAACGCCGTCAAGGTGGCCCGGCACGCCACCGGCAGGCAGGCCGTCGTGGTGTTCGACCACGGCTACCACGGCCGCACGCTGCTCTCGATGACCATGACCGCCAAGAACATGCCGTACAAGCAGGGCTTCGGCCCGTACGCGCCCGAGGTGTACCGGGTGCCGCTGGCCTACCCGTTCCGCTGGCCGACGGGCGCGGACAACTGCGCGGAGGAGGCCGCCGCGCAGGCCATCGACCAGATCAACAAGCAGGTCGGGGCGGAGAACGTGGCCGCCGTGGTGATCGAGCCGATCGCCGGCGAGGGCGGTTTCATCGTCCCGGCCAGGGGCTTCCTGCCGCGGATCGCCGAGTTCTGCCGGGCGAACGGCATCGTGTTCGTGGCCGACGAGGTCCAGACCGGCTTCGCGCGTACCGGTGACCTGTTCGCCTGCGAGGACGAGGGCGTCGTCCCCGACATCATCTGCACCGCCAAGGGCATCGCGGGCGGCCTGCCGCTGGCCGCCGTGACCGGCCGCGCCGACCTGATGGACCACGTGCACGTCGGCGGCCTGGGCGGCACGTACGGCGGCAACCCGCTGGCCTGCGAGGCCGCGCTCGGCGTCCTGGAGACCATCGAGTCGGAGGACCTGGTCGCCAAGGCCCGCCGCATCGGCGAGATCATGCTCCCCCGCCTCCGCTCGCTCCAGGAGCGGTTCCCGGCGATCGGCGACGTGCGCGGACGCGGCGCGATGATCGCGATCGAGCTGGTCGAGCCGGGCACGAAGAACCCGGACCCGGCGGCCGTCCAGGAGATCGTCAAGCGCTGCCACGCCGAGGGCCTGGTGGTCCTGACTGCCGGCACGTACGGCAACGTGCTGCGCTTCCTGCCCCCGCTGGTCATGCCCGAGCACCTGCTTGAGGAGGGCCTGGGGATCCTGGAGAAGGCCATCTCCGCTCTATAGCAAAGACCGAAAAATCGGGCATCCGGCTTGCGGCTGGATGCCCGATTTTGTGTGTGTAACGCAGGTCACTCGGGTAGAGAATTCACCCTGGCTTGACGCTCAGCTAGACGATCACGGCCTCGGTCAGGGTTATAACGGATCCGGACATGCGGAGGGGCGATGGCAGCTGGGAGCGTGATGAACTGGGGTCCCACCAGAACGGCACGGAGTATGTTGACGTTCGACCCTGAGGGCCTGACGCCGGCCCAGCGCGACGGCGACGCCTGCGTGGTGTGCCACAAGAGGTGGCCGCGGCCCCGGGTCCGGGTCGGCAAACTGCCCGACAACTCCTCCGTGCTCGCCTGCACCGAATGCGCCGAGGCGCTCCTGCCCGCTCCCATGGCGACCGTGGTGGCCTTCCCCGGCCGCTAGACCGGCCGCTAGACCGGCCGGCCGTCACGACCGTCAGGCCGCCGCGGCCGTCTCGCGCAGGCCCCACGGCGAGCCGTACTCGCGCAGCAGGTCGAGGAACGGCACCGCGTCGAACGCCTCGGGGCCGAGCACGCCCTCGCCCTTCCACACCCCGGTCGCCACCAGCTCCAGCGCGACGACCGGATGGATCGCCGTCTGCCACACGACGGCCTGGGAGCCGTACTCCCGCATCGACCACTCGTTGTCCACCACGTGGTACAGGTATACCTCGCGCGGCGAGCCGTCCTTGCCGGTGCCCTTGACCCACGTGCCCGCGCAGGTCTTGCCGCGCATGCGGGCGCCCAGCGTCGCCGGGTCCGGCAGGCTCGCGGCGACCATGTCGCGCGGCGCCACCTCCGCCCCGCCCACCCTGATCTTGTCGGCGCTGTCCAGCCCCAGCTTGCGCAGCGTCTTCAGCACGCCGATGAACTCCTCGCCGAGCCCGTACTTGAACGTCACCCGCCGCGCCGGGATCCACCTCGGGACGAGCAGCACCTCCTCGTGCTCGACGTTCACGCACTCCACGGGCCCGATGCCGTCGGGGAAGTCGAACACCTCGGGCTCGCTGAACGGCTCGGTGGTGCGCCACTGCCCGTCCTCCCAGACGACGGGCGGGTTCAGGCACTCCTCGATGGTGGTCCAGATGGAGAACGTGGGCGCGAAGTCGTAGCCGTCCACGACGAGGTTGGCGCCGTCCCTGATGCCGATCTCGTCGATCTCGTCGAACAGGTGGTCGGCGGCGTAGCGGGCGAACACGTCCGCGAGCCCCGGCTCGACGCCCATGCCGACCAGCGCGAGCCGGCCCGCGCCGCGCCACTCGCCGTCGCGCTCGAACTGCCGGTCCCCCAGCTTCACCCCGGGCTTGCGGTACGGCTCGCGCGGATGCGGCTTCGACAACGACATCGCCATGTCCAGGTAGTGGGCCCCGGCCTCCAGGGCTGCCTCGAACAGCGGCATCGTGAAGCGCGGATCGACCGCGTTGAACAGCACGTCACATCGGTGCTCCCGGAGCGCCGCGGCGACCTGGGCCCGGTCGGAGGCGTCCAGCTGGATGGCGGTGAAGCGGGGGTCGTCCACGGCGGCGACGGCGCGGGCCGCCCGGCTCTGTTGGGAGTCGGCCACCACGATGTGTTCGTAGAAATGGCGGCGGGCGGCGATGGGCACCACGGCGGAGCCGACGCCTCCAGCGCCGACAAGAAGGATTCTCATGGAGAGACCATACTCACTGACTGGTCATTCAGTCGAATTTTCGCACCGACGGGTCCCGGCACCTGGACGCTCTTCAGCCCGGGAACAGCAAGACGCCGTGGACGTCCTTCAGCCCGGAGACGGCGAGACGCCCCGGGACAGGGGGGAAGGCCCGGGGCGTCTCAGCAGGCGCACCCGGGGGAAGGCGCGCCCGCGATGGGGTCGAGCGGGGGCAGAGATCTCACCTACTCGGCGAGTTCGGCCCACCGTTTCCCCCAGACGGCATAATCAGTGCATTCCCCGTCCTCGCCGCGGCAACCGCCCGGGGGCCGGACGGCGAAGGCGATCCGGTCGAGCCGCTTGGGGTCGTCGGCGCCGTACAGGTCGCAGATCGACTTGGCCCGGCCCTTGCACGCCTTGTCGTTGGCCGGCGCGAGCCCCACCCAGGCGGCCGCGTCGCGCTGGGCGTCGGCCGCGGTCATCCAGGTCAGCCAGCGGTAGGCGCAGGTGGTGTCGGGCAGGTTGGCGCCGAGCATCCAGGAGTCGAGCCAGCCGGTGGCCGTCTTGGCGCCGACCGTCCGGACCGGCTTGCCGGCCTTCTGCAGCAGCAGGCGATAGTACGGTGTGGCCTGCGCGTAATCCAGCGACCCGGTGGCGAAGCCCTTGATCAGGTCGATCGGCTTGCGCCAGTAGGTGCGCTCCTTCTGCTGCCCGAGCAGCGCCATGGCCCGGTCGAGCTGCTCCTGGCTCAGCTCGTACGGGTCCTTGACGGTGGCGTCGGTCAGCGCGGCGTCGGCGATGGTCAGCGGGGTGTCGCGGAGCGCGGCCCGGCCGGAGGCGAACACCTGGCTCATGCTCGCGTCCTTGACCCTGGCCGAGTCGTAGATGAACTCGTGGTACCCCCACAGGAACGGCACGCCGTAGACCTTGCCGGACACCTTCGTCATGTCGCGGAAACGCTCGTTCAGGTCGTCGTAGCCGCTCACCTTGGCCGGGTCGATCGGCTGCACCAGCTTGCGCGTGATCAGGTCGCCGGCCAGCGCCGGGCCCGCCGAGATCAGGTCGTACGGACGCTCGGCGGCCGCGACGGCCCGCTCCATCTCCTCGGCGGTGCGGACGGTGTCGACGCGGGCCAGGCGGCAGCCGGTCTCCTTCTCGAAGGAGCCGACCCAGTTGGCCTTGGAGCTGAGGCCGCCGTACTCGGCGTAGCCGCGGTAGGTGAGGATCTGCAGCGTGCCGTCGCTCTGGGTGGCCGTGGGCGACGGCGTGGCCGACGGGGTCGGCTTCGGGCTGGGCTTGGCGGCCGGCTGTGCTGCCTGCTGAGCCGCCTGCCCGGCAGCCGAGGACACCGCTCCCGTGCCGGCGACCAGCGCCGCCGCGGCCAGCGCCACGGCGGATATGCGACGGCGTCTCACGATGTCCCCCCTTGTCCGTTGCGCTGGAGCTTACCGGGGACGGGACCGGGAGGGACGCCGGTCCCTCCCTGCCGTGAGGCGTGAGTTACCCGTTCGTGGGGAAGCCGAGGTTCACACCACCGTGGGACGGGTCCAGCCAGCGCGAGGTCACGACCTTGCCCCGCGTGTAGAACTGCACCCCCTCGGTGCCATGCACATGCGTGTCACCGAACAACGACGACTTCCACCCGCCGAAACTGTAGAACGCCATCGGCACCGGGATCGGCACGTTGATCCCGACCATCCCCACCTCGACCTCGTTCTGGAACCGGCGCGCCGCGCCCCCGTCATTGGTGAAGATCGCCGTACCGTTGCCGTACACACCCTCGTTGATCACCCGCAGGCCCTCCTCGTACGAGGACACCCGCACCACCGACAACACCGG
>NZ_JBSGCE010000014.1:0-76994 GCF_053601695.1 Nonomuraea sp. NPDC004702
CCATCGCCTCGGCCTCGCGGGCCACCCGCGTCACGCTGCCCAGCGCGGCGAACCTGCCGTACTGCGGGACGGCGAGGCCGAGGTCCATGGGCGCGTCCTAGACCTTCCTGGCCACGCCGCACACGATGAGCGACGACTCGGGGCGGTCCATGAAGTCGATCGTGTCCGCCTGGTCGGGATGCCATTCGGGCAGCCACACCAGACCGGGCTCCACCAGCTCGAACCCCTCGAACAGCTCCCTGATCCTGGTTCGGCTGCGCAGCGCCAGCCGCGCGGTGGCGTTGCGGTAGACCTCGGTGCCCGCGCTGACCGCGTCGGGACGGGCGTCGCTGGTGCCGTGGGACATGACCAGGTAACTACCCGGCGCCATGGCCTCACGCAGGGTCTTCAGGATCCGCTCCGGGGCGTCGGACTCCTCGATGAAGTGCATGATCGCCACCAGCAGCACGGCGACCGGCCGGCTGAAGTCGATGGTCCGCAGCACCTCCGGGTCGCGCAGGATGTCGCCCGGGTTGCGCAGGTCGCCCTCCACCACCGTGGTGTCCTCGCCGTGGCCGGTGAGCAGCGCCCTGGCGTGCACCAGCACCACGGGGTCACGGTCGACGTAGACGACGCGGGAGCCCGGGGCGACCTTGGCGGCCACCTCGTGCACGTTCCCCTGGGTCGGCAGCCCCGTGCCGATGTCGAGGAACTGCCTGATCCCGGACTCGGCGAGGTGGCGTACGGCGCGGCCGAGGAAGGCGCGGTTGGCCCGCGCCGCCGCCCGTACCTCGGGCGCCACCGCGAGGATGCGCTCGGCCGCCTGGCGGTCGACCGGGAAGTGATCCTTGCCGCCGAGGTAGTAGTCGTAGAGCCGTGCCACGTTCGGCGTGTTCGGATCGAAATCCGATGCCTCGTGCTCCAACCGTCGAGCCCCCGATCACAGAGTTTTAACGATCTTTACCGGGATTCTACGGATCTATACCGACATAAGAGTGGTGCTACGCATATTTCAGGAAAACGCAACCTAAGGTGGTGCCGTGGTCCACGATGACACAGGGATCCCTGTGGAGGTACCCCAGACCGTCCGGCGGATCGTGTCGCTGGTGCCGTCGCTGACCGAGTCCGTGGCGGCGACCGTCCCGGAGGCGCTGGTCGGGGCGACGGACTGGTGCACGCACCCGGCCGACCTGGACGTGGCCCGGGTCAGGGGCACCAAGAACCCCGACCTCGACGCCGTCCTGCGCCTGCGCCCGGACGTCGTCCTGGCCAACGCCGAGGAGAACCGCGCGCCCGACGTCGAGGCCCTGCGCGAGGCGGGCGTGGCGGTGTGGGTGACCAGGATCGAGACGCTGGAGCAGGCGTTCGCCTCGCTGGAGCGCATGTTCGCGCACGCCTGCCGGACGGACCGCCCGGACTGGCTGGCGGAGGCCCGCCGGGCGTGGGGAGCCCCCGCGCACGGCCCGCGCCGCACCGCGATCGTCCCGATCTGGCGCCGCCCCTGGATGGTCGTGGGCCGCGACACCTTCACCGGGGACGTGCTGCGCCACCTCGGCGTGGACAACCTGTACGCCGCCCACCCCGACCGCTATCCGAAGATCCCCCTGCCCGAGCTGACCGGCAACCGCCCCGACCTGGTCGTCCTGCCCGACGAGCCCTACGCCTTCAGCGCGGACGACGGCCCCGAGGCGTTCCCCGGCCTGGACTGCGCGCTGGTCAGCGGCCGCCTGCTGACCTGGTACGGCCCCTCGCTCACCGAGGCCGCCACCGCCCTGCCGCGCGCGCTGGCCTGATCAGCCGACGGCGGCCAGGGCGGCGTCCACGGCCGCGGGGGAGAGCACGTGCTCCATCACGATCACCGCCATGCCCACGATCCCGGCCCGGTCGCCGAGCCTGCTGGTGACGATCTCCAGGTTGCGCGTCGTGTACGGCAGGCTCCGCCGGTAGACGATCTCCCTGATCCCGGTCAGGTAGTGCTCCTCCGTCTGGGCCATGTCCCCGGCCAGCACCAGCACGCCGGGGTTGAGCAGGCTGACCGCGGTGGCCAGCACCACGCCGAGCGTGCGGCCCGCCTCCTGGACGCGCGCGATCGCCGCCGGGTCGCCGGCCTGCACCAGGCGCACGACGTCGCGGCTGGTCTCCCGGCCCAGGTCGGCCGCGATCGCGTGCCCGCTGGCCAGGGAGGCCACGCAGCCGCGCGAGCCGCAGGTGCACACCCGGTCGTCGGTCTCCCGGATGCGGACGTGCCCGATGTTGCCCGCGGCCTCCTCGACGCCCCGGTAGATCCGCCCGTCGAGGACGATGCCGGTGCCGATGCCGGTGGACACCTTGACCAGGATCAGCGAGTCGGTCTCCCGCCAGGACGACCACCACTCGCCGAGGGCCATCGCGTTGGCGTCGTTCTCCACCAGGACCGGCACGTCGTACGTGCGCCCGACGGCCTCCCTGATCGGGTGGTCGTCCCAGCCCGGCATCAGGAACGACCTGATCACCCGTCCGCCGGTGTGGTCGACCGAGCCGGGCAGGTCGAGCCCGATGCCGCACACGTCGCCCGCCGGCCGCCCGGCCCTGTCCAGCAGGCGCTGGAACGCCTCGCGCACCCACGTCAGCACGGGCTCGGGCCCGCGGTCGATGCGCATCTCGGCGCGTTCCTCGGCCATCGGACGGGCGGCGAGGTCGGTGAGCGCCACCCTGGCGTGGGTGGCGCCCAGGTCGGCCACGAGGATCAGCCGCCGGGCGGCGTCGACGTCGAGCACCGAGGGCGGCCGGCCGCCGCCCGAGGCGCCGACGCCGGACTCGTGCAGGTAGCCGGCGGCGATGAGCCGGTCGACCCGGTCGGTGACGGTCGACCGGGACAGGCCGGTGAACTCGATCAGGTCTTTGCGGGTACGGCAGGAGCCATCGCGGATGAGCTGGAGGACCTGCCCTGCCGTCAGCATGTCTATCCCTTCTCCGCTCCTGCCGTGAGGCCCTCCGTCAGCAGGCGTTCACTGGCGAAGAACACGATCACGATGGGCAGCGTCAGCACCACGGATCCTGCCATCAGCACCGTCGTGGGGATCTCTATGCTCCCCGCCAGCTGAGAGAGCCCCAGGGAGACCGTCCAGCTCTCCCGCCGCTCCACGAGGAACAGCAGGGCGAACAGGAACTCGTTCCACGCGATCATGAACGCGTAGAGGCCGGTTGCCATGAGCGCGGGCTTGGACAGTGGCAGCACCACCCGCCAGATGGTCGACAGCCGCGAGCAGCCGTCGATCGCGGCCGCCTCCTCCACGCTCTGCGGCACGGTCTCGAAGTAGTTGCGCAGCATGTATACCGTGACGGGCACGGTCTGCGCGATATAAACCAGGATCAGTCCGACCAGAGATCCCCTGAGGCCCAGCATGGTGAACAGCACGAACAGGGGGATGGCCAGCACGATCGCCGGGAACAGGTAGACGGCGAGGAACAGGAAGTGCACCTGCCGCCGGCCGAAGAAGCGCAGCCGCGCGACGGCGTAGGCGCCCGGGATCGAGATCAGCAGCGTGGCGGCCACCGAGGCGACCGCCACGACCGCGCTGTTCCTGATGAACGTGAGGAACCCCTGCGTGGTCAGCACGTTCACGTACGTGTCCAGGGTGAAGTGCCGCGGCCACACCGAGCCGGGCTCCAGGATGAGCTCCTGGATGTCCCGTACGGACAGCGTCACCATGTACAGGAACGGCAGCCCGGTGACGGCGAAGAGGAACACGATGACCACGGGCCGCAGCGCCGCGAACAGCGCGCGCTCGAACCTATCCCTGCTCACGGTCGCCTCCCGAGAAGAAGCGCAGGTACACGGCCAGCAGGACGACGAGGACGACGGCCAGCACGATCGCCTGCGCGGCCGAGGCGCCGATGTCGTCGCGGGCGGTCAGGAAGTTGTAGACGCGCACGCTGACCACCTCGGTGCCGGCGCCGCCGCCGGTCAGCAGGTAGACGTCGTCGAACTTGGTGAAGGTGAACACGAACCGCAGCACCGCCAGCAGCGCCACGATGCGCCAGAGCTGCGGCATGATCACGTGCCGGAAGCGCTGGGTGGGGGTGGCGCCGTCCACGACCGCGGCCTCCTCCAGCTCGGCCGGCAGGGCCTGCAGCCGGGCCAGGATGAACAGGAACGCGAACGGGAAGTACCGCCACGCCTCGAACGCGATCACCGTGAGCAGCGCGACCGGCACCTTCAGCCCCAGGAAGTCGCCCTGGGCCTGGGTGAGGAAGGCGATCGGCTCCTTCAGCCAGGTGTTCACGATGCCGTACTGGGGGTTCAGCATGGTCTCCCACAGGAAGGCCACGGCCACCACCGGCGCCACGTACGGGATCAGGATCGAGGCCCTGACCAGGGTGCGGCCGGGGAACCGGTCGCGCAGGGCGAGCGCGGTCACCAGGCCGATCGCGATCGACAACGCCGTGCCGGCCACCGTGTAGATCAGGGTGTTGACCAGCGACGCCCAGAAGCCCGGCTCGGACATCACGTACGTGAAGTTCTCCAGCGTGTAGTGCCCGAAGACGCCGGCCCGGCGGATGTTGATCAGCCGGACGTCCTGGAAGGCCAGCATGATCGCCCACAGCAGTGGCAGCACCACCACGACCAGCGTGATGACCAGCGTGGGCGAGATCAACGCCAGCCCGGCCCGCCCTTCCCGCTGCCGCAGGGTGCGGGGTGCGCTCATTGCCGGATCCCGCGCTTGATGGTCTCCACGTCCTTCTTGGCCTGGACGGCGGCGGCCTGCGGGGTCAGCGAGCCGTCGGCCACCTGGCTGAGGGCCTTGGGCACGGGCAGCTCGCCCATCGTGGCGCCGACCAGCTTGCCCTGGCCCTGCGGGATGCCCCAGCGGGCGAAGGTGTCGGGGCTCTTGCGCAGCGCGTCCAGCACGTCGGCCGGGTAGGCCTCCGACAGCGGCTTCTTGGCGTCCACGCCCGCGGGCAGCTTCTTCCACTTGTCGGCGAAGCCCTTGCGGGTGGGGAACTTGCCCTCGGGCGCCATCCCGATCCAGCGCTCGTATCCCTCGTCCATCATGTACCTGACGAACTTGGCGGCCGGATCGGCGGCGGCGCCGCGCAGCACCGCCCAGGAGACGATCTCGCCGTACTGGGCGGGCGCGCTCGCGCCGGGGCCCTTCAGCGCCGTGACCACGCCGGTGTTCTTCGCCAGCCACTCGGGGTCGGCGCGGCACTCGGCGCAGCTCGGCAGCGCGTCCTTACGCAGCCCCGCCAGCTCGTCGAGGATGAACGACGACCAGATCATCATGGCCGCCTTCCCGGAGAAGTACGTGGCCCTGGTGGAGTCGACGTCCTGTTTGCCCTTGACCGAGTAGTTCTTCGCCAGCTTTGCGTAGAAATCGAAGGCTTTCACGCACTGTGGGCTGCCTAGCGTGACATTTCCGGAATTGTCGACCAGTTGGCAGCCGTTCGCCAGCGCCACGTGCTCGAAGCTCTGCGCGGTGAAGGAGTCCTTGGGCGCGATCGCCAGCGTGATGCCCGCCACCCCGCCCGCGTTCAGCTTCGCCGCCGCCGCCTCCAGCGCCTCGTAGGTGTCCGGCGGCGCCAGCCCGGCCTTGTCGAACAGGTCCTTGCGGTAGAGCAGGAGCTGCGCCCACCCGTCGCTGGGCACGGCCAGCAGCCTGCCGCCCGAGGAGTCCAGTTCGAGCGCGCGCGGCGAGAAGGAGTCCCTGCCGAGCCCGTCCACGATCCGGCCCGGCGTCTCGGTGTCCAGCAGGTCGTTGGCCTCCAGCTCGCGGACGGAGGCCAGCGGCAGCGCGCCGATGACGTCGGGGAGGTCGTCCGCGGCGGCGGCGGCCGTCACGGTCTGGCTGAACTGGTCCTCCCCGACGCCGACCAGCTTCACCTTGATCCCGGTCTTCCTGGTGAACTCGGCGATGATCTGGTTCTGCACGGCCATCCGGTCGCCGAGGTTCTCCTCGGTCCAGACGGTGATCTGGTTGGCGCCGGACTGCTGCTCGCCGCCGTCGCCGCAGGCCGTGAGGGCGGCCGAGGCCAGCAGTGCGACGGAGAGGACGGCGGTGACCCGGTTCGGCATGGCACGCTCCTCTGGTTGGGGATATGCCGCACTTACCCGTAGAAAAGGGGCAGGCACCTGGCGTAGGCGAGAACGAGACCGGTCCGTTCTCTCGCCGTGCCGCCGCCGCACGTCACCAGGGCCTTCGGTAAAAGGTTGCTCGGCGTTGCGGCAAATCTTCCCCATAACCGATCACGGACGCCCACCTCGAAACGATCTGGTCTGATGTCATTTCGGTCATCCGGCTGCTGCCCGGGCAAGCACTTCTGGCGCTTCCGGATCAGGTGGACAGACGGGGCGTGACATGTCGGTAAGGTCTCTTTCCAGAACGCGCCCTACCGGAAACCTGGATTCCATCGGCCGCGATCGACGGAAGTCGTAGACTTACGAGTGTTTCGAGCGCAACTATGGTGTGCAAACAAACACTAAATCTCTGACTTTTGATTGATCAAAAAGCGTAAGTGTGGGGTATGCGCGTCATCACCTTCCAAGAGCCAGGCCGTGTCAGCGTCAGCCTGGAGTCGCCCGCCGAACTCGTGCCGGGCTCCGTCCGGGTGCGGACCCTCTATTCCGGGGTCTCCGCGGGCACCGAGCTGACCGCATATCGCGGCACCAATCCCTACCTCACCCGTAAGTGGGACACCGAGCGCCGGCTCTTCCTCGAAGGCCAGACGCACGCCTACCCCCTGTCCGGCTGGGGCTACCAGGAGGTCGGCGAGGTGGTGGAGGCGGCCCCCGACGTCGCCGAGCCGCCCGTCGGCAGCCTCGTGTGGGGCATCTGGGGCCACCGCGCCGAGGCCGTCGTCCCCGCCGAGAAGCTGGCCGGGCACATCCTGCCGCCGGGGGCCGACCCCGTCGCGGGCGTCTTCGCCCGGGTCGGCGCCATCGCGCTCAACGCCGTCCACGCCGCCGACGTGCACCTGGGCGACCAGGTCGCGATCTTCGGCCAGGGCGTCATCGGCCTGCTCGCCACCCGCATGGCGGTGCTCAGCGGCGCCCGGGTGGTGGCCGCCGACGCCATCCCCGACCGGCTCGAACTCGCCAGGAAGTTCGGCGCCGCCGAGACGTTCGACGTGCGGTCGGGGTCGGTCGCCGAGTTCCTGCGCAAGCGCATCGAGGGCGCCGACACCGCGATCGAGCTCAGCGGCAACCACCTGGGCCTCCAGGAGGCCATCAGGAGCGTGCGCAAGGGCGGCCGGGTCGTGGCGGCCGGCTTCTACCAGGGCGACGGCATCGGGCTGCGGCTGGGCGAGGAGTTCCACCACAACCAGGTGCAGCTCGTCTCCTCCCAGATCGGCGGCGTCGCCTCCTGGCTGGCCCACCGCTGGGACGTCGAACGCCTCCAGCGCACGTTCATGGAGCTCGTGCACCGGGGCGAGGTCGAGGTCGGCGACCTGGTCACCCACCTCGTGCCGGTCGAGCAGGCGGCCGAGGCGTTCGACCTGATCGACAAGCACCAGTCCGAGGTGCTCCAGCTCGTCTTCACCTTCGAGGAGTCACGATGAAGCTCGCCGCCCAGGAGCAGCTTCTGCCCGGCCGCAGCCTGCAGGAGAAGTTCGCGTTCGCGGTGGAGGCCGGGTTCGACGCGATCGAGCTGAGGGGGAAGGGCGACTTCCACTTCGCCGGCCGGCTGACCGAGCTCAAGCGGGCGCTGGCCGACGGCGTCGTGATGCCGACGGTGTGCGTCGAGATGCCGCACTTCATCGGCGACTTCGACCCGGCCAAGCGCAAGGACGCCATCCAGCAGCTCAGGTCGCAGCTCACGGTGATCGCCGAGCTGGGCGGCATCGGCGTCATGACCCCGGCCTCGTGGGGCCAGTTCTCGCTCCGGCTGCCGCCGTTCGAGCCGCCGCGCACCGCCGCGGACGACCGGGAGGTGCTGGCCGAGGCGCTCGGCATCCTCGGCGAGCACGCCCAGCGCAACGGCGTGCTGATCATGCTCGAACCCCTCAACCGGTACGAGAACCACATGGTCAACACGCTGGCCGACGCGGTCTCGTACTGCTCGATGGACTCGATCAGGATCGTCGGCGACACCTACCACATGAACATCGAGGAGGACGACCCCTGCCGGGCCCTGGCGGAGGCGGCCCCGTACCTCGCGCACATGCAGATCAGCGAGTCCAACAGGAACCAGCCCGGCACCGGCCACCTCGACTGGGGCGCGCAGCTCGCCACGCTCGACGCCGTCGGCTTCGACGGCTACCTCGCCCTCGAATGCCGGCTGCGGGGCGAGCCCGAGATCGTGCTCCCGCAGACGGCGGCCTTCATCAGGAAATTCCTGTGATCCTCCGCGACGCCGTACGCGTGCTCGTCGCCAACTGGGACGGCAGCCACACGGTTCCCTCCCGTCGTCTGTACCCCCACCAGTGGAGCTGGGACTCCGCCTTCATCGCGATCGGCAACGCCCGCTGGTCGCCGCGGCGGGCCAGGGCGGAGCTGCTGTCGCTGTTCGGCGCCCAGTGGGCCGACGGCCGGGTGCCGCACATCGTGTTCAACCCCGTCGTGCCCGAGGGCGCCTACTTCCCCGGCCCGCAGTTCTGGGGCGCCCGAGCGCCGTCCGGCTCGGCGACCTCCGGCATCGTGCAGCCGCCCGTGCACGCGCTGGCCGCCTGGAAGGTGCACCAGGCCGAGCCCGACCCGGCGTTCCTGGCCAGGATCTATCCCAAGCTCGTCGCCCAGCAGGAGTTCCTGCGCGCCTCCCGCCGCTCGCCCGAGGGCCTGATCTCGATCGTCCACCCGTGGGAGTCGGGCATGGACAACAGCCCGGCCTGGGACCTTCCGCTGCGGGCGGTCGAGACCGGCGCGACGGGCTTCGTCCGCCGGGACCTCAACACCGTCAGCGCCGACGAGCGCCCCACCGACCGCGACTACGAGCGGTACGTCGCCCTGGCCGGCGCCTACCGCGACAGCGGCTACCGGCGGGCCGGCTCGTTCGAGATCGAGGACCCGCTGTTCAACGCCGCGTACGGCGTGGCCGAGTCGGCGCTCGCGGAGATCGCGCAGGTGTGCGGCCACGACCCCGGCCCCCACCGGCGCGAGGCCGCCGCCGTCACCGCCGCCATGGTCGACCACCTCTACCAGGACGGCCACTTCCGCCCCCGCGACCTGCGCACCGGCCGGCTGATCCGCTCGGGCAGCGCGGCCGGCCTGGTGCCGCTCATGCTCCCGGGGCTGCCGCCGGAGATCGCCGAGGCGCTGATCGGCACGGCCCTGGACAAGTTCTCGCTCAAGGACGGCGTGCTGCCCAGCCACGCCCCGGCCACGGCCGAGTTCGACCCGGCCCGCTACTGGCGCGGGCCGAGCTGGATCAACCTGACCTGGCTGGTCTGGCAGGGGCTCCGGGACCGCCGTCCCGACCTGGCCGACCTGCTCGCCGAGGGCATGATCCACGCCGTCGCCCACTCCGGTTTCCGCGAGTACTTCAACCCGTTCACGCTGCGCGGCCACGGGTGCCGGGACTTCAGCTGGTCAGCGGCCCTCATCCTCGACGTCGTGGCTGAGCACGGCCTGGACGGCCTGCCGCCGTCGGGCCGCGAGATCGGTCAGAAGTTCGGGGGCCTCCCCGAAGCCGACGACATCGGTGACCAGGTGCTCGCGTAGCAGCCTCCCGCGCTCCCTGAGCAGGCCGATCGTCTCGTGCGACAGGCGTTCCCGGTCCCAGGCGTGCGCGAGGCCGCGCGGCACCCGGCCGATCTGGGCGCAGCGCAGCGCCAGCCCGTTGTGGTGGAACTCCTCGCCGAGCCGCACCTCGTCGGCGCCCTGGGTGTAGAACGCCAGATCGATCAGCGTGCCCTGCGGGCGCAGCAGCCGCAGCCCCAGGGCCAGCGCCCGCGGTTGACCGCGGCACTGGAAGACCAGGTCCGCGCCGCGGTCGTTCGGGGCGTGCCGCCAGCGGCGCTTCAGCGTCACCGCCGGGTCGTCGTCGGGCTCGGCCAGGACCTGCGTGCCGATCGCCTCGGCCACCGCGAGCCTGGCCCGGGTCTCGTCCACGACCACCACCTCGGCGGCCCCGCAGGACAGGGCGAAGGACGCGGTCAGCAGCCCCACCACGCCCGCCCCGACCACCGCGACGCGGCGGCCGCGCACGCCGTCGCCCAGGTGCTGGACGGCCGGGCCGTGCAGGTCGGCGGCCGCGTGCAGCATGCCGTTGGCGCAGATCGGGCCCATGTGGGCGACGTAGATGCCGAGCAGCGGGTCGAGGTCGCCGGGCAGCACGACGAACCGGTCGGCCATCGGGTCGGCCACGTACGCCGTGCGGTGGCCGTAGGCCATGGCGACCCGCGCGCCCTCGGCCACGGCCCGCGTGCGGGTCTCGGCGACCACGCCCACCTGCATGTAGCCGATGCCGCGCACCGGGTACGCCACCGACGGCGTGCCCGGCAGGAACAGCCCGAGCGCCGGGTCCCAGGCCGAGGTGAGGTAGGGGTTGGCGCCCTTGAGATAGGTCAGCTCGGTGCCCGCCGAGACGCCGCTGTGCGTGGTGGCGACCATGAAACCGCCGTCGGGCAGGCCGGCCAGCTTCTCCTCGACCAGGCGCACCTCGCCGGGCGCCTCGATGCTCAGGATCGTGCTCGTCGCCTCAGTCATCCAGCATCACCGGCCTCCGTTCCGCCGCGGAGCGCGCCAGGGCGACGGCCAGGCGGTGGGTTCGCAGGGCTTCGCCGTACGGCGCGCGCACGTCGGCGTCCTTCCCGCGCACCGCGTCGATGAACGCGCGGTCCACGAGGGTCTTGGCGTGCCCGCCGTCCTCGACGGCCTCCTCGCCGTCCACGAGCAGCCGGGTCTCGCTGAGCTCCAGCGCGATGCCGTCGGCGCACACCTCCAGCCCCACCCGGTGCTTGTGGCGCAGCAGGCAGGAGGTGGCCAGCAGGCCGGTCGCGCCGCCCGCGAAGCTCATGACGGCCGACGTGGCCCGGTCGATCTCGCCGTCCACCGCGTTCCCGGCCGGTACGGCGTGCACCATCGACACCTCGCCCACCAGCAGCCTGGCCAGGTCCAGGACGTGGACCGCCTGCTCCAGGATCTGGCCGCCCGACATGCTCGCCTTCAGCCACCAGCCGACCGGCGGGACCTTGTCCAGCCAGTGCCCGAGCGCGAGCTGCACGGGACGGCCGTCGAGCCGTTCCCGGGCCCGGTCGACGATGTCGAGGTAGCGCCAGTGGTGGCCGACGGCGGACGGCAGCCCGCGCCGGTCGATTTCGGCTGCGATGTTTTCTGCGGTTTTGAGGTCGAGAGAAAGGGGTTTTTCCACAAAAATCGGGAGATTGCACGACAAGACGTCGTATTCAGGGTTACCGTGCGCGAAAGGAGGCACACAGACGTAGACAGCGTCGAGACCGCCGGCCTCCAGCAGGCCGGCATGGTCGCCGTAGGCGGGGGCGCCGTGCGCGGAGGCCAACGCCTCAGCCTTGTGGAGATCGGTGTCGGCCACCCCGGCAATCGTCACATCGGGGAAGCCGGACAGGACATCTGCGTGGCGAGCGGCGACATTTCCGGCACCAATGATGCCGACACGGGTAATTGGGGACACAACCCGACATATGCCACGTCTAGGGGTTAACAAACAAGGATGTTCGAAGGCGCATAGATCGGGCAGGGGTCGTGCCCCTATGAGATGGGGCTGACTGCATGGAGACAGATGTGCGAGCCTTTGCCAGGGCCCAGGAGTGGTGCGGCCCGCATTCCAGTACGGCCGCGGAATGGCCGGTGGATGCCTTAATCGAGGCCAAGGGCAACACAACGGTGAGCGTCGTCCTGCCGGCGCGCGACGAAGAGCGCACGGTCGGGGACATCGTCACCGTGATCAGACGTGAACTGGTGGAGCAGGCGCCACTCGTCGACGAGATCCTCGTCGTCGACTCCAACTCCACCGACGCGACGGCGGAACGGGCACGCGCGGCGGGCGCGCGCGTCGTGGCGCAGAACGAGGTGCTGCCCCACCTGCCGCGCCTGTCGGGCAAGGGGGAGGCGCTGTGGAAGGGCCTGGCCGCCTCCCACGGCGACATCGTCGCCTTCGTCGACTCGGACCTGCTCAACTTCGGCGCGCACTTCGTGTCGGGGCTGGTCGGTCCGCTGCTGGTGAACCCGGGCACCCATTTCGTCAAGGCCACGTACGAACGGCCCTTCACGGGCGAGGACGGCGTGCCCCGGCGCGGCGCGGGCGGCCGGGTCACCGAACTGGTGGCCAGGCCCCTGCTCAACCTGTTCTGGCCGGAGCTGGCGGGCTTTCGCCAACCCCTCGGCGGCGAGTACGCCGCCCGGCGCGACGTGCTGGAACAGGTCCCCTTCGTCACCGAGTACGGCGTGGAGTTCGGCCTCCTCGTCGACCTCCTCCAACTGGTGGGACTCGACGCGATGGCCCAGGTTGACCTGGGCTCCCGCGCGCACGGCCACCAGTCCGTGCACGCGCTCGGCCGGATGGCCGGGCAGATCATGCTCACCGCGTGGTCCCGGCTGGAGCGCCAGGGCCGCGTGGTGTCCTCGGTGCCCCCGGCTCACACGCTGCTGCAGTTCGGTCTCGACGGGCGGGCCGGCCTGGTGGACGTGGGAGTGGCGGAACGGCCGCCGCTCGCCTCGCTCATGCTGGAGGAGGACGTCGCGTGAAGGTGCTGATCAACGCGGGACCGTGGCTGGCGGTCCCGCCGCCCGGCTACGGCGGCATCGAGAACGTGGTCGCCACCCTGGTCCCCGCGCTGCGCGAACGCGGCGTCGAGGTCGTGCTGGCCTCCGTGGCGTCGAGCACGCTGGAGGCCGACGAGCTGATCGCCGTCTACGACGAGGGCCAGTTCGCGGAGTTGCAGAAGCCGTACAACCAGGTCATGGGGATCGCGCACGCGCACCAGGCGCGGGTGGCCGCCGAGCTGCGCGGCCGCGACGACATCGACCTCGTGCACGACCACGTGGAGGTCGTCGGGCCGGCGGTGCTGGCCGCGCTGGGCGGGCCGCCGGTCCTCCACACCCTCCACTGGGACCTGCGCAAACACCCGGCGTTCTACGGCGCCTTCCCGCGCTCGATCGCGGTCAACGGGGTGTCGGACTCGCAGCTCGCCCGCGCGCCCGAGGCTCTGCGCGCGGCCTCGCTGGGCGCCATCCACCTGGCCACGCCGCTGGCCGGCCAGGACGTCCGAGCCGAGCGCGGCGAGCACCTGGTGATCATGGGACGGATCTGCGGGCTCAAGGGCCAGCACGTGGCCGCCCGGGTCTGCCAGAAACTCGGCCTGCCGCTGGTCGTGGCCGGCCCGGTCTGCGGCCGGGACAGCCAGGCCGAGCTGGACGTCATCCTGCAGGACCCCTACCACCCGCTGCACAGTCACCCCGACGTGCGCTACCACCTCGACCAGGTGTCCCGCTACCTCGACGGCGACCTGGTCAGGTGGGTCGGCGCGGTCGGCGGCCAGGAAAGGGACGAGCTGTACGCCTCGGCCCGTGCCGCGCTCTTCCCCATCCAGTGGGACGAGCCGGGCGGCACGGCAGTCGTCGAGGCCCTGGCGCTCGGGGTGCCGCCGGTGGGCCTGCGCCGCGGCTGCCTGCCCGAGATCATCGATCACGGCCGCACCGGCTTCCTCGCCGACACCGAGGAGGAGCTGGCCGAGTACGTCCAGCGGGTGGACGAGATCGATCCGGAGGAGTGCCGCCGCGAGGCGATGCGCCGCTTCTCGCCCGGCGTGATGGCCGACCGCTACCTGGACCTGTACGACCGGGTGCTGCGCGCCGACTGATAGACATGTCCGATGATTCGCGTACTTCTGGCCGAGGACCAGGCCGTGATCAGGCACGCGCTCGCGACCCTGCTCGGCCTGGAGGCCGACTTCGAGATCGTGGCCGCGGTCGAGTCCGGTGACGCGGCCCTGGCGTCGGCCGCCGCGCACCGGCCGGACGTGGCCGTGCTGGACATCGACATGCCCGGCACCCTCGACGGGCTGGCCGCCGCGGCGGAGATCCGGGCCAGGGTGCCCTCGTGCCGCACGCTCATGCTCACCGCCTACGGCAAACCCGGCCATCTCAAGCGGGCCCTGACCGCCCAGGTGGACGGCTTCCTGCTGAAGACCGCGCCGCCGGAGGACCTGGTCGCGGCGATCAGGGAGGTCACCCGGGGCGGCCGGGTGCTCGACCCGTCGCTCGCGGTCACCGCCTGGGACCTGGCCGACAACCCGCTCACGCCGCGCGAGGCCGACGTGCTGCGGCTGGTGGCGGGCGGCGCCGAGGCCCCCGACATCGCCCGGCGGCTGCACCTGACCGCCGGGACCGTGCGCAACTACCTGACGGCCATCGTGGCCAAGCTAAACGCGCGCAACCGCACCGACGCCGTGCGCATCGCCACCGAGGCCGGCTGGATCTAGCGGGGCCCGCGCGTCGAGCCGGAACCAGCCGTCCACGGCGGCGGTCGTGAGCCGGCCGCCCAGCGTGGCCAGGCGGGTGGTGAGGTTGCCCAGCCCGGACGAGCCGCGACGGGCGGCCGCCGTGCCCGCGCCGTCGTTGCGGACGAGCAGCCCGACCTCGCCGCCGACCACGGAGGTGGAGATCACGCAGGCCCGCGCGGCGCTGTGGCGCAGGACGTTCGTCACGGCCTCGCGCAGCACGGTGCTGAGCACGGTCTCGACCTCGGCCGGCAGCTCGGGGTGCGCGAGCCGCAGGGTGACCTCGACCCCGGCCGCCGCCAGCACCTTGCCTGCCGACTCGGCCTCGGCGGCGAAGGACAGCTCGCGCTGCTCGCCGGTGACCGAGCGCAGGTCGTCCTGGGCGTGCTCGGCCATGGTGACGACGTTCTCCAGCTCCCGGACGGGGTCGGGCAGGCGGCGGGCCAGCTCGCAGGTGAGCAGGATGGCGGCCAGGCTGTGGCCGAGCAGGTCGTGCAGGTCGCGGGCGGCCCGCAGGCGCTCCTCGACGACGGCCGAACGCGCCAGGCTCTCCCTGGCCGCGTGCAGCTCCTTGGCCAGCTGGGCCAGGCGCAGGAGGCTGTAGACCACCACGCCGGTGGTGAGCGTGCTCACCGTGATGTTGACGCGGCCGGGCAGCTCGTACAGGGAGGCGACCGTCCAGACCGCGGCCAGGATCGCGGCCGTCAGGGGCCAGGCCGTCCGCGGGCGGAAGGCGAGCAGCACCGGACCGGCGAGGAAGCCCGCCGTCCCCAGCCAGATCGGCCCGAACACCGGGATCGGGGCGAAGGTGAGCGCCGCCATCACCCCCAGCGCCACCATGTGGCGGCCGGCGACCGAGCGCAGCTGCATGACGACGATCACGGCCAGCGCCGCGACCGCGGGGACCAGCAGCCCGGCCGGGATCTGCAGCAGCGCCTTGACGCTGAACCCGACCAGCACGGCGGCCAGCAGGACCACCGAGACGTCGGGCGGCTCGCGCCGGGCCGCCGCGGGCGGGCGCGGGGCGGGCAGCACGGCATCCACCGTGTACCGGCCCCGGCCGGACAGGCCGCGGGTGAGCGTGCCGCCCGCCGCCGCCACCTGGCGGGTGAGCTCCGCCGGGCCGGCGAGCCCGCCGGCGTCGTCGTCCTCGGCCGTGCGGCGGCCGTCGTCGGCCACGCGCAGGTGCACCTGGGCTCGTTCCGGCTCCTCCCAGGTCTCGATCACGCACACCGTGGCGGTGCCGCGGCGGGCGACGTCCGTGACCGCCTCGCGCAGCACCGAGGCGAGCAGCGCGCCCGCCGGGCCCAGCGGCTCGGTGTGGGCGGCGCGCACCTCCACGCCGACGCCGGCCGCCTCCAGCAGGGCGCGGGCGGTGGTCAGCTCGGGGGCCAGGGACATCGCGCGGTAGCCGGCCGCCGCGGCGCGCGCGTCCGCCAGCGACAGCCGTGCCGTCGCGACCACCTCGCCGAGCGTTCCGGCCGCGTCCCGCGGCGCGGCCAGCGCCCGCCGCGCGCCCGCGCCGATCGTGGCCAGGCCGCGGCCGAGGCCGTCGCTCAGCTCCGCGGCGATGCGCAGCCGCTCCTCGGCCACCGCCGCCGCGGCCAGCGCGGGACGGGTGGCCTCCATCTCGGCCACCCGCTCGACCAGCCGGATCAGGCCGAACACGACCAGCGACACCAGCACCGTGGTGATCGCGAGGTCGGTCGTGGAGACCGCGTCGCCCGCGTTGCGCCAGTGGTGGATCACGACGCCGCTGAAGGCCACCGCGGGCGCCAGCGCCCACCAGCGCGTCACCAGCAGCGACCCGGCGAGGAAGCCGAGGATCGCGACGGACGCGCCCTGCCCCAGCGTCACCGCGTAGACCAGCACGCCCTGGACGGCGAGCAGCCACCCCCACCTGGCCCGCAGCGTGAAGGCGCACTGCACGGCCAGCACCGGCAGCGCCCCCCAGGCGCCGGCCACCACGTAGACGCCGGCCAGCGAGGCCAGCACCACGACGACGATCAATCGGGCGACACGCACGCCCAGAAGCTTAGGAGAACCCCCGCGGCAGCACGGTGACCGGGCAGGACGACGACCGCAGCACCTTCATCGCCAGCTCGCCCAGGAACACCCGGTGGGGCTGGGCGTCCTCGCCGGCGGCGCAGACCAGCAGCTCGCCGGGCAGCCACTCGACGTCCTTGAGCGCGGCCTGCACGTCGTGGCCCTCGGCCACCTCCGACTCGGCCTCGATGCCGGTGCTCTCCCAGGCCAGCCGTACGGCCAGGGCGAGGTCGTCGCGCAGCTTGCCCTGGTTCTCGGTGCGCAGGTCGAGAGTGATCAGCCGGAGCGGCACGTCGAGCCGGAGCGCCGCCTGGGCCACCCGCTCGACCGCCGCGTCGCACTGCGGCCGGTGGACGTAGGCGAGGGTGAGCCGGGCGGGCTCGTCGGGCGGCACGTAGCCCGAGGGCGCCAGCATCACCGCCTCCGGCGACAGGTGCAGCAGGTGGTCGGCGGTGCTGCCGACGGCGATGCGGCCGTACTGGCCGCCGCTCGCCGAGCCGACCACGATCAGGTCGGCCCTGATCCTGCTGGCCAGCACCGACAGCCCGCGGCCGGTGCCCCGGCTCTCGAACGCCATGTACTCGGCCGGGACGACGCCCAGTTCCTCACCCGCGTGCGCCAGGTTGGCCTGGGCCTCGACGGCCAGCCCCGGGCTGCCCGGGGGATAGATCGACGCCACCGTGAGCTCGCCCCCGGTCAGCCGGGTGATGGCGGCCCCGAGCGCGAGGGCGTCCCGCCCACCGGGGTCGTTGCTGTAGCCGACGATCACGTGCTCTCCGATCACGTTTGCCTCCTTACCCGCTCTGAGCTGGGAATACGCGGTCTCTGTCGATGCGTTTGCAACGATTGGAGGCGTAAAAACAGTGAAGATCACCCTTGACACCCGTATCAACGGGTCCCTCGGCCCGGTCACCCTTCGTGAAGCGGTTCAGCACCTCAAGGCGCACGACCTGACGTGCACCGTCCCCGCCGGCGTCGTCGAGCAGAAGGTCACCGTCTTCTCCGACTGCGTGGAGCGCGGCTTCACCCCGCTGCGCAGCGAGATCATGGCCGCGTACTACATGGCCGAGCGGGACGCCACCGCCGAGGCGTTCGACCGCGGCCTCATCACCGAAGGCGAGCTGGAGCAGAGGCGCGCCCTCCTCGTGCGCCAGTATCTTGGGTAAGGACCGGAATCGCCCTTTCGGTCGAAGCATTTGACGATCAAAGTTCATAAGGTCGTGTCCACTACCCGTTCACGGATTGGACACCTGTGTACCGCGACATCGTCGACTTCGCTCTGACCACGCCCGGGTGGCTGCACGCCCTCGCCGAGTTCGGCACGGACGCCGGCCTGTTCATCTTCGCGGCGCTGTTCCTCGTGTGCTGGTGGCGGGCCCGCCAGGCCCCCGCCCGCGACCTCGCGCTCGCCATCGCCGGTCCGGCCGGGGTGGTGGGCGCGTACATCGTGAGCGAGGGCGTGAAGCTGCTGGTCCGGGAGGACCGGCCGTGCCGCGGCGGCATCGCCACGATCGCGGCCTGCCCGCCCTCCACGGACTGGTCCTTCCCCAGCAACCACACCGTCATCGCCGCCGGGGCGGCGGGCACGCTCATCCTGGTCTGGCGCGCCCTGGCCTGGGTGGTGCTGCCGCTGGCCGCCCTGATGGGCTTCTCCCGGGTGTTCGTCGGCGTGCACTACCCGCACGACGTGGCCGGCGGCTTCCTGCTCGGCCTGGTGCTCGCGCCGCTGTTCGCGCTGCTGCTGGTCGGCGCGGTCACCCCCGCGGTCAGGCTCGCGCGAAGCCGTCTGTCGCCGCGATGAGCCGGTCGACGATGCCGGGCTCGGTCGCCGCGTGCCCGGCGTCGTGCACCACCTGGAAGTCGGCCTCGGGCCAGGCCTTGTGCAGGTCCCAGGCGGTGGCCATGGGCGTGCAGGCGTCGTAGCGGCCCTGGATGATCACGGCCGGGATGTGCCGGACGCGGTCGACGTCCCTGATGAGCTGCTCGGGCTCGAACCAGCCGCCGTGGTGGAAGTAGTGGTTCTCGATCCTGGCGAACGACACCGCCATCTTGTCCTCGCCGAACTCCGCCACCAGGCTCGGGTCGGGCAGCAGCGTGATCGTGGCGCCCTCCCACTGCGACCACGCCTTGGCCGCCGCCAGCCGGACCGCGTCGTCGTCGCCTTCGAGCCGGGCGCGGTAGGCGGCCATGAGGTCGCCGCGCTCCTCGACGGGGATCGGCGCCAGGTACGACTCCCACAGGTCGGGGAACAGGTAGCTCGCGCCCTCCTGGTAGAACCAGCGCAGCTCGTGCGGGCGCAGCGTGAAGATGCCGCGCAGCACCAGCTCGGTCGTACGGTCGGGGTGGGTCTGGGCGTAGGCCAGTGACAGCGCGCTGCCCCACGACCCGCCGAACACCTGCCACCGCTCGATGCCCAGGTGCTCGCGCAGCCGTTCCATGTCGGCCACCAGGTTCCAGGTGGTGTTGGCGGCCAGCGACGTGCCCGGCGTGCTGGCGTGCGGCAGGCTGCGCCCGCAGTTGCGCTGGTCGAACAGGACGATGCGGTACAGCTCGGGGTTCCACTGCCGGCGGTGGTTGGCGCTGCACCCGGCGCCCGGCCCGCCGTGCAGCATGACGGCCGGCTTTCCGTCGGGGTTGCCGCAGACCTCCCAGTAGATCTGGTTGCCGTCACCCACGTCGAGCAGGCCGGACTCGTAGGGTTCGATGGGCGGGTACAGAGTTCTCATGTCTCGCGATCCTGCCATGGAGCAGGAGCTGGCCGAATTGTGCCGGTCCGCGCCTAGAGTGACCGTATGGACCTGGTGACGATCGACGACATCCGCGCGGCGGCCGGGCGGATCAACGGAACCGCGGTGCGCACGCCGCTCCTGAGGATGGGCGAGGCGTGGCTGAAGCCCGAGAGCCTGCAGCCGGTCGGGTCGTTCAAGATCCGCGGCGCCTACAACGCGCTGGCGTCGCTGCGTCCGGCCGGCGTCGTCACGCACTCCTCCGGCAACCACGGCCAGGCGCTGGCGTTCGCGGCGGCGCAGTTCGGCGTGCCGTGCGTGGTCGTCGTGCCCGAGGGAACCCCGGCGGTCAAGGCGGCGGCGATCGAGGGGTGGGGCGCCGAGCTGGTGGTCGTGCCGCCCGACCAGCGCGAGGTGACGGCCGAGCGGCTGGCCGGCGAGCGCGGCCTGACGCTGGTGCCGCCCTACGACCACCGCGCGATCATCGCCGGGCAGGGCACGATCGGGCTGGAGATCGTCGAGGACCTGCCGGACGTCGAGGCGGTGCTCGTGCCGGTCAGCGGCGGCGGGCTGGCCGCCGGCGTGGCGGCGGCGGTCAAGGCGCTGCGGCCCGACGTCCGCGTGTACGGCGTGGAGCCCGAACTGGCCGCCGACGCCGCCGAGAGCCTGGCGGCCGGGCACGTGGTCGCCTGGGAGACCACCCGCACGTTCCGGACCATCGCCGACGGGCTGCGCGTGAACCAGGTGTCCGAGCTGACCTTCGCCCACCTGCGCGAACACCTCGAAGGCATCGTCACCGTCGCGGAGGACGAGCTGCGGGCGGCCATGCGGCACATCGCGCGCACGGCCCGGCTGGTGGCCGAGCCCAGCGGCGCGGCGACCACGGCCGCCCTGCTGTCGGGCCGCGTCCCCGCCGGGCGCACGGTGGCCGTGCTGTCCGGGGGGAACGTCGATCCGGAGCTGTTCGCCCAGGTCTACGCCTGAGCCCAGGCGTGGCGGGTGAGGAAGCCGCGCTCGCCGGTGGCGTACTCGTGGAAGGCCTGCTGCACCTCGGCCAGCTCGGACACCACCGCGCGGACCATCGCGCCCTCCTTGTACTCCAGCTCGTAGCCGGGGGAGACCTGGAGGAAGTGCCGGCCGAAGTTCACCAGGGCGACGAACGGGTTCTGCGGCGACAGGGTGGCCAGGACGTCCTGGACCAGCCCGAGGTCGGGGTCGTGCACGACCATCCCGTCGCCGGTGTGGAGCTGCATGCCCTCGTACACGCCGAGCGGGGCCACGTTGTGCACCAGATCGCGCTGGGGGTCGTAGCAGACCAGGCCGTGCGCACGGGCGGTGGTGAACACCTGGGCCGAGCTCTCGTCCATCGTGTCCAGGTCCATCGTCACCAGGACGTGCCCGGGGTACAGGGTGACCTGCCCGGGCAGCTCCTTGGCGACGTCGGGCACGTCCCCCTCGACGGGGTCGCTCCGCTTCACCGCCAGATACGTGGTCCGGGCCTGATCCCTGCTGATCGGCACGGGCTCGTCCCAGACCATCAACTCAACGCTCATCGGTCCATCTTGCCGAACGTCCACCGTGCCGGTGCGCCACTGGGGTCAAGAGTCCGTGATGTACGGTTCAGCGCGGTTTCTCGGACTGGGGCACCAGCTCCACCGTGCAATGGGCGCACCGGCTGGCCTCGGCGGGGATGTCGGACAGGCACTCGGGGCACTCCTTGGTCGTCGCCGCCTTGTCGCGGTCGAACAGGTGGATCAGCCGCGTCATCGGGGCCACGACCAGCCAGTAGACGACCGCCGCGATGACCAGGAAGGTCAGCAGGTGGTTGAGGAAGTCGCCGTACTTGAACTGGCTGCCGTTGATCGTGAAGGAGTATTCGGCGAAATTCGGCTGCCGGCCGCCGGTCACCGCGCCGATGAGCGGGGTGATGAGATCGGTGACCAGTGCCTGGACGAGCCCGCTGAAGGTCGCCCCGACGATGACGGCGACGGCCAGCTCGACGATGTTGCCTCGGAGTAAGAACTTCTTGAAACCGCCCATGGAGTCGGCATATTGCCGGGGGCCGCGGCCTGAAACCCCGATGGCCCCCGACAGAGCCCGACGGAGAACGTCGTGGCCGGTCAGACCTGGGGCGCGAGCCGTTCGAGATCGAAGCGGCCGCGCCGCACGCCGTCGAGGAACGCGGCCCACTCGTCGGTGGTGAACGACAGGACGGCACCGCTGGCGTCCTGACTTCCCCGCACCCAGACCCGGTCGGCGAGCATGGTGACCTCGACGCAGTCGCCATTGTTGCACCGTTGCCAGCGTGCCTGGTCAAGGGCAGGTGGGCGTTTCATCCATTACCTCCTGAAGGCGGCTGTAGAGGTATTGAGCCGAAGGTGATTTTACCTTGACAGCAGAGGATGACCAGGCGACAAAAGGGGCAGTGCAACCGTCGGCGCCGGACAAAACAAAAGGCGGGCGTCCGTGGGGACGACCGCCGGAAAAAAGCGCCGCGCGCTCAGCCGGACTGACGTATTCCGTGCAGGAACGCGTCCCATTCCCGGGCGCTGAACGTGAGGACGGGGCCGGCCGGGTTCTTGTTGTCCCGCACGCCGATCTCGCCGGCGGACAGCAACGCGACCTCGACGCATTCTCCGTTGTTGCAGCGCGACGCGGCCCGCCACCGCGGACCCGCCTGGACGTCAGGGTGGTGGGACGTCATTGTCTCCCCCTCGTGCATCGACAATGGGCGCGGCGGCGGTCGGACCTCGCCGGGCGCGCTGGAACGGTGGTGGTCGGACACCGGCGATCTCACGTGGAGAGCGAAAGTGTCCCAATGGATGAACAGTAGCACCTGGCACTTGCCACGGGAGCGAGGTCCCGATGTGTCGGAGGCATCATGCCAGGTGACCGGAGAAAAGAGATGATCTCGTGACGAAGTGTTAAGCGAAGGTTGCGGCCATCTCGGTAATTCGCCGCTTCGATTCCTGGATGCCCAGGGCCTCGGCCCGCAGATGGTCGATGATCTCGCGAAATCGCCGGACCACCTTATCGGCCTCCAGGTAGAAAAGGCCCATTTGATGTTCCACGAAAATGGTGTCGGCGATGCCGGAGTCATGGTCGAACTCCATGAGCCGGAAGGTGCTGTCGAAACCCACGTGCGCCCCCGCCGTGAACGGGATCACCTGGATGGTGACGTGCGGCAGCTCGCTCAGCTCGATGAGCCGGTCGAGCTGTTCGCGCATGGTCCGCCGGCTGCTCACGTGCCGGTAGAGCACCGACTCGTCCAGCAGGACCCAGTAGCGCAGGGTGTCGTGCCGGTGCAGCCACTCCTGGCGTTTCATCCGCACCCTGACCCGGTCGTCGAGCACGTCGGGCGCGATGCGGGGCAGCCAGCCGCGGATCACCGCGCGGGCGTAGTCCTCGGTCTGGAGCAGGCCGGGCACGGTGGTGATCTCGTACTCGGTGATGGCGCTGGCCTCCGCCTCCAGGCCGAGCATCTGCCGCAGCTCGCGGTTGTCGTAGAACTGCCACCACTCCTTCTGCCTGGCGTCCTTGGCCAGCGTCATGAGCTGGGCGGACTCGGCGGGGGAGACCTCGTACAGGCGGCACAGGTCGCGCACGTCGCGCAGGCTGACGCCGCGCTGGGCGGTCTCGATCCGGCTGATCTTGGCCGGGGAGCACAGGAGGAGCTGGGCGACCTCGGCGATGCTGAGGTTCTTCTCGTTGCGCAGCTCGCGTAAGCGCATCGCCAGTTGCCGCTGGCGGAGCGTCGGGTTGGGGATGGTCATCGCCGCACTCCCTTCCCGCGCGGTGGCCGGTTGCCCCGGAGCGTACCCCCGGGTTCGGTTTCGAAGGCATGTGCGGTAGGTAATCGTCACCGGCACGTTCCTATGGCAAGTGCCAATTCGGGGTGGGTTTCCGGTGTCGGAGGGTAAAAGTCAGCCAAGCCGTAAGAGAGGGGGATGCCCTGGGGCTGATTTGATCAAACCACCAGAGATCGAAATGCCGCGTTCATTCCCTGACGTGATGGCTCACCAGAGGCCGTCCGTCACATAAGGCTGGGCCGACGGGGGCTCGTCGGCCCGGCTGCGACGATCGTTCGCTCCTGCCAGAGCGAGGATCGACCGTCCTGATCGCGGGGGATCGGGGACGCAGCGTCGCGTCGCCCGATCGCGGGTGCGGATCCGGTGCGCGGGGGCCGCGCACCGGATCCGTGAACCTCGCCGCACCCCCCACCGGGCCGAACACGTGAGCCGCCTTCGACACCGCGCCGTCGGAGGCGGCTCACTCGATTTTTCGGAGTATTCCGGACGGACGCGTGGGAAGGAACAGGGTGGCCTTGTCCGGCGGACCGGGGGAACGGAACATGGGGAGAGACCGCAAGGGAGCCTCGATGATCGAGATCTGGCCTGGAGACCCCTATCCTCTCGGGGCGACGTACGACGGCGCGGGCACGAACTTCTCGCTCTACACCGAGGTCGCCCAGGCGGTGGAGCTGTGCCTGTTCGACGAGGACAACGTCGAGTCGCGGGTGCCGCTCACGGAGGTCGACGGGTTCATCTGGCACGGATACCTGCCGGGCATCGGCCCCGGCCAGCGTTACGGCTACCGCGTGCACGGGCCGTACGAGCCGGCGCGCGGGCTGCGCTGCAACCCCAACAAGCTGCTGCTCGACCCGTACGCGATGGCGATCGAGGGCGGCGTCGACTGGCACGAGGCGGTCTACGGCTACCGGTTCGGCCAGCCGGACACGCGCAACGACGCCGACTCGTCCCCGTACGTGCCGCGGTCCATCGTGATCAACCCGTTCTTCGGGTGGGGGCACGACCGGCCGCCGGCGACGCCGTACCACGACACGGTGATCTACGAGGCCCACGTGCGCGGGCTGACGATAAGCCATCCCAAGATCCCCAAGCACCTGCGCGGCACGTACGCGGCGCTCGGCCACCCCGAGATCCTCGACCACCTCACCAAGCTCGGCGTGACGGCGCTGGAGCTGATGCCGGTGCACCAGTTCGTCACCGACCACATCCTGGAGCAGCGCGGCCTGTCCAACTACTGGGGCTACAACTCCATCGGCTTCTTCGCCCCGCACAACCGCTACTCCAGCACCGGGCAGCGCGGCGGGCAGGTGCTGGAGTTCAAGGCGATGGTGCGCAGCCTGCACGAGGCGGGCATCGAGGTCATCCTCGACGTCGTCTACAACCACACCGCCGAGGGCAACCACCTGGGGCCGACGCTGGGGTTCAGGGGCATCGACAACAGCAACTACTACCGCCTGGTCGAGAACGACAAGCGCTACTACGTCGACACCACCGGCACCGGCAACAGCCTGCTCATGCGCTCGCCGCACGTCCTTCAGATGATCATGGACTCGCTCCGCTACTGGGTCATCGAGATGCACGTCGACGGGTTCCGCTTCGACCTCGCCTCCACCCTCGCCCGCGAGCTGCACGAGGTCGACCGGCTGAGCGCGTTCTTCGACCTGGTGCAGCAGGACCCGGTGTTGTCGCAGGTCAAGCTCATCGCCGAGCCCTGGGACGTCGGCCCCGGCGGCTACCAGGTCGGCAACTTCCCCTCGCGCTGGACCGAGTGGAACGGCCGCTACCGCGACACGATCCGCGACCTGTGGCGCGGGCAGGCCGCCACGCTGCCCGAGTTCGGCTCCCGCCTGACCGGGTCCAGCGACCTGTACAAGGACGACAGCCGCCGCCCGGCCGCCTCCATCAACTTCGTGACCTGCCACGACGGCTTCACCCTGCAGGATCTCGTCGCGTACAACGACAAGCACAACGAGGCGAACAAAGAGGGCAACCGCGACGGCACCGACGACAACCGGTCGTGGAACTGCGGCGAGGAGGGCCCGGCGAGCCTGGCCATCGAGTCGCTGCGCGAGCAGCAGAAACGCAACTTCCTCACCACGTTGTTCCTGTCGCAAGGCGTGCCGATGCTCTCGCACGGCGACGAGCTGGGCCGCACCCAGAAGGGCAACAACAACGGCTACTGCCAGGACAACGAGCTGACCTGGGTCGACTGGTCCGACATCAGGGAGAACTGGCTGCTGCTGGAGTTCACCCAGGAGCTCGCGGCGCTGCGGAAGAAACATCCGGTCTTCCGGCGCAGGAGGTTCTTCTACGGCAGGCCGGTCCGCGGGCTGAGCGACATCGCCTGGCTCACCCCGTCCGGGGAGGAGATGACCGACAGCGACTGGAACGTCGGCTACGCCAAGTCGCTGGCCGTCTTCCTCAACGGCGACGCCATCACCGAGCCCGACCGGCGCGGCCGCCCGATCCGGGACGACTCCTTCCTGCTGCTGTTCAACGCCCACCACGACACGATCAAGTTCACGATCCCCCAGGACTACGGCGAGATGTGGCACACCGAGATCGACACCGCGATGCCCATCAGGCTCGACGTGCGGATGGTGCGCGCGGGCGAGGCGATCGAGGTCCCCGGACGCAGCGTGCGGGTGCTGCGCCGTGTCTAGGCCGGCCTCGACGTACCGGGTGCAGCTCACCCCCGACTTCGGTTTCGCGCAGGTCGCCGAGATCGCCGGCTACCTGCGCGACCTCGGCGTCAGCCACGTCTACCTGTCGCCGGTGCTGCAGGCCACGCCCGGCTCGCGGCACGGCTACGACGTCGTCGACCACTCCAGGATCAGGGAGGAGTTCGGCGGGGCCACCGGCTTCCGCGAGATGGCCCAGGAACTGGCCGCGCACGACCTGGGCATCGTCATCGACATCGTGCCCAACCACATGAACACGATGAACGCCCAGTTCTGGTCGGTGCTCAAGGACGGGCCCGCCTCGCCGTACGCGAACTGGTTCGACATCGAGTGGGTGGAGGGGAAGGTGGCGCTGCCGGTGCTCGGCGACGACACCGAGCCCGTGGTCGACGGCGACGTCCTGCGCTACCACGAGCACGCCTTCCCCCACCCGGGCCACTACCGGCTGGTCGACTGGCGCGAGGGCCCCGGCTACCGGCGCTTCTTCGACGTCTCCTCGCTGATCGGGCTGCGCGTGGAGGACCCGGCGGTGTTGTCCGCCACGCACGAGGTGATCTTCTGGCTGCTCGACGAGGGCCTGGTCGACGGGTTGCGCATCGACCACCCCGACGGCCTGGCCGACCCCCGCGGCTACCTCGACCGGCTGCGCGAGCGGACCGGCGGCCCCTGGACGGTCGTGGAGAAGATCCTCATCGGCCCCGAGCGGCTGCAGCCCGACTGGGCCTGCGACGGCACGACCGGCTACGAGGTGCTCAACCGGGTCAACGGCCTGTTCGTCGACCCCTCGGGCAAGGAGCCGCTGGTCCGGCTGTTCAGCGAGCTGACCGGGCAGCCCGACGACTACCGTCCGGTCATGACGCAGGCCAAGCGCGAGGTGCTCGACCTGTTCTTCGGGGCGGAGATCGACCGGCTGGCCAGGGTCACCGGCTGCGCACCCGCCGCGGTGTCGGAGCTGCTGGCCGCGATGCCGCTCTACCGGGCGTACCTGGTGCCGGGGGAGGAGCCGCCGCCCGAGTCGGTGGAGATCGTCGAGCTGGCCGCCGCGGAGTGCTCGCCCGCCGTGCGGCCGCTCGTCCGAGAGGTCCTGTACGGCTCGCCGGAGGCGATCGTGCGCTTCCAGCAGACGTGCGGGCCTGTCATGGCCAAGGGCGTGGAGGACACCGCGCTGTACCGGTGGTTCCCGCTGTCGTGCCTCAACGAGGTGGGCGGCGAGCCGGACGTGTTCGGCGTCTCGGTCGAGGAGTTCCATGACTTCTGCGGGGAGATGTCTCCGTACACGATGACGACCCTGTCCACGCACGACACCAAGCGGTCAGAGGACGTGCGGGCCCGGTTGTCGGTGTTGTCGGAGATGCCGCGGGAGTGGGCGTCCGTGGTGTCGGAGTGGTCGCGGGAGCTCTCCTTCGACCCCCATCTCGACTACCTGGCCTGGCAGAACCTCATGGCCGCCTGGCCGATCTCCGCGGAACGCTTCACCGACTACCTGCTCAAGGCGGCTCGCGAGGCCAAGACCGCGATCTCGTGGGTGCGTCCGGACGCCGGCTACGAGCGGCGGCTGCGGGAGTTCGCGCAGGCCGCCGTGCGGCTGCCGGTGGAGGAGTTCACCGAGCGCATCGAGCCGTTCGCGATGTCGAACTCGCTCGGGGCCAAGCTGGTGCAGCTCATGATGCCCGGGGTGCCCGACGTGTACCAGGGCAACGAGACCACCGACTTCTCGCTGGTCGATCCGGACAACCGGCGGCCCGTGACGTACCCGCGCAAGCCCGAGACCTCCTGGGACGCCGCCAAGCTCCTGGTCACGACGCAGGCGTTGCGGCTGCGCAGGCGGCTCGGGGGCGCGGCGCCGTACCTGCCGCTGCGGGCGGAGGGGGAGGCGGCCGAGCACGCGATCGCCTTCGCCCGGGGCGAGGGCCCGCGGGCGGTGGCGGTCGCCACCAGGCTGCCGGTACGCCTCGCGCGCCGCTCCGCGGTCGCCGGCCACTCGGTGTGGGGCGACACCACCTTGACGCTGCCCGGCGGATCCTGGCGCGACCTGCTCACCGGCGAGCCGCACTCGGGGACGGTTCCGCTGGCCCGGCTGCTCGATCAGTACCCCGTCTCACTGCTGGAGCGACATGATCTTTGAGGTCTGGGCACCGAAGGCCACGGCTGTCGAGGTCGACGTTCTGGACGGACGCCGGCCGATGTCCCAGGGGGAGAGAGGCTGGTGGTGGGCCGAGGTCGCCGAGGCCGGCCACGGCACCAGGTACGCCTTCGTCCTCGACGGCGGCGGGCCCTACCCCGACCCGCGCTCCCGGCGGCAGCCCGAGGGGGTGTTCGGGCCGAGCGCGGTCTACGAGCACGACCGCTTCACCTGGTCCGACCACGACTGGAAGGGCCGCGACCTGCGCGGTTCGGTGATCTACGAGCTGCACGTCGGCACGTTCACCGGCGAGGGGACGTTCGCCGCGGCGATCGAGCGGCTGGAGCACCTGGTCGAGCTCTGCGTGGACTTCGTGGAGATCATGCCGGTCGCCCCCGTCCCCGGCGGGCGCAACTGGGGGTACGACGGCGTCGACCTCTACGCGGTCAACGAGACGTACGGCGGGCCCGACGGGCTGAAGTCGTTCGTGGACGCGTGCCATCGGGCCGGGATCGGCGTCATCCTGGACGTGGTCTACAACCACCTGGGGCCGTCGGGCAACTTCCTCCACCCCTTTGGTCCGTATTTTTCCGGCTTTGCTGGTAGCTATTGGGGCGAAGCGGTCAACCTGGACGGGCCGGGGTCCGACGAGGTCCGCCGGTACTTCGTCGGCAACGCCGTCCAGTGGCTGCGCGACTACCACATCGACGGGCTGCGGCTGGACGCCGTCCACGCGCTGCACGACCGGCGCGCCCGCCACCTGCTGGCCGAGCTGTCGGAGGAGGTCGACGCGCTGGCCTGCTCGCTCGGCCGGCCGCTGTCGCTGATCGCCGAGTCCGACCTCAACGACCCGCGCATGGTACGCCCGCTGGAGGCCGGCGGCCTCGGGATGACCGCGCAGTGGAACGACGACGTCCACCACGCCCTGCACACCGCCGTGAGCGGCGAGAGCCACGGCTACTACGAGGACTTCGCCGACCCGTCGGCGCTGGCCAGGGTGCTGACCCGGGGCGTGCTGCACGACGGCGGCTACTCCAGCTTCCGCGACCGGGCGCACGGGCAGCCCTTCACCGGCGTGCCCGGCCACCGGCTGGTCGCCTGCCTGCAGAACCACGACCAGATCGGCAACCGGCCCGGCGGCGACCGCCTGCCCGTGTCCGCGCTCAGGCTCGGGGCCGGTTTGCTGCTGACCTCGCCGTTCACGCCGATGTTGTTCATGGGGGAGGAGTGGGGGGCCGGCACGCCGTTCCTGTTCTTCTCCGACCACGTGGAGCCCGAGCTGCGGGAGAGCGAGGGGACGCGGCGCGAGCGCGAGTTCGACGGCTTCGGGTACGCCTGGGACGCGCCGAACCCGTCCGACGAGGAGGCGTTCCTCCGTTCCAAGCTGGACTGGAGCGAGCTGAAGGAGGAGGAGAACTGGTCCCTGCTGTGCTGGTACCGGGACCTCATCGCGCTGCGCAAGGCGCTGCCGGAGCTGTCGGATCCGCGGCTGGACCGGGTGCGGGTGGAGGCCGATCCGGAGGGCAGGTGGCTGGTCATGTGGCGCGGGACGGTGTGCGTCAGCGTCAACTTCTCCCCGGAGACGCTGACGTTGCCGCCGGCGGGCGCCACCCTCCTCCTGGCCTCGGACGACCCGGTCGCCGCCGGCCCGGACGGCCTCCGCCTCCCCGGCCAAACCCTCGCCATCACCCGCACCACCCCCTGACCGACCGCTCTCCGCCTCCCCGCCCTCGCCCCTGACCGACCGCTCTCCGCCTCCCCGCCCTCGCCCCCTGACCGGACGGCCTCCGCCTCCCCGGCCAGACCCTCGCCATCACCCGCACCCCCCTGCCGGAGGTCCTCCGCCTCTCCGGCCTCGCCACCCCCTGACTGGACGGCCTCCGCCTCCCGGTCAGACCTCCGCCCTCACCCGCGCCAGCCCCTGAATCTCCTGCCTCCGCCTTCCCCGGTGGTTGTCCACAGGGTGGGGCCGGTCGGCGGGTTCGTCCCCAGAACCGGGTTCGGCCGCACCGCGGCCGGCCCGGTTCCGGATCCTGGGTGCCTCACCACGTTTTCGAAGGCGAGGCACCTCATGAAGATCGTTCTGCCGCTCCCCGCCATGCTGACCTCACTGTTCGTCGTAGCCGTGGAGCACCTGCCGTTCGACGTCGACACCTTCGTCCCCTGGCGCGTCCCCGGGCCGTACCGGAAGGCGGCCCGTGACGCGCTCGACACCCCGCCCTCCCTGGCCGTCACCCATGTCCCCGCCCCCTGGCGACCGGCCGGCCTCACCCTCACGGGCGACGAACGACGGCGGCTGCGCCGGGCCGGGCAACACGTGCTGGTGTCCACCACCGCGCCCCCACGCCGCCTGCCAGGCAACGTGCAGACCGCCAGAGCCGTCGCCCGCGCCCTCGCCCGCCAGTGCGACGGCCTGCTGATCGACCCGTCCACCGCCTCGGCCGTGCCCGCCTGCCCGAGGTCGCCGGGCGAGCCGGAAGACTTCCGCCTCGGCGACGACTGGCTCACCTGGGACGTGCAGATGCGCGACGACGCCACCTGTCCGCCGTGGGACCCGTCCGAGACGGCCGCCTGCGACTGCCTGCGCGTCACCTCGCGCGGCCTGCGCCGCTTCGCGCTCCCGGAGATCACCCTCGACGGCGCCGCCTGCGCCCACAGCCTCTGCGCGACCGCCCTCCTCCGATTGGTGGCCCATCGCCTGGTCGCCGACCAGCTCGCCCACCTGCGGGTGCACCCGCTGGCCAGCTGCCACGAGATCGACGACCTCCTGCGGATCCAGCCGTCCGGCGCTCTGCGGGGCGTCCCGCCGTTCGGCGTACGGCTGACCCCGTGCGACGCCGACCTCGGCGTCCCCGGCGTCCCCGGCGTCCCCGGCGTCCCCGGCGTCCCCGGCGTCCCCGGCGTCCCCGGCGACCTCGCCGGCCTTGGCGAGCTGGGTAGCTCGGGCGCCATCCGCCGCCTGAAGGTGGGCCCCGCCCCCGGCAGCGGCCGGCTCACCTGTCTCAAGGTGGGGCCGCCGTCCGGCTTCACCGGCTCGGTCAACGACTGGCTGCGCGTCGCCGGAAGCCTCGACCTGACCTCCGCCGACCATCCCGCACGCCCGGCCCTCGCCGCCTGACCCTCGCCCCCGCGAGACGGCCAGACCCATGGAGCACGTACGTGCCTCCCCGCCCATGCGCACGTTTCACGACCCCGGCGAAGGCCATCGGGCCCGGTCCGGCGAAAGGCAGGTGGTCAGCGATGCAGGATCCGGGTGAGGGCCTGGTCGAGCGTGGACAGGGGGTCCGACGTGGGGCGAGGGGCGCGCCAGGCCACGTACCCGTCTGGCCGCACCAGGACAGCGCCGCCTTCCCGCACCCCGTACCGTTCCCGCCAGCGGCCCTCCACGTCCACCAGCTCGTCGTCCACCAGGATGCGGGTGAGCTGCACGCCCAGTCGCTCCTTGACCACGCGGCCGGCGTCCATCCAGACCTGGCCGCCGCACTTGTCGGCCAGCAGGACGAAACCCGAGCCGAACAGGTCGATGGTCGAGATGCGCTGCCCCTCCCAGTCGAGCACGACGTGCGGGGCGCGGCTGCCGGGCCGGCCGCTCGGGACGCGCGGGTCCTCCAGGAGCGAGCCGTCGTCGCCGGGCTCCTCCAGGACGGCGGCGGAGTGGTACCGGTAGCCGAGCATCGCCTGCAGGAAGTCCTCCAGGGGCTCGGGGTAGTCGGAGCGCTCGTCCACGGGCATCCGCACGCTGAGGTTGGCGAGCTGGGCGTCGGCGGTCAGGGCGCCGATCGGGCGGCGTTCGGCGTCGTAGGTGTCCAGGAAGCCGGGGCCGGCCTGTCCGCTGAGCACCAGCCAGAGGCGCCAGGCGATGTCGCAGCCGTCCTGGAGGGCGGTGCTGCCGCCCTGGCCGCCGGTGGGCGGCATGGTGTGGGCGGCGTCGCCGGCGAAGAAGACGCGTCCGGCGCGGAAGGTGTCGGCCACGACGTGCGCCAGGCTGAACGTCGCCGTGTCCAGCACCTGCACGTCCAGGTCCGGGATGCCGGTTCCGGCGCGGATGAGCTCGACGCAGCGCTCGTCGGTGAGGGCGTCTGCGCCGCCGTCCGGGGAGGGGTTCTGGTTGATGCCGAGCACGTGCGCGCCGACGCCCGTGCCGGTCACGATGACGCCGGTGAACGCGTCGTTGTGGAGGTACCAGACGATGACCTCGCGCTCGTTCACCAGGCCGGTCAGATCGGCGTCGAACATGATCGAGCGCATCTGCACCAGGTCGCCCCTCCCGGAGGTGGGCACGGCCAGCCGCTCGCGCAGCGGGCTCCGGTGGCCGTCGGCCGCCACCACGTAGTCGGCCCGTACGACGCTCTCCTCGCCGTCGGCGGCGCGGATCACGGCGGTGACGCCGTCGTCGTCCTGGTCGAGGGAGATCAGCTCGGTGGAGAAGCGCAGGTCGGCGCCGAGCTCGTCGGCGTAGGCGCGCAGCACCCGCTCGACCTCCGACTGAGGGGCGCCCACGCGGGGCACGGGGGTGAGGTCGGCCAGGGCGTCGAACTCGCCCGTGTCCTCGAAGATCATCTCCGGATCGGGGTCGGCCAGCGTCTTGGCGATCGCGATGCGCATGGAGTCGCCGATGCCGATCCAGATGTCGGCGAACGTCTGCTCGATCCCCGGCAGCGGCCGCAGCAGCTCGACGGCTCGCGGTCCCATGCCGAACGCCTTGGGCTGGATGGACGTGCTCGGGTGCCGCTCGACCAGAATGACGGGCACCTCGCGCCACGCCAGCAGCGCGGCAGCGCTCAGGCCCGCGTACCCGCCGCCGACCACCAGCACGGGCACTCGCTCTTGTCTCATTGCCTCCACCTCCGGGCACGAGTAGTATCGCGTTCTCCGATCAAGCGACACGATATGTCGCGTTTACGGAGACGGTCAAGACATATCGCGAATCCCGACATTCATCGGAGCTCTGCGCTCCCTGAAAGGAGCACGCCGCAGTCTGGGCGCGAGGCCAAACGGCCGCTGCCCGCCCCGCTCGCAAGCCCGCCCAGCGCCGGCATCACCAGAAGGTCGAGCGGTTGCGCTTGAATCCAACCTTCGGCGCCACGTACCCGCTACGGGATTATTCGCCATCCTCGGCTACGAGGGCTCCCGGCCACGTCCGCTACGGGGCTCCGGGCTAAGTGTGCGCTACGGGGCTCCGGGCTAAGTGTGCGCTACGGGGCTCCGGGCTACGTGTGCGCTACAAGGGCTCTGCGCCATGTGTCTGCCGCAGGGGCTGCTGTGCGCGGCGTGCCCGCTGCAGGGCTCCTCATCACGTGCCAGCTACGGGAGGTTTCCTGCCCTGTGCCGACCGTGGGGGCCGCGCCGCGTGCCCGCTGCGCGGCTCCACGCCACGCGCCCGCTCCTGGGGCTCCGAGCCCTGTGACCGCCGTGGGGGTTGTGCGCCGGGTGCCCGCCCCGACCATGTGCCGCCCCGACCATGTGCCGCCCCGACCATGTGCCCGCTACGCGCAGGGTTGTGCGCCACGTCGTACTGCACGGCTCCTCGCCACGCCCAGCTATGGACGGCTCCGTGCCATGTGTCGGCTACGGGACGGGCGCGCGCCGCATGCCTGCTGCGCGGTCCTTCGCCACGTCTCGCCGTGGACAGTTCCGCGCCATGTGAGCGCCGCAGAGCTGCGCGCCGCATGCCCGCTGCGGGGCTCTTCACCCATGTGCCCGCTATGGGAGGTTTCCTGCCTTGTGCTGCCGTAGGGGCTGCGCGTTGCGTGCCTGCTGCGGGGCTCCTCGTCCCGTGTCCGCCACGGGAGGTTCCTGCCCTGTGCCCGCTTTGGGGGATGTGCGTTGCGTGCCGGCTGCGGGGCTTCCCGTTGTGTGTCCGCGACGGGACGGTTGCGCGCCGCGTGCCCCTACGGGGTTCCTCGCCACATCCGACTGTGGGAGGTTCCTCACCGTGCGCCCAGCTGCGTGCTCAGCCGGCATCCGCAGATCGTGGGCTTCACGGTACGAGGGTGCGGCCGGGAGTTCCTGTGCGGTGCGGGCTGTCGCAGTCGCAGGCCGACTATCGCCTTCCCGAACCGGATGGCCAGATGCCGATGGCATACCGCTTCTGGGGGCGCTCAGCTGTCGAAGTGCAGGCGGAGTGTCAGCTTCGGGGCGGGCAGGCGGGCAGGCGGGCGGCTGCGGGCCGGGTGCGGGCCGGGTGTCGGTTCTCGGGCCGCCGCTCAGGCGCCGGCCGATGGGGGCGGCTACTGGGTCGGTGGTGGGGTGCTGGGCATGGGGCGGGGACGGCCTTTTGGGCAGCTGTGCCCCCGTGTCGGGGTGCTGGCTGGGGACGGTTTCCAGGGGAGCCGCTCAGGCGCTGGCCGATGGGGGCGGCTACTGGGTCGGTGGTGGGGTGCTGGGCATGGGGCGGGGACGGCCTTTTGGGCAGCTGTGCCCCCCGTGTCGGGGTGCTGGCTGGGGACGGTTTCCAGGGCCGCCGCTCAGGCGCTGGCCGATGGGGGTGGTTACTGGGGCGGTGGTGGGGTGCTGGGCATGGGGCGGGGACGGCCTTTTGGGCAGCTGTGCCCCGTGTCGGGGTGCTGGCTGGGGACGGTTTCCAGGGCCGCCGCTCAGGCGCTGGCCGATGGGGGCGGCTACTGGGGCGGTGGTGGGGTGCTGGGCATGGGCCGGGGGCGGGCGGCTGTTGGGCGGCCGCGCTCAGGTGGCGGGGTGCTGGCTGCGGGCGGCCTGGGGGAGGCGCTGGGGGGAGGTGTCTTGCTTGGGGCTGGCGTTTTCTGCGTGGGAAGGCGGGGTCAGGGGAGGTGGCGTTCGAGGCTTTGGAGTTTGGTGGTCATGCCGTCCGTCACGCCGGGGCGCAGGTCGGCCTTGAGGACCAGGCTGACTCTCGGGGCGACCTCGGAGACGGCGTCCACCGCGCGCCTGACGACGTCCATGACCTCGTCCCACTCGCCCTCGATCGTGGTGAACATCGCGTCCGTGCGGTTGGGCAGGCCGCTCTCGCGGACCACCTTGACGGCGCGGGCGACCGGCTCGGCGACCCCTTCGCCGACGCCCAGCGGGGTGATGGAGAAGGCCACGATCATGGCGACAGATCCCTCGGAGAACGGAAAGAGCCCGGACGAGACGATCGTAGCCGGGGCGAAGAGCCACGACGCGGGTGGGGCGCCGTGGCTGATCGCCGTACGTCAGAGGTCACGACGTGATGGGCGCCGTACAACGGAGCCGCGGCGCGGATGGGGCGCCGTGGCCGGTCGCCGCACGTCGCAGGTCACGACGCGATGGGGCGCCGTGGCCGGTCGGCGTACGTCGCAGATCACGACGCGATGAGGCGTCGTGGCTGATCGCCGTACGTCGGAGTCGCCACCTGGGCGGGGCGTCGTGGCCCGTCGGCGTACGTCGGAGCCGCGGCGCGGTGGGGCGTCGTGGCCGGTCGGCGTATGTCACGTCACGTCACGCCACACCACGTCAGGTCACGTCACGCCACACCACGTCAGGTCACGTCACGCCACACCACGTCACGTGCGAGAGGTCACGCGTGGTCGTGGTCGTGGTGGTCCTCGTCCTCGTCCTCGCTCGGCCCCTCGGACGGCTCCACCCCGAGAACGGCCTCACGCGGCTCGATCTCGGTGATGTGGTCCACGAGCTGCAGCACGTGGTCCGGCTCGATCAGCCACTGCAGCGCCGAGGCGCCGGTCTCGTCGGAGTTGACGAGGTCGGCCTGCTCGGAGCGCTCCTCGTCGCTGAGGTCGGCGTCGGGATGCCGGATCTCGGCCAGCGCCGCCGCCTGCAGCGCGTTCACGTCGAGCACCTCCACGGTCAGCTCGACCGTAAGGCGCAGGTATTTCGGTTCATCACTCATGGCGACGATGCTAGGGCAGCTTCCACTCGACAGGTGCGGCGCCTTGCTGGGTGAGCAGCTCATTGGCGCGGCTGAACGGCCGCGAGCCGAAGAAGCCGCTGCGCGCCGACAGCGGGGACGGGTGCGCCGACTCGATGCGCGGCACGCTGCCGAGCATGGGCGCGAGGTTGCGGGCGTCGCGGCCCCACAGGATGGCGACCATCGGCTTGTCGCGGGCCACGAGGGCGCGGATGGCCTGCTCGGTGACCAGCTCCCAGCCCTTGCCCCGGTGGGAGGCGGGCTTGCCGGGCATGACGGTCAGGACCCTGTTGAGCAGCAGCACGCCCTGCTCGGCCCACGGGGTCAGGTCGCCGTTGGCGGGGCGGGGGAGGCCGAGGTCGGACTCCATCTCCTTGTAGATGTTGAGCAGGCTCCCGGGGATCGGCCGCACCTCGGGCGCCACCGAGAACGACAACCCGACGGGGTGGCCGGGCGTGGGGTAGGGGTCCTGGCCCACGATCAGCACCTTGACGTCGTCGAAGGGCTGGCTGAACGCCCGCAGGACGTTGGGGCCCGAGGGCAGGTACTGCCTGCCCTCGGCGATCTCGTTGCGCAGGAACTCACCCATCAAGGAGATCTGCTCGGATACGGGCTCAAGAGCCTGAGCCCATCCGGCTTCGACGACTTCATGCAAAGGACGACCGGCCATGGCCGTGAAGCTTATCTAGGTCTGGTACGGCTTGCCGCCCAAACGCACGCGCAGGCCGTACCGGAATGATCACAACGACGGCTTGCCGGGCTGGAAGAGCCAGGCGTCGAAGAGGGCGTCGAGCTGCCTGCCGGACACGCGTTCGGACAGGGCGACGAAGGCGGCGGTGTCGGCGTTGCCGTACTTGTGGTCGTTCGCCCAGGTGCGCAGGATCGTGAAGAACGCGTTGTCGCCGACGGTCCGGCGCAGGACGTGCAGGGTCGCCGCGCCGCGGTCGTAGACGGGGTCGTGGAAGAGCGCGGCGGCGCCGCCGGGGTCGGCGGTGGGCGTCTGCCAGAACTCGTCGTCGGCGGGCCTGGCGTAGACGCCGTCGAAGGACGTCTGCACGGTACGGCTGCCGATCTTCTCCAGCCAGAGCCATTCCGCGTACGTCGCGAAGCCCTCGTTCAGCCAGATGTCCCGCCATAAGGTGGGCGTCACCGAGTCGCCGAACCACTGGTGGGCCAGCTCGTGCGCGAGCAGCGACTCGCCGGGCACCACGGGGTAGATGGGCCGGGTCTGGGTCTCCAGGGCGTAGCCGACGTTCGGCTCGTGGTCCACGATCCCGCCGGTGGAGGAGAAGGGGTACGGGCCGAAGAGCGAGCTGAAGTAGTCCAGGACGGGGGCGTGACGGGCGGCGAAGTCCGTCGCCGTGCCGGCGAGCTTGGGGTCCACGGCGGTGATCACCCGGTAGCCGCCGGACCTGGTGTCGGTGAGCTGGAACTTGCCGATCGACACGGTGGTCAGGTAGCTGGCCATGGGCTCGCGGGCGTCCCACACGTAGGTGGTCCGGCCGCCGGCCGACGTCCTGGCCACCAGGTCGCCGTTGGCCACCGCGACCCTGGTGCTGGGCACGGTCACCGAGAACCGGTACGTCGCCTTGTCCGACAGGTGATGGTTGCCGGGGTACCAGGTCATCGCGCCCTGCGGCTCGTTGGCGTTGAAGACGCCGTCGCTGGTCCTGATCCAGCCGTCCCTGGAGCCGTCGGGGTCGAGGACGTGGGTGGGCCTGCCGTCGTACCGGACGACGACGGAGAAGCCCTGCCCGGAGGCGAGCGCGGCGGCGGGGGTGACGACCAGTTCGTCGCCGCTGCGGGTGAAGGCGGCGGGCCGGCCGTCCACGGTGACCGAGCGTACGGACAGCGAGCCGGACAGGTCGAGGTCGAAGCGGCTGAGCGCCTGGGTGGCGCGGGCGTTGACGGTGGCGACGCCGGTCAGGACGTTGGAGGAGGGCTCGTAGTCGAGGGCGAGGTCGTAGTGGCCGGCGTCGTAGCCGCCGTTCCCCTGACCGGGGAAGTACGGGTCGCCCGCCCCGGGCGAGCCCGGGGTGCCGCCGAGCGCGGCGGCGGGGGTGAGGGGGAGGGAGATGAAGGCTGCTGCGGCGAGGGCGAGAAGACGCTTCATGAACAATCATCGGAGGTCCGGAAGGACGTGTTACGGGCGCCCGCCTGCCCCCCTCGGGAGGCGGGCGCCCGCCGGGAATGGCCTACTTGACGGAACCGGCCATCATGCCCTGGACGAAGTACCGCTGGAAGGCGAAGAACAGCACCAGCGGGATGATCAGTGACAGGAACGCCCCCGAGGAGAGGATGTCGACGTTCGATCCGAACTGCCGCATCTGGGACTGCAGGGCCTTGGTCATCGGCTGGTTGTCGGTGTTGGCGAACACGAGCGCGATGAGCATGTCGTTCCACACCCACAGGAACTGGAAGATCCCCAGCGAGGCGATGGCCGGCTTGCCCAGCGGGAACACGACCTGGGCGAAGATCTTCCACTCGGGTGCGCCGTCCATCCTGGCCGCCTCCAACAGGGAGGCCGGGATGCCGACGAAGAAGTTGCGCAGCAGGAAGATGGCGAACGGCAGGCCGAACGCGGTGTGGAACAGCACCACGCCGGGGATCGTGCCGAAGATCCCGACACCGCCGTAGAAGGCGGCGACCGGGATCAGCGCGATCTGGATCGGCACGATCAGCAGGCCCACCACGACCAGGAACGCCGTGTCCCGGCCCCGGAACTCCATCCACGCGAACGCGTACGCCGCCATGGCCGCGATGCCGATCACCAGGATCGTGGTCGGCACGGTGATGGCCACTGTGTTCCAGAACGACGAGGTGAAGCCGCTGGCCAGCAGGTTCTTGTAGTTGGCCAGGGTCAGCTCGGCGGGCTTGGTGAAGATCGTCCACCAGCCCTCGGCGTTGTTCACCTTCACCGTGCGCAGGGAGACGACCAGCAGGCCGAGCGTCGGCACCAGCCAGAACAGGCCGAGCACGATCATGATCACCTGGACGGCCCCGCCGCCGAGGCGGTCCACGATCCTGCTCGCCACGCCCCTGCGCGGCGCGCCCGACTCCAGCCGGTGAGACGCCTTCACGGTCGCGGTCGTCATGTGTCTTCCCTTCTGAACCGGCGGATGTTCATGATCATGAAGGGGAGGACCAGGATGAGCAGGAACACCGCGAGTGCGCTGCCGAGCCCCTGGTTGTTCCCGCCGCCGAACGACACGCGCCACATCTCCAGCGCGACCACGTTCGACTGCGGCTGAACCGAGGCCGGCGCGATGATGTAGACCAGGTCGAAGACCTTCAGCGTATTGATGATCATCGTCACGAAGACGACGAGCAGCACCGGCGACAGCAGCGGCACGGTGATCCGCCGGAACACCTGCCACTCGGTCGCGCCGTCGATGCGGGCGGCCTCCAGGGCGTCCCGCGGGATGGCGGCGAGGCCGGCGGCGATCAGCACCATCGCGAACCCGGCCCACACCCAGACGAACGCGCCGATGATCGCCGGCGTGATGAGCGTCTGGCCGAGCCAGGTCAGGCCGCCGTAGCTGGCCTGGAAGTTCGACGCCGGCAGCCGCACGACGTAGGAGCCCGCGGGCAGGCCGTCGAAGCGGAACGTGCCGTCGTCGGCGGTGGTGGCGGTGCCCGCCACCTTGCCGTTCTGGACCGCCTCGACGGTGATGCCGGGCAGGCCCTTCTCCGTCGGGTCGACCGCGCCGCTCTTGCCGCCGCCGCCCTGGGTGAAGTCGAACCAGACGGTCCCCGACAGGCCGTCGCCCGAGGGGGCGCGAGCGGTCTGGGCGTTGGACGGCATGGTCTGCGGCTTGACGCCGACGATCGGGATCAGCACCGGCCGGCCCGCCTGGGCGGGCTCCTTGGTGACGACCGCGCCGTTCTGCTCGGTCACGGGAGACTCGTCGCCGCCGCGCGGCCGGGCCTCGGGGTAGCCCTTGGAGGAGGAGAACGTGTCGTGCACGGTGGTGAGCACGGCGTTGGCCAGGCCCTTGTCGGGGCTCTCCTCGTACACCAGGCGGAAGATGACGCCCGCGGCCATCAGCGAGACCGCCATCGGCATGAACACGATCAGCTTGAACGCCGTCGCCCACTTGATGCGCTCGGTCAGCACCGCGAAGATCAGGCCGATCGTGGTGACCACGATCGGCGCCACGACCACCCAGATGAGGTTGTTGCGGATCGTGACCAGCATGCCCTGGTCACTGAAGATCGTGGCATAGTTGCCCAGCCCCACGAACCCGCTGCCCGAGGCGTCGAACAGGCTGCGGAAGATGGAGTAGACGATGGGGTAGACCACCCAGACGCCGAGCAGCAGGGCCGCCGGCAGGAGGAAGGCGATGGCGACCGCCGGCGATGGGCCGAGGCGTCGTCTCGTACGGGGGGTTTCAGCCGGTCCTGCGGAGGGCCCGCCCGCGATCTTCGCGGGCGGGGCCGCCGGGCCGTCCAACCGTTCGGTCACGGCCTTACCTCTTTACTTCCAGGCCTTCTTGGCCTCGGCCTCGAGCGCCTCCTGGGCGCCCTTGACGTCGCTCGGGTTGCGCAGGAAGTCCTGGAGGACCTTCCACTCGCCCTTGCCGTCGGTGCCGCCGAAGGCGCTCGGGGCCAGGTCCGACATGTCGTAGCGGACGGCGTCGCCGGCGGAGACGATCGTCTGGCCGAGCTGCTTGGTCAGCTCGTCGGGGTAGTTGTCGGGGGAGACGTTCTTGTTGGGCGACAGGTAGCCGGGGAGCTTGGCCCAGATCTCGCCGCCCTCCTTGGAGGCCAGGAACTGCACCAGGGCCATCGCGCCGGGGGAGTCCTTCATGACCACGGCCACGTCGCCGCCGAGCACGACGGGGGCGGTGTCGCCGGCCTTCGGGAACGGGAAGTACTTGGCGCCCTCGCCGACCTTGGCGCCGTCCTGGGTGGCCTGGGTGGCGACGAAGTCGGCCTCGATGACCATGGCGGCCTTCTTGTTGCCGTAGACCTTGGTCACGCAGGTCGGGAAGTCGGTCTGCAGCGCGCCGGAGGCGCCGTCCAGCACGAACTCCTTCTTGCCCGCGATCTGCGCGATCTTCTCCAGGGCGGTGGCGACGCTGGCGTCGGTCCAGGGGATCTCGTGCTTGGAGAGCTTGTCGTAGTTCTCCGGGCCGGCGCTGGACAGGTAGACGTTCTCGAACAGGTCGGTCAGCGTCCAGCCGGAGGCGCCGCAGAGGGAGAAGGGCGGGGTGCCGGAGTCGGCGATGGTCTGCCCGGCCTTGATCAGCTCGTCCCAGGTCGTCGGCACCTGGACGCCGGCCTCCTCGAACGCCTCGGAGCGGTACCAGACCAGCGACTTGTGCGCGGCCTTGATCAGCACGCCGTACACCTTGCCGTCGGCGGAGCCGAGCTCCTTCCAGTACGGCGTGTAGTTGGTGTCGATCTCCTGGGTGACCTCGGCGGACAGCGGCTTGAGCGCGTCCTGCTTGGCGTACTGCTGCACCAGACCCGGCTGCGGCAGGATGGCGACGTCCGGCGGGTTCTTGCCCTGGATGCGCGGGCCGAGGTAGGCGCCGGTGTCCTCACCCGTGGAGGCGTAGGTGACGGTGGCGCCGGTCTTGTCGGAGAAGGCCTTGAGCACCTGCTCGAAGTTCTTCTGCTCCGCGCCGGTCCACTTGGCCGCGACCTCCAGCTTGACGCCTTCGAGCGTCTTGGCGCCGGCGGCGGAACTGGCCGGCGCCGACTCCGAGGCGGTGGGGGTCGTCGTCGTCGGGGCGTTGCCGCAGGCGGCGACGGCTACCGCGAGCCCTGCCAGGACTACTGCTGCACTGGCTTTACGCATGGCTTGCCTCACTGGGTTCTGATGATCTCTTCGAGTTCTGACTTCATGGAGGCCGCGACGTCGTCGGCGGACTCGTTCTCGGGGTCGGCCAGGGCCTTGGCGACCGAGCTGGCGATCACCAGGCTCACCTGGTTGTAGTTGGCGCTCACCGGCCGTGGTTTGGCGGCGAGGATGCTCTCCTTGAGCACCGGCAGGTACGGGAACCGCTTGATCAGGGCCGGGTCGTCGTACAGCTCGGTCCACACGGGCGGGAAGGAGCCCTCGGTGAGGACGCGGCGTTCGTTCTCCAGGCTGGTGAAGTAGCGGATGAACTGCTGTGCGGTCTGCTGGTGCTTGGAGTAGGCGCTGACGGCCAGGTTGATCCCGCCGAGGGAGCTGGATCCCTGACCGTTGAGTCCGGGCAGCCGGGTCACCGCGAAGCGGTCGCCCAGCTTGGCCCTGGCCGGGCCGTAGGCGTGCGGCCAGTTGCGGGCGAAGGCCAGCTTCCCGTCCTGGAAGGCCAGCCGGGTCTCCTCCTCCTTGAAGGACAGGGAGTCGCCGGTGATCCAGCGCTCCCGCAGCCCTTGCATCAGGAAGTCGAGCGCGATCTTCCCCTTGGCCGGATCGAGGGTCACTTCCGTGCCGTCGTGGTTGAGAATCTGCCCGCCCGCCGACTGCACTGCCTCGGAGAAGTTCACGGTCAAGCCTTCGTAGGCCAGGAGTTGGGCCGCATAGCCTCCGATGTCCCGCTTTTTCGTTACTTCTCGCGCTTTATCGCGAAGTTCCGCCCAGGTCTGCGGCGGCTTCTTGATGAGATCGGTCCGGTAGTAGAGCAGTCCCGCGTTGCTGGTGTACGGGACGGCCCAGAGCTTGCCCTTGTAGACGGCCGTGTCCACGACGGGCGGCAGGAACCTGTCGAGCGGGAACAACCCGCGCTCCAGGGGGATGATCCAGCCGTTCTCCGCGAACTCGGCGGTCCACACCACGTCGAGCCCCAGCACGTCGTAGCGGTTGCTCTGGGCCTGGAGGTTGGCCACCATCTGGGCGCGTTGCTCGTCGGCGGCCTCGGGCAGCTCCAGCAGCGTCACCTTCTCGGCCGGGTGGGCCTGGTTCCAGCGGTCCAGCAGGGGTTGCAGGTACGCCGTGGTGTCGCGTCCGGTGGCGAAGGTGATCGGGCCTGTGCCGCCCGTCCCCTTCTCGCCGCTGCCCTCGTCACCCGCCACCGTGCATCCGGCCGCCAGCACGACGACCAGAGCGAACGAAAGCGGGCGCAGCACTCTGTTTCCTCCACAATCAGCGGGGTTACATACGTGTTAGGTAGATGCATTCATGTTATGCACACCTGTAATCTGATGGTCAACGGATACCTACGTAACGCTCACGTAACACAAAGCGGGGAGGTGAGGCGTGCGGCTTCACCTGCTGGCGCTCCTGGCCAAGGAACCGGCCCACGGCTACGAGCTCAAACAGGCCCTTGAACAGACGTTCGGCAGCGCCTACCCCTCCCCGAACATCGGGCAGATATACGTGACGCTCGGCCGGCTGGAGAAGGACGGGCTGGTCAGGGCCGTCGACGTCGAACAGTCCAACCGGCCGAACAAGAAGGTCTACTACCTGACCGCCAAGGGCCGCGACCTGCTCACCATCTGGGTCGACGAGCCCACCGAGGGGCCCAGGGTGCGCGACGAGTTCTTCATGAAGCTCGTGCTCGCGCCGCTCACCGGCATCGCCGACCGGATGGCGCTGATCAGCCGCCAGCGCCGCCACTACCTGTCGCTCATGGGCGACCTCAACGACCTGCTCTCCCGTACGGAGCCTGCCGACCGGGTGGCCCTGCTGCTGATCGAAGGGGCCATGCTGCACCTTCAGGCCGATCTTGACTGGCTGGAGCGATGCCAGGAGGATCTGGCATGAGCTCGGTCCTAAAAACGGTCAATCTGGTCAAAATCTACCAAGATGGCGCAGTGCCGGTGCCGGCCGTGCGCGGGGTGGACCTCCAGGTCGAGCCGGGCGAGTTCGTCGCGGTGATGGGGCCGTCCGGCTCGGGCAAGTCCACGCTCGTGCACATGCTCGGCGGCCTCGACGCGCGCACCAGCGGCGAGATCTGGCTCGACGGGCAGCGGGTCGACACCCTCTCCGAGAGCGCCTGGGCGCTGCTGCGGCGCAAGAAGGTCGGCTTCGTCTTCCAGTTCTTCAACCTGGTCGCCAACATGACCGTCGGCGACAACGTCGAGCTGCCCGCGCTGCTGGCCGGGGCCTCGCCCAAGGTGGCCCGCGAGCGGCGCGAGAGCCTGCTCGGCGCGCTCAACCTGGCCGACCGCGCCGGGGCCTCGCCCGCCCAGCTCTCCGGCGGCGAGCAGCAGCGCGTCGCGCTGGCCAGGGCCCTGGCCAACAAGCCCAGCCTGCTGCTGGCCGACGAGCCCACCGGCAACCTCGACAGCCGCAACACGCGCGACGTGCTGCGCCTGCTCAGCGACGTGCACAAAGAGGGGCAGACGATCGTCATGGTCACCCACGACGCCCGGGTGGCGGGCCTGGCCGACCGGCTGGTGTCGCTGTTCGACGGCGAGATCGTCGACGACGGCCGCATCGCCCGCCGCCGCACCCGCACCGCCGGCGAGGTGATCGACCTCCGATGAGCACCACCCTGGCCGGAAGCCGGTGGATCAAGGCCGACCTGCGGGCCAGGAAGGGCCAGGCGGTGCTCACCGTGCTGGTCGTGGCCGGGATCGTGGCCGCCCTGATCACCGCGGCGACCCTCCTGGAGGACGGCACCAACCCGTGGCGCAGCCTGTCGGCTCAGACCGACGGCGCCCACGTCTGGGTCTACACCGACGACGACCCCGACGTCGCCCTGGGCGGCATCGACGGCGTCACCGGCACCGCGGGCCCCTACCGCTCGGCGCCCGTCACCGTGGCGCAGGAGGGCAAGAAGGAGCCCGCGTCGCTGCGCGCGATGCCCGCCTCGCCGCCCCGGGTGGCCCATCCCGTGCTGGCCGAGGGCAGGTGGCTCGACGGCTCGCAGCCCGACGGCGTGGTCGTCGAACACTCCTTCGCCAGGTCGCTGGGCCTGGCGATCGGCTCGCCGTTCACCGTCATCGCGCTCAACGGCGAGCGCCACACCCTGTACGTGCGCGGCATCGCCGACTCCGCCGACCAGGGCTTCTACCCCGAATGGACGCCCGGGCTGGCCTGGGTGCTGCCCGCCACGCTCGACCGCGTCGAGCCCATGCTGGGCCGCAGCGAATGGGTCACCGGGCTGCGCCTGTCCGACCCCGACGCCAGCCAGGTCGTGGCCCAGCGCGTCGTGGTGATGCTGGAGGACAAGCTCCAGCGCGTCTACACCTGGCGCGAGGTCAGGGCCGCGATGGAGCTGGACAACCGGCTGCTCGGCACGCTGCTCGCGCTGTTCGGCGTGGTGGGCATGGTCGCGGCGGCGCTCGCGCTGGCCAACGCCGCCGGCGGCCGGGTGCTCGGCCAGCTCCGCGACCTGGCCACGCTCAAGTCGATGGGCTTTACCGGCGGCCAGGTCGCCCTGCTGCTCCTGGTCGAGCACGGCGCGCTCGGCCTGCTCGGCGTCGGTCTCGGCGCGCTGGCGGGCTGGGGGGCCACGGCGGTGGTGCTCGGCACGTACTCGGCCGCGCCGGTGCCGGTGCTGGCCATCGTGGCGGGCACGGCGCTGGTCGTCCTGGGGGCGGTGGGGGTGCCCGCCTGGCGGGGCGCGCGCACGCCGCCGATCCCCGCCGTGCCGGCCTCGCCGCCGCGCGGCCACCTGTCCCGGCTGGCCCGGCTCGGCCTGCTCGTACGCCTCCCGCCCGCCCTGATCCTGGGCACCCGCGACGCCTTCACCCGGCGCGTGCCGGCGTTCCTGACGGCGTTCGGCCTGGCCGTGCCGATGATGATGATCACGATCGGCCTCGGCGTCTGGGCCACCCTCGACAACTTCCTCAGCCACCCAGAACAGGTCGGCCAGCACGCCGGCCTGTACGTCCGCCCCGGCAAGCAGATGGAGTCGGCCGAGGCCCAGCGCATCGCCGAGCGCGACCGCGACGTGCGCGCTGTCTACCCGGGCAGCGACGTCAACGCCCTGGCCCCGGGCGAGGCCCGGTCGGTCCGGGTGCGGGCGGTCGGCAGCTCGACCGACCCCTACCCGTTCCCCGTGATGGAGGGCAGGGGCTACGCCGAGCGCGGCGAGGCGGTCGCCGGGCAGGGGCTGCTCGACCTGCTCGGGGTCAGGATCGGCGACCGGGTGCGGCTGACCGTGGGCGGCTCGCCGCTGATCGTCCGGATCGTGGGCCGTACCGTCGAGCCCGACCTGGACGGAGAGGTGCTCTCGGTGGGCCTGGACAGCCTGGCCGCCAAGGACTCCGTGCCGCCCCAGTACTACGCGCTGGCCCTGCGGCCGGGCGCCGACAAGGCGGAGGTGCGCGCCAGGCTGCTGGCCGAGTCGGGGGAGAACCTCGACGTGCAGGCCGCGGTCAACCCGGCCGACCGGCTGTCGATCATCAGAGTGGTGATCGTGGCGCTGATCGCCGTGCTGGCCCTGATCGGCCTGGCCAACCTGCTCACCGCGAGCGCGATCGGCCTGCGCGACCACGCCTTCGACCTGGCCGTGCTCAAGGCCATGGGGCTGACGCCACGCCAGGTCATGGCCACGCTGGTGACCGGCACCGGCCTGCTGGTCGTGCTCGGCGTCGGCGCCGGCACGGCGGTGGGGGCGTCGGTGGTGGTGGGGCTGATCGACCTGCAGGGTCACACGAGCGGCGTGGGCGCGGGCATCGGCCGCGCGCCCTCGCCGGTGACGCTGGCAGTGGCCGTGGTGACGGCAGTGGGCACGGCCCTCGCGGTGGCGCTCATTCCCGCCCGCCGCGCGGCCCGTGCCCAGGTGCCCGTCACGTCACGCTGATCTGCTCGGGGCCTGTGCTCAGTCCCCGGGCTTCAGCGCGAACCAGTAGAAGCCGTGGCCCGGCAGGGTCAGCAGGTAGGGCAGCTCACCGATCTTCGGGAAGCGCACCCCGCCGCGGGCCTCGACCGGCACCATGCCCTCGAACCTGCGCAGGTCCAGCTCGACGGGCTGCGGGAACTTCGACAGGTTGTTGACGCAGAGCATCACGTCGTCGCGGTCCTCGCGCACGTACGTGAGCACGCACGGGTTGGAGGACCACATTTCGGTGTAGGCGCCGAGGCCGAACACCGGGTGGTTCTTGCGGATCTCCAGCATGCTGCGGGTGAAGTGCAGCAGGGAGCCCGCGTGGCGCTGCTGGGCCTCGACGTTGACCGCCTGGAAGCCGTAGATCGGGTCCATGACGGCCGGCAGGTAGAGGCGGCCCGGGTCGGCCGAGGAGAACCCGGCGTTGCGGTCGGGGCTCCACTGCATCGGCGTGCGGACCGAGTCGCGGTCCTCCAGCCAGATGTTGTCGCCCATGCCGATCTCGTCGCCGTAGTACATGACCGGCGAACCGGGCAGCGACAACAACAGCGCCGTGAACAGCTCGATCAGGTCCCGGTTGTTGTCCAGCAGGGGCGCCAGCCGACGCCGGATGCCGAGGTAGGCCCGCATGCGCGGGTCCTTGGCGTACTCCTTGTGCATGTAGTCGCGCTCTTCCTCGGTCACCGTCTCGAGCGTGAGCTCGTCGTGGTTGCGCAGGAAGATGCCCCACTGTGCCGTGTCGGGCAGCTTGGGGGTGCGGGACATGATCTCGGAGATCGGCTCGCGGGTCTCCTTCTTCACCGCCATGTAGATGCGCGGCATCAGCGGGAAGTGGAAGGCCATGTGGCACTCGTCGCCGCCGGTGGTGGGGTCGCCGAAGTACTCCACGACGTCCTCGGGCCAGCCGTTGGCCTCGGCCAGCAGCACCCGGTCGGGGTAGAGCCGGTCGACCTCCGAGCGGATCTTCTTCAGGTACGCGTGCGTCTCGGGCAGCCCGGAGCACGCCGTGCCCTCACGCTCGAACAGGTACGGCACCGCGTCGAGGCGGAAACCGTCGATCCCCAGGTCGAGCCAGAACCGCAGCACCTCCAGCATGGCCTCCTGCACCGCCGGGTTGTCATAGTTCAGGTCCGGCTGGTGGTGGAAGAAACGGTGCCAGTAGTACTGCTTGCGCACGGGGTCGTACGTCCAGTTGGACTCCTCGGCGCCGATGAAGATGATCGGCGCGTCCGGATAGCCGGTGGGCTCGTCGGACCAGACGTAGAAGTCCCCGTAGGGCCCCTCCGGATCGTGCCTGGAGGCCTGGAACCACGGGTGCCTGTCGCTGGTGTGGTTCATGACCAGGTCGGTGATGATCCGCAGGCCCCGCTCGTGCGCGGCCTCGATCAACTGGACGAAGTCTCCCAGATCGCCAAAATCCGGAAGGATCTTCATATAGTCCGAAATGTCATAACCGCCATCGCGCAGCGGGGACTCGTACAGCGGCAGCAGCCAGAGGCAGTCGACGCCGAGCCATTCCAGGTACCCGAGCTTCTCGATGAGACCGCGCAGGTCGCCCGTGCCGTCACCGTTGGAGTCCTTGAACCCCCGGACGAGAACCTCGTAGAACACCGCCCGCTTGTACCATCGCGGATCTTCCGAGACGAAAGCCTCAGAGATCGACTCAGGTGATGGGGATGCGTTGATCATGATGTCGCTCACAGGAAGAGATGTGGGCAGGACGAAGTCACCGGTTACCCCGGCGTTCTTAGCTGGTGACCGCGCCGCGTGGAGTCGTCATCCCTGCGAACTCCATGCCCTCGAACGAGACCGGATTTGTGATCTGGTGCCCGTTTGTTGCGGCGCTTACGGGCCGAACACTACCAGCCCGGTGGCTTTCCGGAACCCGCTTCTGCTGTGCGACGTGTAATACCCGCGAGATCCGTATGTAATCGCCCTGTTACCCAGAGTTCACTAAAAAGGTGCGGTGACGTCCGGGAGGTCGTTCTCGAAGTCGTTCAGCCAGAGTCCGAAAAGCACCAGTCCGCGCACCCAGAAACGGTCGTTCCAGCCGTTGAACCGGGTCAGCGCGTCCGGACCGCCGGCGATCACCTCGTGCAGCTCGTCGGAGAGCATCGCGGGCACGCGGCGGGCCACGACTTCGAGCATGGCGTGGGAGTACGCCCGCGCCGGCGCGGCCGTGGAACGCAGGGGCACCCGCTGGAGCGGCTGCTTGACCACGTTCGTGGACGGCAGCGCGGCCACCCTCGGGTTGGCCGCGTGCAGCACCTCGCGGTAGAAGCGGCCCTTGTCCTTGCGCGCGACGCCGACGCTGAGCGCGGCGTCGAAGAAGGCGGGATGGATGAACGGCGCCGCGAACGACGCCTCCGGCCCCACCAGGTTGACCGCCGAACGCGCGATGCCGCGCACGGTCCTGGTGTGCAGCACCGACAGCGGCAGCTCGGCCCGGTGGCCGTGGAGCATCGAGGTGGCCGCCGCGAACTGCTCGCGCACGGTCTCCTCCATCCACTGCGCGGCCGCCTTGGACAGGAACGGCTGCGCGGGCGCGCCCAGCGACAGCGAGCCCAGCAGCGCCGCCGACCGCTCGGCCTGCGTCCTGGCCTCCAGCGCGGCGCCGCTGACCATGAAGTTCTTCAGCAGCGGGCCGCCGGCCAGGCCGTCGACCAGGATGCGGCCCGAGCCGTGCACCTCCTTGGCGAACGGCGCGTACCAGGCGTGGTGCGGCGTCAGGTACTCCAGCCGGCGGGCCACCTCGGCGGCGTCGGCGGGGTAGGCGGCGGCGTCCTGGGTGACGATCCGGTGCGGGATGCCCAGCTCGCGGGTGATCGCCCTGGCGAAGGCGATGTCGGTGTCGGTGCCGTCGTCGGGGCTGGTGGTCCACGACTCGACGTCGGCGCCGCGGGCCATGGCCACACTGGCCAGCAGGCGCGAGTCGTAGCCGCCGCTGACCGGCACGAGCAGCCTGCGGCCGTCGTAGTCCTCGTAGACGTGGTGCAGCAGCTCGACGATCTCCTCGGGGCTGGTCCACGCCTCGTACGGCTCGGTGCGCAGCCAGCGCGGCAACCGGCGCTCGGTGGCCAGGCGGCCGTGCTCGAACACCAGCGCGCTCGACCCCGGCAGCCGCCTGACCTCCCGGTACGGGGTCGCCTCGCCCAGCGGGAACGTCACCTGGATGATCGAGGCCCAGGCGGCCCAGTCGATCTCGATGGGCACCAGGCTGAGCAGCGGCTGGATCAGCGAGGAGAAGTAGACCGCGTCGCCCTGGCGCACGTAGTAGACGTCGACCAGGCCGAGCGCGCCCGCGTGCAGCGTCACCCGCGCGCCGTCGCCGATCAGGCCGGGCGTCTCGTACGTCTCCGCGACCGTCATCCAGTCCTCGGCGGCGGCGGGCTTGCGCTCGCCCCACGAGAACGCGAACGCGCCGCCCGCCCGGTGGTACGGCGGCAGCGGCGCGGAGCTGAACAGCGCGGCCTCGTCCGTCTGGAGCGCGGGCCGCACCTTGGGGCCCGCGGCGGTGAGTTTGCCCAGTATGGAGGTGTCGATCCGGCCGAGAGCGCCGCATACGTAGGGTCGCACGTTGAACTGCACCGGATCTCATCCCTTCGAGACGCTTCCTGCAAAAGAGTATCCTTTGCCGGGCTGAGAGAGCGGAGGTCCGGTTGTCTACCGAGCTGGAAAGCACGCGTCGGGCGTTGCGGGAAGCTGTCGCGCAGGCCGAGCGCGCGGCCGAACTGGCCAGGCTGCTGGACGCCGCGCAGTCCAGGCTGGCGGCCGCCGAGGAGAGCGCCGAGGAGGCCAGGAAGCTGGCCGAGCAGCTGAGCGAGACCGAGGAGCGGCTGGAGGCCGAACGGGCCGCGGCCGACAGGCTGCGCAAGGAGCTGGCCGAGCAGCGCTTCCAGGCCGAGGTGGCCAACTGGAAGCTGTCCTCGATCAAGGTCGCCCGCTGGAACCGGCTCGGCGACGCCATCAAGAGCGGCAAGAACAACCCGATGCGCCTGGCCAAGGGGCTCAAGGGCGCGGCCAAGCCGGTCAAGCGGCCCAGCGCGCCCAAGCGCCGGCCGGTGGCCGTCCAGGGGGCCAAGGAGGCGCGTCCTGGGGCGTCCTTCCAGGCCACCAGCACGACCAGGACGCTGGGCGGGGCCTCGTTCAAGCTCAAGCCGTACCGGATCCCCACCGGGCCCAACACCCGCCCGCACCTGACCGCGGCCGTCGTCGCCGATCCGCACGTCGAGGCGCTGCTGCGTTACGAGTGGCGCCAGACGACCGGGTTCACGCCGCGCGACTTCGCCCGCGTGCTGCCGCTGGAGGTGCCCCACCTGCTCGTGGTGGAGTCCGTCACGCAGGGGCCGTGGCTGGAGGAGCTGACCGGCGAGCCGGGCGAGGGGCTCAGGGCCCTGCTGGCCTGGTGCGCCGAGCGCGGCATCCGCACCGTCTTCTGGCACACCCAGGGCGACGTGGCCGACTACGCCGCCGCGGCCGAGCTGTTCGAGCACCGCTTCACCACCGACATGACGGTCCCGTGGCCGCGCCTGCACTTCGGCGTGCAGCCCCGGGTGCACAACCCGCTGCCGCTGGCCGGCGGGCGGGTCGACCGGGTGCTCACGCTCGACCAGCTGCTGCCGCCGCACCTGGCCTATCCCGACGTGCTCACCTCCTACCGCTGGCCGGCCGCGGCCGACTGCCCGCCGGGCACGCCGCAGTGGCGGCTGGCCGAGATCGCCGCCTGCGGCACGCCGATCGGCACCGAGCCGGACTCACGGCGGGCGCACGTGGCCCTGCGCCGGGCCTACGGCACGGGGACGATGACCGAGCGCGTGGACGAGCTGCTGGAGGCCATCGGCCTGCCCAGCGCCCGCGCCACCCTCGACACCTCCGTGCTGCTGCCGATCCTCGACCCGTCGCTCATGGAGCACGCGCTGGCCCAGGTCGCCAGGCAGTCCGGCGTGGCCCAGGTGATCGTCATCGGCCCGCCCGAGGCCGAGCTGCGCGCCCGTGACGTGCTGACCGACGCCGAGGTGCTGTACCGGCGGCCCCACCCGGCCATGAGCGAGGGCGCGATGCTGGCCAAGGGCCTCGACCTGTGCGAGTCCGACCTGGTCGCGGTCATGGACCCGCGGGACGTCTACGGCCCGCACTACCTGTCCGACCTGCGCCGGGCCTTCCTGTTCAGCACGGCCGACATCGTCGGCAAGGCCGCCTTCTACGCCCACCTGCGCAAGCCCCAGGCGACCCTGCTCAAGCAGCCCGAGGCCGAGTACGCCTACCTCCCCGAGATCGCCGGGGCCACCCTGCTCGCCCGCAGGAACGCCCTGCGCGAGGTGGGCTTCGCCGACCTCACCGAGGGCTGGGACGAGGTCATGATGCGCCAGTGCCGCACCGACGGCGTCAAGGTCTTCTCCGCCGACCGGTTCGGCTACGTGCGGGTGCGCGACGAGGACCGCTGGCTGCTCGGCGCGGCCCACCTGGTCGAGTACGGCTCGGCGGAGCCGCACGCGCTGATCTGACGCCTACGCTGAGCCGATGACCGACCTGCTCGCCCAGTCGCTGGCGGAGGTGCTGGGGGAGCCGCCGGCGCCCGAGGGCACCTGGGAGCGGGAGGCCGTCTACGTGACGGCCGCCGCGCTGCGCCGCCGCGTCCCTCCGGCCGAGCTGGCCGCGCGGGTGCGGGCGGTGGACGGGGTGACCGAGGCGCGGGCGCGGCCGAACGGCTTCCTGCGCATCGTCGTGGACGCGCCGGGACGGCTGGTCGAGTCCCTGGACCCGCCCGCCCTTCCCGAGCCCGGCTGGCCCGACTTCCCGCGCACGTGGGACAACCCGGGCTTCGTCGTCCGGTACGCCCACGCCCGTGCCTGCGCGGTGCTGCGGTGGGCCGGGGAGCTGGGGGTGCCGCTCACCGGCTTCCGGCCCGAGCTGCTCGACGGCCCCCACGACCGCCGGGTGCTGCGGGTGCTGGCCGAGCTGCCCGGACGCGCCCTCAGCCGCGACCCCGGCTGGGACGCCTACTCCGTCCGGCTGGCGCTGGCCTACCACGACGCCCACGAGCACGCCCCCGCCGTCCCGATGGGGGACGAGCCGGTCCGGCCGGTGCACACGGCGCGGTTGCGGCTGGCGGAGGCCGTCCGGGGGGTACTGGTTGGGCCGGAAAGATTGTGATGGATCGTAAAATATCCGGCTAAAGCGCGAAAAATCGTGAAAATGTTGCTTGTGGACCTTGATCGCGTCTCGATACGTGGGCGGTGGTCCTGGAAGGGGCGGCGGTTCCGATAGCCTCGATCGGGTGAGCTTCGTCCATCCAGCCGGGGACCGGCACGCCGAGATGCTGCCCCACGAGCGCCCCCCGATGGCGCCCGCCGACCTCAACCGGATCGACCCCGCGATCTGGCCCCGAACGTCGACCCGGACCGACGGCACGCTCACGGTCGGCGGCGTCGACGTGCGCGACCTGGCCCGCGAGTTCGGCACGCCGCTCTACGTCCTCGACGAGGCCGACGTACGCTCACGCATGCGCGACTACGCCACGGCCTTCCAGGGCTCCGAGGTCCACTACGCGGGCAAGGCGTTCCTGTGCAAGGAGATCGTGCGCTGGCTGGCCGACGAGGGCCTCGGCCTCGACGTCGCCAGCGGCGGCGAGCTGGCGGTGGCGCTCAGCGTCGGCTTCCCGCCCGAGCGCATCACCCTCCACGGCAACAACAAGTCCACGGCCGAGCTGACCCGCGCCCTGGAGTGCGGCGTCGGGCACATCGTGGTCGACTCCTACGAGGAGATCGCCCGCCTCGGCTACCTCGCCGAGCAGCTCGGCAAGCGGCCCAAGGTGATGATCCGGGTGACCACCGGGGTCGAGGCCCACACCCACGAGTTCATCGCCACGGCCCACGACGACCAGAAGTTCGGCCTGTCGCTCAACACCGGCGCCGCCGCCGAGGCCGTGCGCCGCATCCTCGCGCTGCCGCAGCTCGACCTGGTCGGCCTCCACTCCCACATCGGCTCCCAGATCGTCGACACCGCCGGGTTCGAGGTGGCCGCGCGACGGCTGGCCACGCTGCTGGTGCAGATCAAGGACGAGCACGGCGTCGTCCTGCCGGAGCTCGACCTCGGCGGCGGCTACGGCATCGCCTACGTCGAGGGCGACGAGGCCCCCGACATCAAGGAGCTGGCCGACGGCCTGCGCGAGATCGTCACCAAGGTCTGCGCCGACGCCGGCCTGCCGGTGCCGCGCCTGACCGTCGAGCCGGGCCGCACCATCGTGGGTCCGGGCGGCATCACCCTCTACGAGGTCGGCACGGTCAAGGACGTCGAGGGGCTGCGCACGTACGTCAGCGTCGACGGCGGCATGAGCGACAACGTGCGCACCGCCCTCTACGGCGCGGAGTACACCGCCACCCTCGCCAGCCGCGCCAGCGACGCCGCGCCCATGCTCAGCCGCCTGGTCGGCAAGCACTGCGAGAGCGGCGACATCCTCGTGCGCGACTTCCACCTGCCCGCCGACCTGGCGCCCGGCGACCTGGTCGCCGTGGCCGCGACCGGCGCCTACTGCCGTTCGCTGGCCAGCAACTACAACTACCTGCCCAGGCCCGCCGTGGTCGCCGTCGCCGACGGCACGGCCCGGGTGATCGTGGCGGGCGAGACCGAGGACGACCTGTTGAGGGGGCAGCTGTGAAACCGCTGAAAGTGGCTCTGCTGGGCTGCGGCGTCGTCGGCTCGCAGGTCATCAGGCTCCTGCACGAGCAGGCCGACGACCTGGCCGCGCGCATCGGCGCACCGCTGGAGCTGGCCGGCGTGGCCGTGCGCAGGCTCGGGCGCAAGCGCGACATCGAGGTCGACCCGGCGCTGCTGACCACCGACGCCGAGTCCCTGGTCACCCGCGACGACATCGACATCGTCGTCGAGGTGATCGGCGGCATCGAACCGGCCCGCACGCTCATGGTGGCCGCCCTCGAACGCGGCAAGTCGGTCGTCACCGCCAACAAGGCCCTGCTCGCCGAGGACGGCTCGTCCCTGCACGAGGCGGCCCGCCGGGGCGGCGGCGACCTCTACTTCGAGGCCAGCGTCGCCGGGGCCATCCCGCTGCTGCGCCCGCTGCGCGAGTCGCTGGCCGGCGACCACGTCAAGCGCGTGCTCGGCATCGTCAACGGCACCACCAACTACATCCTCGACAAGATGGACACCTCGGGCGCGTCCTTCACCGACGCCCTGGAGGAGGCCCAGACGCTCGGCTACGCCGAGGCCGACCCGACGGCCGACGTCGAGGGCTTCGACGCCGCCGCCAAGGCCGCGATCCTGGCCGGCCTGGCCTTCCACAGCCGGGTCACCGCCGACAAGGTGCACCGCGAGGGCATCACCGAGATCACCGCCACCGACGTCGCCTCCGCCAAGGCCATGGGCTACGTCATCAAGCTGCTGGCCATCTGCCAGCGCTCCGACGACGGCCGCTCGTTCGGCGTGCGGGTGCACCCGGCGATGATCCCGCGCACCCACCCGCTGGCGGGGGTGCGCGAGGCGTACAACGCGGTGTTCGTGGAGGCCGAGTCGGCCGGGCAGCTCATGTTCTACGGCAAGGGCGCCGGCGGCGCGCCGACGGCCTCGGCCGTGCTCGGCGACCTCGTGGCCGTCGGCCGCAACCGGCTGGCCGGCACCCACGGGCCCGAGGAGTCCACCTACGCCGACCTGGCCGTCCACCCGATGGGCGACACGGTCACGCGCTGCCACGTGGCGCTCGACGTGGCCGACAAGCCCGGCGTGCTGGCGCGGGTGGCCGACCTGTTCGCCAAGCACGACGTGTCCATCCAGACCGTCCGCCAGGAGGGGCACGGCGACGACGCCCAGCTCGTCATCGTCAGCCACCGCGCCACCGACGCGGCCCTCACGGCGACCATGGAGGGGCTGCGCGAGCTCGACATCGTCCGCGCGGTCGCCGGCGTGATGCGCGTGGAGGGCGACGACTGACGCCCGCCGCCCCGCCCGGTCAGTGGGCGGGGAAGGCCAGGTCGCGGACGCGGCGCACGGCCCGTTTCAGGACCGTGCGGTCCTGCTCGCGGGCCAGCCGCACCGCCTCGCGCCGCCAGCTCTCGGCCTTCTCCCGCCAGCGGGAGGCGTCCCTGCCGTTCTTGGCGGCCTCCCGGCGCAGCTGGGCGATCTCGGCGCGCAGGGCGGCGACGCGCTTGCGGTGGAGGGTCAGCTCCTTCTCGTGGCGGGCGGTGAGCAGGGCGAGCTCCGCGACCGGCGGCCGGCGCGGCGGGTAGACGTCGGGGCGGCGGCGCAGGCCCCACGACGCGCCGTCCGCCCATTCCAGGCCGTACAGGGCGTCGATCAGGTCGTCCGGGTGGTCGCCGGGGGCGGCGACCAGGGCGGCTCTGGACAGGGCGGCCGTCCGGTCGAGGCGGGCGGCGACCACGCCCTGCGGGGTCTCGTCCAGGGCCAGGCACAGGCTGCCGAGGTCGTGCTCGTCCAGGTGGGCGATCAGGCGTTCGAGCGTGTCCGGGGAGAGGGTCCAGCCGGGCGGCACGGTCAGCCGGAAGGGGGCCGTTGTGCCGGTGGGTGGTTCGGAGGCCAGGCGGACCCGCGGGTCGTGCTCGAAGGTGGCCTTGAGCAGGCGCAGGTCCAGGTCGGGGTCGCGCAGGGGCGAGCGGCGTCCGGTGGGCAGCGCGGGCCAGGGGCCGGTGAGGGTGAGGCGCACGTCGGGGATGGAGGAGGCGAGCAGGGCGTCCGCGGTGGCGCGGGTGTCCTCGTAGCCGTCCGCCGGCACCACCGCCTCCACGTACGGCACCAGCCACTGCCGCCCCGGGTCCGTCCGCAGATACCGCCGGTAGGGAACCCGGTCGGCCACGTAGGGGTCGTTGTACCGCTTCAACGCGGCGACGTCGCGCATCGCGGTCGGCAGGCCGACGTGCCACGCCCGCGCCTGCGGGTCCGGGACGAACACCGCCCCCGCCTGGACGAGCCGGTACCCCAGCTCGGTGTCCTCGGCCAGCACCAGCGAGGTGTCCAGGCCGCCGATCGAGCGCAGCAGCGCCGCCGGGTACGACGCCGTGGCCCCCACGTGCACGCGGGCGGCCGTCGCGCCGGACGCCGTACGCAGGCCGTCGTGGTCGTGGATGAGCTGCTCGGCCCAGTCGTGCCGGTGCGGCGACAGCGGGAACAGGCCGTCCTCGGCGCCCGCGTGCAGGGCCTGGACGACCTGCTCCGGCGTGGGCGGCTCGGCGGCCGAGGTGAAGTCGATCCAGCCCAGCACCACCACGTACGGGGCCAGGTGGTGCCACCGGAGCTGGGCCTCGACGTGCCGCCGGTGCGGGACCATGTCGGCGTCCAGCACGAGGACGACGTCGCCGGCGGCGGCGTCCAGGCCCGCCTGCACGGCCCAGGCGCGCCCCCAGCCGCCCGGCGGGCTGGAGATCAGCTTGGTGCCGCCCGGGGCGAGGGCGGGCAGGCGGATGGGGGTGGCGCTGCCGTCGTCCACCACGACCACGTCGAGCAGGTGCGCCGGGTAGCTCTGCGCGGACAGGGCGGCGAGCGTCAGGTCCAGGGTCTCCTGGCGGTCGTGCGCCGGGATGACGACCGTGACGGCGAGCTCCGGCTCCCAGGCCCCCAGCTCGGGCGGGTCGAGGACGCCGAAGTCGTTGCCACGGATGCGCGGGACGGTCATGGGCGGCTGCTCCCCTCCAGCTCCATCAGGGCGTTCGGGCGGAACCCGCGCCACTGGCGCCGGTTGCGGCGCAGGAACGTGCCGATGGGCTCCTGCCAGGTGTGGGCGGAGGCCGGGCCGCGGCGCAGGATGTAGCCCAGGCCGTGGGTGCGGTAGATCTGGCCGCCCGCCGCCTGGAGGGCCTCCTGGAACTGGGTGTCCACCGAGCGGCGCAGCGGCCGGAAACCGCCCACGGCCTGGAACGCCGAACGCTCCACCAGGATCGTGCCGCCCGCCACGAAGCTGGTGATCTGCTCGGTGACCTGGCTGCGGTGCACGGTGACGTCGATCGAGGCCAGATAGACGAACTCGGGCACCGTGCCGACCACCTGCGCCCCCGAGTAGGCGTGGGCGAGCAGCAGATCGGCCAGGAAGTCGGGGCCGTACCAGTCGTCGTCGTCCATCTTGAGCAGGAACGAGCCGGAGGCCCGGGCGGCGGCCTCGTTCAGCACCTCGCCGAAGACGGCCGCGGGGTCGGCCTCGTACACGGTCAGCGGGCCGCCGAAGTCGGCCAGGGCGGCGGCGACGTCCGGGTGCTCCCGCGGGACGCCGTGCAGCGCGAGCACCACTTCGAGCTGGGCGTCGCGCTGGCGGGCGATCTGCCGCAGCGCGAACGGCACCATGTCGGCGCGCCGGGTGGCCAGCAGGACGGAGGTGAGCGGGGGAGCGGGGGCGGGCGCGCCGAGCTGCTCCCACCGCGCCGCCACGCCATGGGTGCGCAGGGCGGCCCGGCGCAGCCGGATGCTGTGCTCCTCGCGCCGCAGCTCGTCGGACAGGTCGGGGGCGGCGGGCAGCAGCGCGACCAGCTCGTCCCCGAGAGCGCCCGCCCAGCGCGGCACGGCTCCGGTGACCAGCGGCACCCCGGCGGCGGCCAGACCGGCCAGCACCCGCACGGCCGCCAGCGGGCCGCTGTGCGGATGTTGCCAGCTCACCTCGACGCCGCGGATCTGCCGGAGCCTGGCCACGTCGGCGTCGGTCACCCCGCCCGACTCGGCGAACGTCGTGACGACCTTGCCGTCGAGCAGCACCGACCAGCGGCCGTCGCGCTCGGCCAGCGCGGCCATGCCCCGGGACGGCGTGGTCACGAACCCCTGGGGGTTCACCAGCCGCTCGTCCACGGGCGGGACCATCGACGGCTCGCCGAGCACGTCGGGGTCGGCCAGCGGCGACCCCGCCCCGCCGGGACGCCCGATGCTCTCCCAGCTCGCGGCGACGATCGTGGGCCGCTCGACGGGCGCCTGGTCACCGGCCCAGCCGATCCCGCCCGGCTCGGCGGAACCGTCCGGCGTCAGGGCCGGGGACGCGTCCGGGGCGCGGCCGTCGCCCGGCGGGCGCAGGGCGTCGCCGGCCAGGCCGCGGAGGGCGACGTCGCCCAGCGTGCGGAGCACGACGTCGCTGCCGGGGGCGCCGACGCGTTCGGGGACCGGGCCGCTCACCTCGGCGGGCGTGGCGTTCGGGTCGCCGGGACGCCAGTCGGCCGAGCCGATCCCGGCGATGCCGGCGGCGGGCGCGGCGATCACGTCCAGGCGGTGACCGGCGAAGGCGCGGGCGGTGGCGGTCACGGTGCGGCCGGCGGGCGTCGCGGCCGAGAAGCGGGCGTCCACCACCCACACCCGGCTCCTGGGCTGGTAGACCCGCAGGTCCGTCAGCGACCGCCAGCGGTGCGCGGGGGTCGGCGTGGGCACGGGGGCCGGGTGCGAGGCGGGGGCGTCGAGCACGCACACCACCACCCGTCCGGCCAGCGGGAGCAGCTTGTGCAGGGTCGCCACCCTGCGCAGGTCGGCGGGCGTCCTGGCGAGCACGAGGACGTGGTCGGCCGTCTCCGGCTCGGCGGGCGGCTCCAGCAGGTCCCGGTCCAGGTCCACGGCGCCGGCGGGCAGCCCGGCGCGGCCCTCGCCGCCCTCGCCGCCTTCGCCGTCGGCCGGGAAGGTGGGGCTCTCGATGCCGGCCAGGAACACCCGGGCGTCCGGCAGCTCAGCCAGCAACGCGGTGACCGTCCGCCGCTCGGCGCTCATCCGGCGCTCCGCAGGTGCCGGATCAGGGAGCTCAGCGGCCCGGGAGCGGGGTCCTCCTGCTCCTGCGCGCGGGACAGGCGCTCGACCTCGGCGGAGAGCCGGTCGACCTGGGCGCGCAGCTCCTTGGTCTCCGCCAGCCGCCGGGCCGCCAGGGCGCGCCACTTGGCCGGGTCGCCGCCCAGCGGCGGTGGGTCGGCGGCGGCGCCGAAGCCGTGCTCGCCGCCCTCGACCCACAGGACGCCGAACAGCTCGTCCACCAGGTCGTCGGCGGGGCCGTCGAAGCGCGCGGCGCGGGCGAAGGCGGCCGTGCGCTCCAGCCGGGCGGCCACGACCCCGTCCGCGTCCTCGGCCAGCGCGACGCAGAGCAGGCCGAGCAGGTCCTCGTCGGCCAGTCGCACCAGCCGGGCGAGGGTGTCGGCCCCGAGGACCCATCCGGCGGGCAGCCGCAGCAGGAACGGGGTGGGGGCGGCGGTGACCGGTTCGCTTTCCGCGAACGTGACGCGCGGCTCGTGGGCGTACAGGTTGTGCAGCAGCCGCAGGTCCAGCAGCGGGTCGTCGAGGCTGGACCGGCGTTCGCCGGTCAGCCGGCCCCAGGGGCCGACGACGGTGACGGCGGCGTCGGGCAGCGTGCCCGCCAGCGCCGCGTCCACGCTCGCCCGGGTCTCCTCGTACGTGGTGGCGCTCACCACGACCCGCACGTACGGCACCTGCCAGTGGCGCCGGGGATGGCCGCGCAGCCAGCGCAGATCCGGCACCAGATCGCCCAGGTAGGACCAGTTGTGCCGATGGACCTCCTTCTCCCGCAGCATCACCGTGGACGGCCCGACGTGCCACGCCCTGGCCTGCGGATCGGGCACGAACACCGCCCCCGCCTGGGCCAGCCGGTAGCCCAGCTCGGTGTCCTCGGCCATGTTGAGCGAGGCGTCCACGCCGCCCGCCGCGCGCAGCAGCTCGGCGCGCACCGACGTGGAGGCCCCCGTGTGCAGCAGGTACGCGCTCGTCCCCGCGTCCTTCAGCATCCGGGTCGACTCCAGCGTCTTGCGCGTGTACTCCGGTCGCGTGCCCTCCTCGCCGGGGGCCGTCACGAACCGGATGTCGCCGATCACCACCACGTGGTCGAGCAGGTGGTGCCAGCGCATGTGCGCCTCAAGGTGGTCGGGGGCCAGGATCATGTCGGAGTCCAGCCAGTGGATCACCTCGCCGGTGGCGGCCAGCTGCCCGGTCTGCCGGGCCGCGCCGCGTCCCCAGCCGTCGGTCACCCGTACGACGCGGGCCCCCGGCAGCTCGACCGGCGGCGTGCTGCCGTCGTCGGCGACCACGATCTCGACGAGTTCGGCCGGGTAGGTCTGCGCGGCCAGCGCGGACGCCGTGCGCTCCAGCGCCTCCTGGCAGTCGTAGGCCGGGATGACCACGGACACGCGCAGCTCGGGCGTCCAGTCCCCGATCGCGGGCGGGCGCAGCACCCCGTAGTCGTTGTGCCGGACGCGGATCATGCCAGGCCCTTGGCCAGCGCGCGAACCTCCTCGCGCAGCTCCTCGACCTCCCGGGCCCTGGTCATGGCGTTCACGCGGTCCTCGCCGAGCGAGGCGAGGATCGCCCCGATGTCGTCGGCCCGCCGCGCGGCCGACTCCTCGACCGCCTGGACCAGCAGTTCCAGCCGGGATTCGAGGTTCTTGACCGCGGTCGTCGCACGGGCGAGCTCGGCCTCGTGCTTCTTCATGCGCAGGTCGATCCGGTGCGCCTTGCCGTCCACGCGGCGGACGGTGAGCAGCAGCAGGGCGAGGGCGGCCAGCGTGACCGCGAACGCGGCGACGGCCGCCGCCGCGCCGAGGGTGAGCAGGCCGGCCAGGACGAGCAGGGCGAGCACCCCGGCGGCGACGACTGCGAGAAGTGCGGCGGCCGCTGCCAGTCGGCGGGGCGAGAGCATCCGCGCAAACCTTTCATAGTCACGACTAGTCGGGCATAGGAGGATGGGCGGGATTATTGCCACCCTAATAAACCCTGACCACTACCGTGCCATATGTTCCTGGAGGAAAACTGGGAACCCGGCCTCGGGGCTCATGCCGTCCGCCACCCGAAAGCTGCCTGTCTGTCTACTGACGTGTAAAAACGGGCGTAAGGTAGGCGCCGATCCAGTCCCGTCCGGTCGAGGAGCATCGTCCATGTCCGTCACCCCCTGCGGCTTCACGCGTACGCCGGGCAAGGGGTTCGCCCGGCTGCACTGGTCGGACGGCTGGCAGGTGGACGGCGGGCCGCCCGACGTGCCCGCGCTGCGCTCCCGGCGCGGACTGGAGATCGACTGGCCCGCCGCGCCGGTGCCGCTCGACGGCCTGACGGAGCTGGCCGGCGCCGGGATCCCGCTGACCGCCCAGGACGCCCCCGCGTGGGTGCCGGGCGACCTGGCCACGCTGCTCACCGACCGCGACTGGCTCGCCGCGCCCGCCGACGGCACCGCGCGCTGCCTGGCCGACCTGCGGCGGGAGGAGCACAGCGTACGGCTGCGGCGCCTGGTCCACCGGCCCGCCCGCGCGACGGTCAGCATCGTCATGTCGACCAAGCGGCCCGCCCTGGTCGGCCCGGCGCTGGCGCAGATGGAGCGGCAGCGGGGCGTCGAGGCCGAGGTCCTGCTCGGGCTGCACGGGGTGGCCTTCGAGCAGGTGCGCGCGGCCGTCGAGGCGTGCTCGCTGCCCGTCAGGTGGGTCGAGGCGGCCAGGACGGTGCCGTTCGGCGAGGTGCTGAACCGGGCCGCCGCCCTGGCCTCGGGCGACTACCTCGCCAAATGGGACGACGACGACTGGTACGGCCCCGGCCACCTGTCCGACCTCCTCATGGCCCGCTCGTACGCGGGGGCCGACGTGGTGGGCACGACGGCCGAGTTCTTCTACCTGGAGCCGTTGCGCGCCACGATCCGGCGGACGACGTTCGCGAGCGGAGCGGCGTACCCTAGCGAGGTTTGGGCGGATCACGTAGCCGGAGGCACCATTTTGCTCCAAAGCGCGAAATTTCGGGAAATTGGAGGATTTCCCGCTCTTCCGCGTGCGGTCGATCTGGAGTTCGTGAAAGCGGCGCAAAAGATCGGCGCGCGCGTCTATCGCACGCACGGCCTCGGCTACGTCCTGCGCAGGGGGTTCACCGAGGAGCACACCTGGCAGCTGCCCCTGGCCCATTTCGTCAGAATCGCCACGAACCAATGGCACGGCTTCCGGCCGAGCCTGCTGATGGAAACCGCATGAACAACGGCCAGAAGCCGCCGGTGCGCGGCAACGACTACCGCGTGCTGCAACCCGCCGAGGATCTCACCCCGTCGCTCACGGTCAGCGTGATCATCCCGGCCTACGGCGGCCAGGAGAAGCTGGACCTGGTGCTGGCCGGTCTCGCCCGCCAGACCTACCCGGCCGCGCTCACCGAGGTCATCGTCGTGGACAACGGCAGCGTGCCGCCCCTGCGGCTGCCCGACGTCCGTCCCGAGGGCGCCCGTCTGATCGTCTGCGACCAGCCCGGCCGCGCGAACGCCCGCAACGCCGGGCTGGCCGAGGCCACCGGCGACGTGATCCACTGGCTCGACTCCGACGTCGTCCTCACCCCGGGCGCGATCGAGGCCCACATGCGCTGGCACCACACGGCCCCCTACCTGGTGGTGACCGGCTACATCAGGTTCACCGACGCGGAGCTGCCCGCCGAGCTCCCCGCCGACCTGGAGGAGCACTTCGAGCCGGCCGAGCCGCACGCCTGGATCGTCGACCTCGTCGAGCGCACCGACGGCCTCACCGCCAACCCCCAGCGTCCCTTCAGCCTGCACGTCGGCGGCGCGACCTCGGTCGGGGCCCGCCTGATCGAGGCCGCCGGCCCCATGGACGACGAGCTGATCCTCGGCCAGGACACCGAGATGGGCTACCGGCTGAGCCAGGCGGGCGCGGTGTTCGTGCCCGAGCCGCGCGCCCGCGCCTACCATCTCGGCCCGACCATGCGCATGCGCGACAAGGAGTCCATCGACCGGGTGAGCCACGCGTTCGTGGCCGACCGCATCCCGGCGTACCGGTGGTTGCGCTCCCATCCGTCCCGCCAGTGGAAGATCCCGTACGTCACCGCCGTCGTGGACGGCACGGCCGGCTACGACAGCGTGCGCGCGACCGTGGACGCCCTGCTCGCCGGGACCGTTCCCGACCTGTCGGTGCTCCTGCTCGGCCCCTGGGACGAGGTGGGCCGCGAGCGCCGCTCCCCGCTCAAGGACCCCGGCCTCGACCTGGCCCTGGTCCACGGCCACTACCTGCACGAAGGGCGGGTGCGCCTGGCCACCTCCGAGGAGCTGGACCCGGCCACGCCGTTCGTGCTGCGCCTGCCGCCCGGCTGGATCCCGGGCGAGGACACCCTCGCCCGGCTGCTCGACCTGGCCCGCGACGAGGGCCTCGGCCTGGTGGCCGTGCTGCTGCGGGAGTCCTCGCAGGGTGTCGTGGCGGCCCGCCTGGAACGCCGCTCGGCCTTCGCCAGGGCCCGCATGGTGGCCGGCGGCGAGCCCGGTGAGCCCGGCGACCTCGACGACGTGGTGGACGCCGTGTCCGGCGTGTCCTGGGTCGAGGGCGAGACCTACGGGTTCACCACGGAGGCGGCGCCGCTGATCGGGCGGCGCGGGGCGTACCGGGCGCGGCTGGAGGCCCGGGCCGAGGCCGAGCGGCTGGCGGCGGAGGCCGACCGCCTGCGCGCCCAGGTGACCAAGTGGCGGGACGAGGCCACCCGGTGGCGCAGGACGGCCGTCGAGCTGCGGCGCGACGTGAGCACCCTGCGCCGCCAGCTCGCCGCCGCGAACCGCGCCCAGCAGAGCCTGCGCACCCTGCTGTCGGCCACGATGAAACGAGCACTGGGCCGCCGCCTGCGATGAGACGAGCGCTGGGCCGCCTGCGCGGCCGGCCGCGTCCCGCGGGCGGCGGTCAGTTCGGGCGCAGGGCCGACTTCAGCCGCCTGAACAGGGTGTTCTCGGCGGACTCGGCCGGGACCGCGACCGTCGCGGGGATGGTGACCGGCTCCGGCTGCGGCGGCGCGGGCCAGTAGCGGTCCGGCGGCTCGTGACGCACGCCGTGCGTGGTGTCGATGACCTCGTCGAGATCGGCGCCTGGACCGGCGAGCAGCAGCGCCCGGCCCAGCGCCGAGGTGCGTTCGAGCCGGGCCGTGCGCCCGTCGGGCAGATCGACGACGAGCACCCCGGTCAGGTCCTTCTGCACCGACTCGACCATGCGCTCCAGCGTCGCCCGGTGCAGCGGCACGTCCACCGGCCCCCGGTAGCGGAACGGCGTGGGCGCGGGCGTCGGGGCGGCCTCGTCGATGAGCCGGATGCGTTCGTCGTGCGCGCACAGGTCGCGCATGAGCCGCAGCTCGAAGCACGGGTCCGACAACACCGCGCGCCGCCCGTCGTCGAGCCGCGACCACGGGCCCACCAGCGTCAGCACGACGTCCTGGAGCTTGCCGTCCAGGGCCGCCGTCACCGCCCGCCGCACCACCGACTCGGAGGTGTCGGTGACGTCCAGCACGATCTCCACGTACGGCACCAGCCACCGCCGCCCCCGGTCCTTGCGCAGGTCCCGGCGGAGCGGGATCCGGTGCGCCAGGTACGGCTCCACCGCCCGCACGGCCCGCTCCCGGTCGCGGTGCTGCGCCGGCAGCCCGAGGTGCACCGCCTGGGCGGCCCGGTCGGGCACGAACACCACGCCGTGCATGGCCAGCCGGTAGGAGAACTCGGTGTCCTCGCCGCGCACCACGGTCGGGTCGAGCCCGCCCACGGCGTCGAAGACCTCGCGGGGCAGGGCGAAGGTCGGCCCGGTGCACACGTGGTACGGGTTGCGGCTGCTGCGCAGCCCGTCGGTCTTCTCGATCGTCGCCTCGGTCGAGCTCGACACGGCCCCGGCCAGGTCGAACACCTCGTCCAGGCGCTCGGCGCGGAAGACCTGCCGCGCGGTGACCGGCGGCGCCTCGACGAACTTCTTCATCCCGATCGTGACCAGGTAGTCGGTCACGTGGTGCCAGCGGGCCAGGGCCTCGATGTGCTCGCGGCAGGCGACCATGTCGGCGTCGAGCCGCTGGATGATCTCCCCGTCGGCGGCCTTGGCGCCGGTGTTGACCGCGTTGGAGATGCCCCAGCCGTCGCGTACCGGGACGATCCTGGTGTTGACCGGCCGGATCTCCGGCAGCCGGACGGGCGGCGCGCTTCCGTCGTCGACGACCAGGACCTCCATGAGATGGTCCGGGTACGTCTGCGCGGCCAGCGCGGCCAGCGTCAGGTCGAGTTTGTCCTGCCCGCCGTGCGCCGGTATCACCACGCTCACGGACAACCCCGGCGACCAGGCCCCGAGCTCCGGCGGCACTACTGGTGAATAGTCGTTCTGCCTCAAAGCAGGACGCGCGTTCATGGTGACCCCCTGCCGAGACCTTATCGGGAGATGCTGAGAATTTCCTGAATAGTGGCGCTGTCCAACGACCTGTCCACTCAGTGGACTCGGCTCCGCGCCCGCGCCGCGCACCCCGTACACTCGGTGGCCAACACCGCAGGTAGGGAGTCATCATGGGCAGGTCGTGGCGTGGCCTCATCGAGGAGTACCGAGAGCGTCTTCCGGTCACCACGAAGACGCCCGTCGTCACGCTCCTCGAAGGCGGCACCCCGCTCGTCCCGGCGCACCGCGTGTCGGCGCTGACGGGATGCGAGGTCTATCTCAAGGTCGAGGGGGCGAACCCGACCGGCAGCTTCAAGGACCGCGGCATGACCATGGCCATCAGCAAGGCGGTCGAAGAGGGCGCCAAGGCGGTCATCTGCGCCTCCACCGGCAACACCTCGGCCTCCGCGGCGGCCTACGCCGTACGCGCGGGGCTGACCTGCGCCGTGCTGGTGCCGAAGGGCAAGATCGCGATGGGCAAGCTGGCGCAGGCGCTGGTCCACGGGGCCACGCTGCTCCAGGTCGAGGGGTCGTTCGACGACTGCCTGGAGATGACCCGCAAGCTGTCCTCCAGCTACCCGATCGCGCTGGTCAACTCGGTCAACCCGTTCCGGCTGCAGGGTCAGAAGACGGCGGCGTTCGAGATCGTCGACACGCTCGGCGACGCCCCCGACATCCACTGCATCCCGGTGGGCAACGCGGGCAACATCTCGGCCTACTGGATGGGCTACCAGGAGTACGCCGACGACGGCGTCTCGACGAAGCGTCCGCGCATGTTCGGCTTCCAGGCCAGCGGCGCCGCGCCGATCGTCGAGGGCGCCCCGGTGACCCACCCCCACACGATCGCCACCGCCATCCGCATCGGCAACCCGGCGTCCTGGAACCTGGCCACCGCGGCCCGCGACGAGTCCGGCGGCGTCATCCAGGCGGTGACCGACCGGCAGATCGCGGCGGCGTACAAGCTGCTGGCCCAGGAGGAGGGCGTGTTCGTGGAGCTGGCCTCGGCGGCGAGCGTCGCGGGGCTGCTCCAGGCACACGCGCAGGGGCTCGTGGAGGCCGGGCAGCGCATCGTCTGCACCGTCACCGGCAACGGACTGAAGGACCCCGACTGGGCCATCTCGGGCGCGCCCGCCCCGGTGGTCATCCCCATCGACGTGCACGCCGCCGCCGCGGCGCTCAACCTCGCCTGAGAGGCGCACGGGGAGTGAGCGAACGACGAGAGAACCGTGAATCGATGACGACGGTGCGAATCCGCGTGCCGGCCACGTCGGCCAACCTGGGGCCGGGCTTCGACGCGCTCGGCCTGGCGCTCACCCTCTACGACGACGTGGAGGCCACGCTCACCGCCGAGCCCGGCGTGCGCGTGAGCGTGGAGGGCGAAGGCGCGGGCGAGGTCGACCTCGGCGAGGGACACCTCGTCGTCCGGGCGATGCGCGCGGCGTACGCCCGCATGGGGGCGCCGCAGCCGGCGGGCATCGCCCTGCGCTGCGTCAACCGCATCCCGCACGCCCGCGGCCTGGGCTCGTCCTCGGCCGCCGTCTGCGCCGGCATCCTGGCCGCCCGCGCGCTGAGCGACGGCGGCCTGTCCGACGACGAGGTCTTCGCGCTGGCCACCGAGATGGAGGGCCACCCCGACAACGTCGCTCCGTGCCTGGCCGGGGGCCTGACGGTGGCCTGGACCGACCACGCGGGAGCAGCGCGTATGGTGAAGCTGGCCCCCGACGAGAGGGTCCGTCCGGTCGTCGTCGTTCCCACGACGCGGCTGGCCACGGAGACCGCTCGGGGGTTGTTGCCGAAGGACGTGCCCCACAAGGACGCCTCCTTCAACGCCGGCAGGGCCGCGTTGCTGATCGCCGCGCTGACCTCGCGGCCGGAACCAGAGCTGCTGCTCGCCGCCACCGAAGACCGTCTCCACCAGCCCTATCGCGCGCCTGCCATGCCGGAGAGCGCGCGTCTGGTAGAACGTCTGCGTGCAGTCGGCGTGCCCGCGGTCGTTTCGGGGGCGGGTCCCACGGTTCTTGCGTTTTCGTCACCGGATACGCAGGATTTGATCGCGCCAGAAGTGGGTAATGACTGGCACATCCAGCAAATGGACGTCGACCCGGTTGGTGCGAACGTTCAGTTCCCCGAGACACGCTGATGCCTCTTTAGACCTTCAGGGAATAGCCGTGTGCGCTGGTGATGTTAGGCTGATAGCCGCACCAGATGCCCCCTTGGTGGGTGCGTGCTTGTCAGCCATACATCGCTGCATCATGCTTCACGTCGCGAGGCGTGAGCAGCGCGGCTGTCTCCCCGGAATCCGTTGCCTCCGGTTGGCCCACACCCGGTTGGCCCAACGTGAGGCGGCGACGACGGGGACCTGCGCGTTCGACGCACATCGACATCTGGTTGGCGACAGCAATCTGGGGGGTGTCAGCCACGCGCCACGGTCCTGTGGCGGCCTGGACGAACCCCTCCCCAAGAGTGGCGGCCGTCCGCGACAGCCGAAGATCGCAACGTGCACCCCGACCCGGTCTGTCCCGCCGGGTCGCAAGCACCTCCGGGACGCCCGGCAGAACAAAACCGGCGCCCGACCCCTGGGAAGGACCTTTTAGTTGAGCGACACCACCGAACTCCTCTCCGACGCACCAGGCTCTCAGCCCGCGTCCGGCGACACCCCCACCCGCGCCGCGGCCAAGCCTCGTGCGCGTCGCTCCGGCACCGGCCTGTCCGCCAAGGTGCTGCCCGAGCTGCAGAAGATGGCCGCTGAGCTGGGCATCAGCGGCACCGGGCGCATGCGGAAGAGCCAGCTCATCGCGGCCATCCAGGAGAAGCAGGGTGGCGCCTCCGGAGACGGCGCTCCGGCGGCAGCCGCGGTTGAGGCGGCGCCCGTCCTGACGGAGGCCGCGCCTCCCGTGGCCGAGCGGCCCACCCGTACGCGCAGGGAACGTTCCCGCACCAAGCCCGCCGACGAGGCCGCACCGCAGGCCGCCGAGCCGGTGGCCGCGGCCCCCGAGCCCGTGGCCGCGCCGGCCGAGCCGGCCGTCGAGCAGCAGGCCCAGGTCGTGGACGCCGGTCAGGCCGACACGCGGGGCGAGCGCGAGAGCCGTCGCGAGCGGCGCAGCCGCGGCGAGCGCCGTGAGCGTGGCGAGCGCAGCGACCGTGGCGAGCGCGGTGAGCGCAGCGACCGCGGCGAGCGTGGCGACCGTGCCGACCGCGGTGAGGGCGGCCGTGCCGAGAGCAGCCGCGGCGACCAGCGCGCCACGGACGCCGGCGGCAGGGGCGACCAGCGCGGTGACCAGCGCGGTGACCAGCGCGGTGACCAGCGCGGCGAGCAGCGCAGTGACCAGCGTGGCGACCAGCGCGGTGACCAGCGTGGCGGCGACCAGCGCGGCGGCGACCAGCGCGGCGGCGACGACGACGACCGCGGGCGTGGCCGCAGGGGCCGCTTCAGGGAGCGCAACCGCGGCCGTGGCCGTGACCGCTTCGACAGCACCGAGCCCGTCATCGGCGACGACGACGTGCTCATCCCGATCGCCGGCATCCTCGACATCCTCGACAACTACGCGTTCGTCAGGACCAGCGGTTACCTGCCGGGCAGCAACGACGTCTACGTCTCGCTGGCCCAGATCCGCCGCAACGGCCTGCGCAAGGGCGACGTCATCACCGGCGCGGTGCGCCAGCCGCGCGACGGCGAGCGCCGCGAGAAGTTCAACGCCCTGGTCCGCCTCGACACCGTCAACGGCATGGACCCGGAGCAGGCCCGCAACCGGCCCGACTTCAACAAGCTGACGCCGCTCTACCCGCAGGAGCGCCTGCGCCTGGAGACCGAGCACAACATCCTCACCACGCGGATCATCGACCTGGTCTCGCCGATCGGCAAGGGCCAGCGTGGTCTGATCGTCTCGCCGCCGAAGGCCGGCAAGACGATGGTGCTGCAGGCGATCGCCAACGCGATCACCCGCAACAACCCCGAGTGCCACCTGATGGTCGTGCTCGTGGACGAGCGTCCCGAAGAGGTCACCGACATGCAGCGGTCGGTCAAGGGCGAGGTCATCCACTCGACCTTCGACCGTCCGGCCGAGGACCACACCACGGTCGCCGAGCTGGCCATCGAGCGCGCCAAGCGCCTGGTGGAGCTGGGCCACGACGTGGTCGTCCTGCTCGACTCGATCACGCGACTCGGCCGCGCCTACAACCTGGCGGCCCCGGCCTCCGGTCGTATCCTGTCGGGTGGTGTCGACTCCACGGCGCTCTACCCGCCGAAGCGCTTCTTCGGCGCCGCGCGCAACATCGAGAACGGCGGCTCGCTGACGATCCTCGCCACGGCCCTGGTCGAGACCGGGTCCAAGATGGACGAGGTCATCTTCGAGGAGTTCAAGGGCACCGGCAACATGGAGCTCAAGCTCAACCGCTCCCTGGCCGACAAGCGCATCTTCCCCGCGGTCGACGTCGACGCGTCCGGCACGCGTAAGGAAGAGATCCTCATGGCCAAGGAGGAGCTGCAGATCGTCTGGAAGCTCCGCCGGGTGCTGCACGCCCTGGACATGCAGCAGGCTCTGGAGCTTCTCCTGGAGAAGATGAAGGAGACCAAGTCCAACGCCGAGTTCCTTCTGCAGGTGCAGAAGACCACGGTGAGCAACGACCGCGACTAGCGGCCACGTGCCTGAAGGGGCGGCGGGGAGGTTCTCCCGCCGCCCCTTTCGCGTGCCGAGGCGCCGAGGGTGGGGTTAACCCCACCTGCGGATCGGACGTCTGCTCCATTCACCCCGTCCGCGGCGCCGGGCAGGCTGGGGGCATGCGATCGGTGAGGCTGAAGGACAGGGTGCGGTTCGGGCCGAAGGGGCCGTTAGGGGTGCTGGTCGACCCGATGACCTGGCGGGCGGCTCCGTACCTGCTGGTCAGCGCGTTGTTCGGGATGGTCTGGTTCGTCGTGGTGACCCTGGCGACGACGGTGGCGGTGCCGCTGGTGATCGTCTGGGTGGGGCTGCCGCTGACGATGGCGACCGTGCTGATGTGGCGCGGCGGGGCGATGCTGGAGCGGCGGCTGATGGGGGCGGCGTTCGGGGTGCGGATCGCCGACCCGTACCGGAGCAGGCCCGAGGGCGGGCTGCTTTCGCACCTCACCTGGCTGCTGGGCGACAAGGCCACCTGGCAGGACCTCGGCTACCTCCTCATGCTCCTCCCGCTGGGCCTGGTGGAGTCCGCGTTGTCGCTGGCGCTGTGGACGGCGACGGCGGTGCTGCTCCTCGCGCCCCTGGCCCGCGTCCTGTACGTCCTGAGCGACGGGCGCACCGGCCTGATCATCGACGACTGGGCGGGCGTGCTGGTCGCGGGCGCGGCCGGCGTGGTGCTGCTCGTCGTGACGGCCTATCTCGTACGGGGCATGGCCTGGCTGCACGGCACCCTGGCCACGGTGCTGCTCGGCGGCAGCGAGGAGGAGCGGCTGCGGGCCAGCCGGGCCAGGGGGATCGACGCCGCCGAGGCCGAACGCCGCAGGATCGAGCGCGACCTGCACGACGGCGCGCAGCAGCGGCTGCTGTCGGTGGCGGTGGACCTCGGACGGGCGCAGGCCAAGTTCGACACCGAGCCGGAGGAGGCCAGGGCGCTGATCGTCCAGGCCCACGCGGGCACCAAGGCGGCCATCGCCGAGCTGCGCGACCTGGCCCGCGGCATCCACCCGGCCATCCTCACCGACCGCGGGCTCGACGCGGCGCTGTCGGGGCTGGCCGCGCGGGCCCCGGTGCACGTGGACGTCTCCGTCGAACTGGCCGAACGGCCGCCCGCCGCGGTGGAGAGCATCGCGTACTTCATCGTCGCCGAGGCCCTGACCAACCTCGCCAAGCACTCGGGCGCGACGGAGGCGTCGGTGGCGGTGTTCGGAGGCGACCGCGGCGTGGTCGTGGACGTGTGGGACAACGGCATCGGCGGCGCCGTCGTCACGCCGGACGGCGGGCTGTCGGGCCTGGCCGACCGGGCGGCGACCATCGACGGCGTGCTCGTGCTGCACAGCCCCGTCGGGGGGCCGACGATCGTGCGTGCGGAGCTGCCCTGCGAATGGTAGTCATGTGCACATGCGCGTGGTCATCGCCGAGGATTCCGTACTGTTGCGCGAGGGGCTGGCGCGGTTGCTCGCCGACGGCGGTTTCGAGACCGTCGCGGCGGTCTCCGACGGGCCCGCGCTGGTGGCCGCCGTCCAGGAACACGAGCCTGACCTGGCGATCGTCGACGTGCGCATGCCGCCCACCCACACCGACGAGGGGCTGAAGGCGGCGCTGAGGGTCCGCGAGGCCAGGCCCGACTTCCCGATCCTGGTCCTGTCCCAGTACGTCGAGGAGCGCTACGCGGGCGAGCTGATCGGCAAGGCCGTCGGCTACCTGCTGAAGGAGCGGGTGGCCGACGTGGCCGAGTTCATGGAGGCGGTGCGCGAGGTGGCGGCGGGCGGCACGGTGATCGATCCGGAGGTCGTCGTGCAACTGCTCAGCCGCAGGCGCAGGGGCGCGCCGCTCGACCTGCTCTCCCCCCGGGAGCGCGAGGTCCTGGCCCTGATGGCCGAGGGCCGCTCCAACACCGCGATCGCCTCCAGGCTGGTCGTCACCGAAGGGGCGGTGGAGAAACACGTGTCCGGCATCTTCGCCAAGCTGGCCCTCGGGCCCGCGCCCGAGGACCATCGGCGGGTTCTCGCCGTCCTGACGTATCTGGGTCGCTGATACGGCCTGCACCCGGGGTTGGGGATGCGGGCCGTACCCGCTACCTCACGTCCACGAACTCCTGCGGCGACAGGGAGGTGCGCGTCTTGCTCGTGCCGGGCACCTTGACCTGGAAGTAGCCGTCCTTCTTGCCCTTGAAGGTCTTGCTGTACTTGCCGGTCGAGGTGGCCTTGGCGTACCCCATGAACTTGTACGTCTTGGTGCCCTTGGCCTTGAAGTACACCTCGACGATCTTGTTCTTGTACGCCTTGGCGCCGCGGTAGACCTTGCCGTAGACCTTGAACGCGCGGCCCTTGGCGACCTTGTTCGGGGCCGAGATCGTCACCCTGGTCTTGGCCTTCTTGGACGCGCCGCCGGTGGGGGCGACGACCGAGAAGGACGCCTCGCCCTTGAGCGTCTGGCCGCTGCGGGTGGCGTACACCTCCAGCGTCCAGGCGCCCTCGGTGGTGTCGTCGGTGAAGTACGTGACGCCGCGGTAGTAGCTGTCCGACTCCTTGGCCAGCTCACCGAGGTCGTAGTACTCGCTGGTGGTGTCGCTGACGAGCTTGGCCGAGACCGTGCCCGCGTCCTTCACCGTCGCCTCGACCGTGACCTTGGTGTCCCTGCTCTTGACGAGCTGGACGGGGTCGGGGGTGACGTTCGCGCCGGAGATGCCCTGCTTGCCGGAGACCTTGACGGTGAAGGTGCTCGGGCTGCTTCCCCCGCCCGCGCGGGCGACGTTGACGGTGAGCTTCCAGTCGCCCGCCGGGTCGTCCTTGGTGATCGTCCACTTGCCGGTGATCGTCTTGTCGGGAGCCGGCGACGGGGTGGCGGTCGGGGTGGAGGTGGAGGTGGAGGTGCTCGGCGTGAAGTCGAACGACACCGTCTTGGCCGACTTGCCGGGCGGCTCGATGGACCCGGTCACGCCGGTGACGGTGTCCGGGTTCTTGAGCTTGAGCGTGACGGTGGCGTCGACGTCCTTCTCCAGCGGGACGTACGCGCTCGCCGACGCGTCGCCCGTGAAGTCGTCCGCCAGCGCGTACGCCGAGGCCGACGCGCCGGTGGCCGAGAGACCGGCGCCTCCGAGGAGAACGGCGGCCCCCGTGGCGGCCGCGAGGAGCAGCCGCACCCTTCTCTTCATCAGTTGGATGATCCTTTGGCTAAGTCCCATTTGTGGGAAAAGTGATGGTTTGTGCGAGGGAGCCTAGTGTGGCGCGTGCGGCCGCGTCATGAAGATCGCGGGAATGCCCCATGGCCTGGGCAGGTTGCACGATCTGGCACACTGGTAGCTGACCATTTTGCGGTTCCGGTTCACGCCATGCGTGAAGGCGACCCGGCGGCCGCAGCCCGAAAGGACAGCCATGAAGCCCGACATCCACCCCGATTACCACGTGACGCAGGTCTCCTGCTCCTGCGGCAACACGTTCACGACCCGCAGCACCGCCAAGAACGGCGTCATCCACGCCGACGTGTGCTCGGCCTGCCACCCGTTCTACACGGGCAAGCAGAAGATCCTCGACACCGGCGGCCGGGTGGCTCGCTTCGAGAAGCGCTTCGGCAAGAAGGCCACGGGCAAGTAGCTTCACCGACGCCGACCCGGCCGCACCACGTGCGCCGGGTCGGCGTTGTTGGTGAAACGGCATTCAAACCACTGAAGGACCCACGGTGAACCTCGACGAGTTGCTCAAGGAGTATTCCGAGCTGGAGCTGCAGCTTGCCGACCCCGCCGTGCACGCCGACCAGAACAAGGCCCGCACACTCGGCCGGCGCTACAGCCAGCTCACCCCGATCGTCAGCACCTACCGGGAGCTCGACATGGCCCGCGAGGACCTCACGGCGGCCAAGGAACTGGCCGGCGAGGACGAGGGGTTCGCGGCCGAGGCGGCCGAGATCGAGGAGCGCATCCCGCAGCTTGAGGAGAAGCTCAAGCACCTGCTCATCCCGCGCGACCCCAACGATGACAAAGACATCATCATGGAGATCAAGGCGGGCGAGGGCGGCGAGGAGTCCGCGCTGTTCGCCGGCGACCTGCTGCGGATGTACCTGCGTTACGCCGAGCGCCTCGGCTGGAAGACCGAGATCATCGACACCCAGCCCTCCGACCTCGGCGGCTACAAAGACGTCACGGTCGGCATCAAGGCCAAGGGCGACGAGGGCGTGTGGTCCAGGCTCAAGTTCGAGGGCGGCGTCCACCGCGTGCAGCGGGTGCCCGTCACCGAGTCCCAGGGCCGCATCCACACCAGCGCCGCGGGCGTGCTGGTCTACCCGGAGGCGGAGGAGGTCGACGTCCAGATCGACCCCAACGACCTGCGCATCGACGTCTACCGCTCCAGTGGTCCCGGTGGCCAGAGCGTCAACACGACCGACTCGGCCGTGCGCATCACCCACCTGCCCACGGGCGTGGTCGTCTCCTGCCAGAACGAGAAGAGCCAGCTCCAGAACAAGGAGTCGGCGATGCGCATCCTGCGTGCCCGCCTGCTGGCCGTGGCCCAGGAGCAGGCCGACGCCGCGGCGCAGGCCGAGCGCAAGTCGCAGGTCCGCACGGTCGACCGTTCCGAGCGCATCCGCACGTACAACTTTCCCGAGAACCGGATTTCCGACCACCGCGTAGGCTTCAAGGCGTATAACCTCGACCAGGTTCTCGACGGCGAGCTCAACGCCGTCACCCAGGCACTCATCGACGCCGAGATGGCGGAGAAGCTCGCACAACACTCATGACATTTCTGCTGGACGAGATCGCTCTGGCCACCGCCCGGCTCGCCGAGGCAGGTGTGCCTTCGCCGCGCACCGACGCGGAGGAGATCGCGGCGTTCGTCCACGGCGTGCGCAGGAGCGAGCTCCACACGGTCAAGGACTCCGACTTCGACGCGCTGTTCTGGGAGGGCATCGCCCGGCGCGAGGCGCGTGAGCCGCTGCAGCACATCACCGGCCACGCCTACTTCCGCTACCTGGAGCTCGCGGTCGGCCCCGGCGTGTTCGTGCCGCGGCCGGAGACCGAGGTCATGGCCGGGTGGGCGATCGAGACCCTGCGCGCCATGGACGTGACGGCGCCCCTCGTCGTCGACCTCGGCACCGGCTCGGGGGCCATCGCGCTGTCGATCGCCCAGGAGGTCGCGCTCGCCGAGGTGCACGCCGTCGAGGTCGACCCCGCGGCCTACACCTGGGCCAAGCGCAACATCTCCGAGCTGGGCCAGGGGCGTACGCACCTGCACCCGGAAGACCTCGCCGAAGCCCTTCCCGAGCTCAACGGCAAGGTCGACCTGGTGATCTCCAACCCGCCGTACATCCCGCCCGGCGCCATCCCGCGCGACCCCGAGGTCCGCGACTACGACCCCTCCCGGGCCCTCTACGGCTCCGGCGACGACGGCCTCGGCGAGGTGCGCGCGGTCGAACGCACCGCCCGCCGCCTGCTGCGTCCCGGCGGCTGGGTGGCCGTCGAACACGCCGACGAGCAGGGCAGGGCCGTCTATCTGACCTTCCCGGAGGACAACGGCTGGCGCGACGTCCGCCTGCGCCAGGACCTCACCCGAAGGGACCGCTTCGTCACGGCCAGACTCGGCCAGGACTAGGATGCACGCCGTGGGAAGACGCTTTGACTGCTCCGACCTCGACCAGCGCGCCGAGGGCCTGATCGAGGCCGCCACCGCCGTGCGCCGCGGCGAGCTGGTCGTGCTGCCGACCGACACCGTCTACGGCATCGGCGCCGACGCGTTCATGCCGCCGGCCGTCACCGCCCTGCTCGACGCCAAGGGCCGCGGCCGCGACATGCCGCCGCCCGTGCTCGTGGGCACCGTCAGAGCCGCCACAGCGCTCGTGGACGACCTCGGGCCCTACGGGCAGGATCTCATCGACGCCTTCTGGCCCGGGCCGCTCACGCTGGTCTGCAGGGCCAACAGGGCCCTTTCCTGGGACCTGGGCGACACCAAGGGCACGGTCGCCGTCCGCATGCCGCTCCACCCGGTCGCCCTCGACCTGCTCAAGGAGACCGGCCCGATGGCCGTCTCCAGCGCCAACCGCTCCGGCGCCCCCGCGGCGACGACGGCGGAGGAGGCCGAGGAGCAGCTCGGCGACTCGGTCGCGGTCTACCTCGACGGCGGCAAGACCACCGACAACACGCCCTCGACCATCCTCGACCTCACCACGGCGGTGCCCCGGATGTTGCGCCGCGGCGCGATCCCCGTCGAGAAGCTGCGCGGCATCATCGGCTACGTCGCCACCGACGACTGACGTATACCGTCTTTGCATCCCGGCTGCGGCGACGCCACGGCCGCGATTACCGTGAGTCCCGGAACGGCGACACGTCCGGGAGTGGCCCATGGGCAAGTTCGACGGCATGGATCCGCAGCTGGTCCGTGACCTGCTGACCGAGGTCAAGCACGCGTCCTCGGCGCTGCGCACGGCCGAGGACCAGGTCAGGGCGGTGCTGAGCCGTGCCGGGCTGTCCGCGCGGAGCACCCACCGTCCGGTCCAGGTGGCCGACTCCGCCGATCACATGGTCAAGGACGTCAACGCGCGGCTGGCCGTCCTGGAGAAGCGCGCCGACGGGAAGCTGGGCGACACGTCGAAGACGGGCGGCGGCGGCACGGCCGACGAGCCCAAGGAGTCGCCGGGCAGCCGCGACGACAAGTACGGCAACCCCCGCGCCGACGACCCGCCCAAGCACACCGATCCCGCCCACCCCGCCGACCCGAAGCCCACCCACCCCTCCACCCCGAAGGACCACGACCCGAAACCCACCGACCCACCCCCGAAAGCCCCCGACACCAAGCCCACGGACCCGCCCGCGTCGAGGGACCACGACCCCAAGCCGACGGACCCGCCCGCGTCGAGGGACCACGACCCCAAGCCGACGGACCCGCCCGCGTCGAGGGACCACAT
>NZ_JBSGCE010000014.1:77092-190722 GCF_053601695.1 Nonomuraea sp. NPDC004702
GACCCCAAGCCGACGGACCCGCCCGCGTCGAGGGACCACGACCCCAAGCCGACGGATCCGCCTGCGTCGAGGGACCACGACCCCAAGCCGACGGATCCGCCTGCGTCGAGGGACCACGACCCCAAGCCGACGGACCCGCCTGCGTCGAGGGACCACGACCCCAAGCCGACGGACCCGCCTGCGTCGAGGGACCACGACCCCAAGCCGACGGACCCGCCGACGCCCAAGGACCCCGACAGCAAGACCGGCGACGACGGTGCCAAGGCCGACGGCGACGGGAAGGCGTGCGACGGCGCCGACAAGGACACCGGGACCAGCGGAAACGACGCCAGGACCGACGACCGGACCGGTGAGCGGACCGGCGACCGCACAGACGGCCGCAGCGACGGCAGCACCGGCGACACCCCGGCCGCCGACGACCCCAAGGCCCCCGACCAGGACAGCAGACGCGACCGGGGAGCGGAGGCCGACACCGGCACCGCCAACGTCCCCGCGAAGGACCAGCCGGACGACCCGCACAAGCCCCAGGTCGTGGTGGTCGACGGCGTGAAGGTCCTCCAGGTGCCCATCGACCCGCCCACGGCCGAACAACTGGAATCCCTGCTCAAGAACGTCGACAACGTGCAGCCCGCCGACATGCCGACCGTGCACGCCGACGGCGGTGCGGCGGCGGCGGGCGGAGGCGAAGGGCTGTCGGTGCCGACAGGAGAGGGCGGCACCGACCCCTCGACGACCACCGCAGGCACCACCACCGGCCACCACCCCGGCACCACAACCGCCACCGGCCACCCGTACGGCACCGCAACCGCGACCGGTCACCCCTACGGCGCTGCAACGGCCGCCGGTCACCCCTATGGCACGTCAGAAGGCACGGGTGCTCACTTTGGCACCGCAGGCGACACGACCTCCCACAACGGCACCCAAGGCGATACGGCCACCCACAACGGCACCACCGGAGACGCCTACGGCGGCCCCACCGGGGACAGAGGCGCCCAACAGGGCATCCCAGGGAACGCGGGCAACACCCACGGAACCCACGCCGACGGCATCTCCTCCACCCCGACCCGCCCCGACGCCACCACAGGCACCGGCACCCAGCCCATCGGCGACACCGGCCGGGCCGACGGCGCAAATGGCCACACGGACACCGGCACAGGCCGGGCCGACGGCTCCAGCGGCGGCGCGAACAGCGACACCGGCCGCTCCGACGGTGGCACCACGGACACCGGCCGCACTGACGGCACCGCCTGCGCCGACGACAAGGCCACGAACGGCACCCGCACCGACGCGGACACCGCCAACGGCAGCCGCGACGCCGGCAGCGGCACCGGCGGCAACACCGACGATGGGCGCGCGAACGGCGGGCGTGGCGGCGTGGGGACCGGTGGTGGTGCGGCTGATGCTGGTCGGGCTGATGGCGGTGCTGTGAACGGTGGTCGTGACGTCGGTGGCGGGTACGGCGATGGTGGGCGTGCCGATGGCGGCGCGGGTAACGGGCGTGTCGATGTAGGGACCGGTGGTGGTGCCGCTGATGCTGGTCGGGCTGATGGCGGTGCTGTGAACGGTGGTCGTGACGTCGGTGGCGGGTACGGCGATGGTGGGCGTGCCGACGGGGGCGCGGGTAACGGGCGTGTCGATGTAGGGACCGGCGATGGGGCCGCTGATGCAGGGCGTGCTGATGGTGGCGTGGCGGACGCTGGTCGGGCCGGTGCGGACGGTGGAGCGGCGGGGCGGGGTGATGGGTCTGCTGGGGTGCGGATTCCGCCTACGGCGCCTGGAGGAGGGGCGGCCGTCTCCGCTGGAGGGGACGTTTCTGCTGGAGGGGACGTATCGGCTGGTGGTGGTGATACAGGGCGTCATGGTGCGGCTGTTTACGGCGGCGGGGGGCATGGTGTCGGGGGGCATGGTGATGGTGGGGCGCGGGGCTTGGACGGCGGGGGTGCCGGTGGGAAGTGGGTGAGTGAGGGGGACGGGGTTGTGGCTGTGGATGTGTCCGCGGCCGGGCCGGAGGCGATCAGGACTTTGATCGACGACGTCCGCGACATTCAGCCGCTCGACATGCCGTCCGTGGAGGTTCCGCCCGGTGAGTACGGCGAGGGCGACTGGGCGCCCAGGGACATCAGGCCGGACGGTCCATCGGGTGAGGCCGATCCCGGGACGCCGGGAAGGAGCGTGTGATGTACGTCGACCCGCCCGCCCCCAGGCCCAGGAGCAGGGACGAGATGCCGCCCGTCACCGCCGCGGGCCCGCTGGACAACCAGCCGCTGGCCTACGAGTTCAACCCCGACTACGAACGTCTGGTCACCGCCTGGAACACCGTCATGCCCATGCTGGAGAAGCTCAGCACGGCCCTCGACAAGGCGTACGCGCTGGCCAAGAGCCCGCAGACCTGGGACGCGCCGGTCGGCGATCGATATGTGCAGGACATCCGGGAATGGCGGTCGAAGCTGGCTCTCTACCGTCACGCCGTGCTCACGGCGATCAGCGACCAGGCCGACGACACCCCGAGGTGGATCCCCAGCCAGACCGGCGCACCACACGCCTTCCCCTGACCTCCGCCTTCCCCGGCGCTTCGCGGTTCCGGTGCTTCGCGCTCCTTGAGCTGCGTGCTCCGGTGCTTCCGTGGCCCCGGTGCCTCCGTGGCCCCGGTGCCTCCGTGGTCTCGGTCGTTCCCGTGGTCTCGGTGCTTCCCGGTCGCGGAACATCACGGTCCCTGAGTTGCGCGGTCCCAAAGCTTCGCGGTCCGTGCGCTTCGCGCTCTCGGAGCTTCGCGGTCGCCGCCCTCTGGCCTTCGCAGATGAACGCCCTCATGGCTCTGACCGACACGGAACCCGTGCCCTCGCAAGCGACCGCCCTCGCAGCGCGGTTATCTGGGCAAATCGGACACACGGTCGTACAGTGGAGAAATGGGTGGGGAGCCGTACTACGGGCCCGACTTCGGGTGGTTGCGGCGGCAGGATCCGGAGCTGGCGCAGGTGCTGCTCGACGAGCTCGAACGCGAACGCGCCGGCCTCCAGCTGATCGCCGGCGAGAACTTCACCTCCCCCGCGGTCATGGCCGCCCTGGGCTCCACCCTCACCAACAAGTACGCCGAGGGCTACCCCGGCAAGCGCTACTACGGCGGCTGCGAGGTCGTCGACCGCGCCGAACGGCTGGCGGTGGAGCGGGCGCGCAGGCTGTTCGGGGCCGAGCACGCCAACGTCCAGCCGCATTCCGGCGCGAGCGCCAACCTGGCCGCCTACGCCGCCCTGCTCCAGCCCGGCGACACCATGCTCGCCATGGCGCTCCCGCACGGCGGCCACCTCACGCACGGCTCGAAGGCGAACTTCTCGGGACGATGGTTCGACGTCGCCTCCTACGGCGTGCGGCGCGACACCGAGCTCATCGACTACGACGAGGTGCGCGACCTGGCGCTGCGACGCCGGCCCAAGGTGATCGTGTGCGGCGCGACGGCGTACCCGAGGCTGATCGACTTCTCGGTCTTCCGCGGCATCGCCGACGAGGTGGGCGCGTGGTTGCTGGCCGACGTGGCGCACCCGATCGGCCTGATGGCGGGCGGGGTGATCCCGTCGGCGGTGCCGTACGCGGACGTCGTGACGCTGACCACGCACAAGGTGCTGCGCGGGCCGCGCGGCGGCGCGATCCTGTGCACGGAGGAGCTGGCCGGCAAGATCGACCGGGCGGTGTTCCCGTTCGTGCAGGGCGGGCCGCTGATGCACGCGGTGGCGGCCAAGGCGGTGGCGTTCGGGGAGGCGCTGCGGCCGGAGTTCGCCGAGTACGCGGGCCGCGTCGTCGCCAACGCCCGCACGCTCGCCGGCGCGCTGGACGGGGCGGGCATGCGTCCGGTCACCGGCGGCACCGACACCCACCTGGCCCTGATCGACCTGCGTGAGCTGGGCGTCTCGGGCGCCGAGGCCGAACGGCGCTGCGCGGCCGCCGGCATCACGCTCAACCGCAACGTCATCCCCTACGATCCGGAGCCGGCGGCCGTCACCTCCGGGATCCGGGTGGGCACGGCGTGCGTGACCACGCAGGGCATGGGCCCGCGGGAGATGGAAGAGGTGGGAAGTCTGCTGTCGATGTCCGTGCGCGATCCGGCCGTAGCGCCCGAGGTCAGGGAAAGAGTGGCGGCGCTTCTCGCCATCCATCAGCCATATCTCAGCGAATATTAAGCTGGTCTGTGTCGGTTTCCGGTCACAGCTGGCCGGAGCATCCGGGAAACTAGGTCCGTGCGCGAATACCTGTTCATGGCGCTCATCTCGGCAGCGGTGACGTATCTGCTGGTCCCGCTGGTGCGCCGCTTCGCCATCCGCATCGGCGCCATGCCCGAGGTTCGCGAGCGCGACGTGCACACCACGCCGACGCCGAGGCTCGGCGGCCTGGCCATGTACGGCGGCCTGGTGGTCGGCCTGCTGGTCGCCAGCCAGCTGAAACACACGGGCGCGGCGCTGTCGGAGTACGACGGCAAAGCCGTCACCGCGTTGATCGTCGCCGGCGGCCTGATCACGCTCACCGGCTTCCTCGACGACTGGTGGGGCATGGACGCCTTCATCAAGCTCGGCGGGCAGATCGCGGCGGCGGGCGTGCTGGTCTACTTCGACCTGCGGCTGCTCTACATCCCGCTGCCGAAGGACTGGGGCGGCTCCACCAGCCTCGACTACACGCTGAGCACGATCATCACCATCATGATCGTGGTGGTCACCATCAACGCCGTGAACTTCGTCGACGGCCTCGACGGGCTCGCGGCCGGCATCGTGTGCATCGCCGCCATGGCCACGTGGGCGTACTCGATCCTGCTGGCCCAGAGCATGAGCGTGGGGAACATCACCACGACGGCGGCCATCGCGGCCGTCCTCATCGGCACGTGCCTGGGCTTCCTGCCGCACAACTTCCATCCGGCCAAGATCTTCATGGGCGACACCGGGGCGATGCTGATCGGGCTGGTGCTCGCCTCCTCGATCGTCACGGTGACGCCGCTCGACCCGGCCGCCATCGAGGACATGAACAAGGTCCCGGTGCTGCTGCCGCTGATGCTGCCGGCGGCGGTGCTGGTCCTGCCGCTGATCGACCTGATCACCGCCGTGGTCCGGCGCACGTCCCACGGCATGTCGCCGTTCGCGCCCGACCGGGGTCACCTGCACCACCGGCTGCTGGACATCGGCCACTCGCACCGCCGTTCGGTGCTGATCATGTACGCGTGGGCGTTCCTGTTCGCCTTCGGCCTGGTGGCGATGTCCCGCGAGGGCGTGCCGGTGCTGCTGTTCGTGGTGGTCATCGTGCTGGCGCTGGCGGTGCTCGTCCTGATGGCCGCGCCGCGGTGGCGGGGGAGGGGCGGCGCGCACGCCGCCACGCGCGACAAGCAGCCCGACGACGACGGCCCGCCCACCGGCCCGATGCCCCCGATCGGCCCGGACACCCAGGTCAGGCGGCAGATGCCGCCGCAGGGCGGCCCTTCGGCGCAGGAACGCGCGAGCGCCGAGGGCAAACCGGTCATTCCTGCATTTCCGAGCCGTCCGTGATCGGGAACTAGAAACGGCAGGTAAAAGCGGTCTTCCGTGAGCTTGTGATATCTTTCACGAGCAGGGACCTCCAGACGCACATGTTCTGGAGGTAGCAAACGCTCGCTTGACAACATGCTGATGGAGCACCGATGCAGGCCAACGACGTGCGCGTACTCAAGAGCGCCGCTGTTCCGACCTTCGCGGTCGGGGTGGTCGCGGTCATCGTGGCGTTCCTCCTGGCGGGCGGCAAGGGAGCGCTCGGCGCGGCCCTCGGCACCTTGCTCGTCGGGGTTTTCTTCAGCATCAGCGTGGTAGCGGTCTCCTATGCCGCACGCGTCTCCCCGCAGATGATGGCGATCGCGGCGATGGTCAGCTACCTCGTCAAAGTCGTCGCCATCATGGTGGTGCTGTCCGCCTTCCGTGAGACCACCGCCTGGAACACCCAGGCCTTCGCGTGGTCCGTGGTCGGATGCACGCTCGTCTGGACCGGATTCGAGGTCCGCGCGTTCATGAAGACCAAGATGCTCTACGTCGACCCCGATGCCTCGGTCCCCGGAAAGGGCGACTCATGAGGCAGGTAAAGGGATGGGGTCCGATATGACTAGTCCTCCACTCGCCTGCTATCGTCGGGGCCGCGATGAGCGCACAGGAACGCCGGCCGGAACACGACGGTCGCGACTTCTCCGATGCCATGTGGTCAGTCCCCAGCTATCTGCTCGCCGGGATGGCGGTCTATGGCGGTCTCGGGTGGTTGCTGGACCGGTGGCTCGACATGTCCGCGTTCTTCCCCATAGGCGTGGTCCTTGGGGTCGTGCTCGGCGGCTACGCGGTCTACCGGAAGTTCGGTCGCTAACCCGACGCAGCGATCGCCTCGCTGAGGAAACCCTTGTGATCCACTACGACGTTGAAGGGAACGCCGCGTGATTGCGCTGACGGTCCTCGCCCCCGAAGACAACTTCCGGGCGCCATCGCCCGATGAGCTGTTCAATTCGTTCACGCCGATCATCCCCGGGGTGACCTGGTTCACCAAGCCGGTGCTGCTGGCGATGCTCAGCGCGCTCGTGGTGATCGCCGTGTGCTGGGTGGCCTTCGCCAAGCCGAAGCTCGTGCCGAGGGGCACCCAGAACGTCGTCGAGTACGGCTACATGTTCGTCCGTGACCAGATCGCCCGGCCGTTCCTCGGCAAGGACGCCGATCGGTGGATGGGCCTGCTGGTCACGCTCTTCTTCCTGGTCCTGTTCTGGAACATCCTCGGCGTGATCCCGCTCGCGCAGTTCCCGGTCGCCTCGCACATCGCGTTCCCGGCCGTGCTCGCGCTCTCGATCTACGCGATCAAGGTCTACCTGGGCGTCAAGCACCAGGGCGGCATCGGTTACTTCAAGAACATGATGTTCCCGCCCGGCCTGCCCAAGCCGATCTACTTCCTTCTGGCGCCGATCGAGTTCCTGTCGAACATGATCATCGCGCCGTTCACGCACGCTGTCCGACTGTTCGCGAACATGTTCGCCGGTCACATGCTGCTCGCGTTCTTCAGCATGGTCGGTTTCTGGTTCCTGTTCGAGAAGCTGACGCCCCTGGGCGCACCCGTCGGCGTGGTGGGCGTGATCATGACGATCATCCTGACCGGGTTCGAGATGTTCATCCAGTTCCTGCAGGCCTTCCTGTTCGCAATGCTGGCGTCGATGTACATCGGCGGCGCGCTGCACCCGGATCACTGAGAACCACATACCGGAATATCCATGACCGGTGGGACTCCCTTCACCGGCCGTCCAGTAAAGGAAATAGCAATGAGCGTTCTCGCTGAGGTCTCCGGCAACGTCACCGCCATCGGTTACGGTCTCGCCGCCATCGGCCCCGGCATCGGCGTCGGCATCATCTTCGGTCAGGGCGTGCAGGCCATCGCGCGTCAGCCCGAGGCTTACGGCCTGATCCGCCAGAACATGCTCCTCGGCTTCGTCCTCACCGAGGCCCTCGCCCTGATCGGTCTGGTCGCGCCGTTCATCTTCGCGGGCATCTAGGACCAGAAGAATTCTGACGAAAGGCTGCACCCATGATTAAGGCAGCTACGCTCCTCGCGCAGGAAGAAGGGGCGAACCCGCTCCTTCCGCACACGTTCGAGCTCGTCGTCGGTATCTTCTCGTTCCTCGTCGTCCTCCTCGTCGTCGGCAAGATTCTCGTTCCGCGCATCCAGAAGACTCTGGCCGAGCGGACCGACGCGATCGAGGGTGGCATCAAGAGGGCTGAGGAGGCCCAGGCCGAGGCGCAGAACCTCCAGCGGCAGTACGCGCAGCAGCTTGAGGAGGCCCGCCGCGAGGCCGGCCGGCTCCGTGAAGAGGCTCGCGAGCAGGCCGCGCAGATCAAGGCGGAGCTCCGCGAGGAGGCGCAGGCCGAGGCCCGTCGTCTCGTCGAGGCCGCGCACGCCCAGATCGAGGCCGACCGCGCCGCCGCGTTCGCGCAGCTCCGCACGGAGATCGGCCGTCTGTCCACCGAGCTGGCCGGCCGCATCGTCGGCGAGTCCCTGGAGGACGAGGTCCGCCAGAGCCGGATCGTGGACAGGTTCCTCGACGAGCTTGAGAGCAGCAACGCGCAGGCGGTGCGCTAATGCGAGGTCTGAGCAGGACCTCGTTGGCAGAGGTCGAGGAGCGCTTCAACGCGGTCGCGGGCAGCGCCGACCTCGGCGCGCTCTCCGACGAGTTGTTCGCCGTCGCGGATCTGCTCGACCGCGAGCACGGCCTGCGCCGCGCGCTGTCCGACCCGGCCAGGGCCGCCGAGCAGAAGGCGGGCACCGTCCGTGCCCTGCTCGGCGGCAAGGTCTCCGAGGCGGCCCTCGCCACGACCGAGGCCGCGGTCTCGGTCCGGTGGTCGCGCGCGGGTGACCTGGCCGACTCGCTCGAACGGCTCGGCGTCGTCGCCGCCGCCGCCGAGGCGGAGGGCCAGTCCAGGCTCGACGACGTCGAGGACGAGCTCTTCCGCTTCGGCCGTATCGTCGCCGCCAACCCCGACCTCCGACGCGCGCTCGCCGACGCGGCCACGCCCGCGGAGGGCAAGCGGCAGCTGCTGAGCGACCTGCTCGGTGGCAAGGTGGCCCCCACCAGCCAGCGCCTGATCACGCAGCTGGCGGTGCACCCGCGAGGGCGTAGCCTGGAAGTGGGCTTGGAGGAGTTCGGCCAGCTCGTGGCCCAGCAGCGCCAGCGCCTGGTGGCGGTCGTGCGCAGCGCGGTCGAGCTGTCCGACGCGCAGAAGCAGCGACTGGCCGACTGGCTGCGCACCTCCTACGGTCGTGACGTGCACCTGAACGTCGAGGTGGACAAGCGAGTGCTCGGTGGGTTCTCGGTCCGCATCGGCGACGAGATGATCGACACCACGATCGTGGGACGAATTGAAGAAGTCCGCCGCCGGTTGGCCGGCTGAGGCGCAGTGAGCGCCGAATGAATAGGGAGACAGAGTAGAGATGGCGGAGCTTACGATCCGGCCGGACGAGATCCGGGACGCGCTTGAGCGCTTCGTCCAGGCGTACGAACCGGAAGGCGCCGCGCGCGAGGAGATCGGGACCGTCGTCGACGCCGGCGACGGCATTGCCCATGTCTCCGGCCTTCCCTCGGCGATGGCGAACGAGCTGCTCGAGTTCGAGGACGGCACGCGCGGCCTGGCCCTGAACCTCGACCCCCGAGAGATCGGCGTCGTGGTCCTGGGCGACTTCAGCAACATCGAGGAGGGCCAGACGGTCCGCCGGACGGGCGAGGTCCTGTCCGTGCCCGTCGGCGACAACTTCCTCGGCCGCGTGGTCGACCCGCTCGGCAACCCCCTCGACGGCAAGGGCGCGATCGAGGCCGAGGGCCTGCGCGCCCTCGAACTGCAGGCCCCCTCGGTCGTCCAGCGGCAGCCGGTGAAGCAGCCGCTGCAGACCGGCATCAAGGCGATCGACGCCATGACGCCGATCGGCCGCGGCCAGCGCCAGCTGATCATCGGTGACCGTGGCACGGGCAAGACGGCCGTCGCCGTGGACACGATCATCAACCAGCGCGACAACTGGCTCTCGGGCGACCCCGAGAAGCAGGTGCGCTGCGTCTACGTCGCGGTCGGCCAGAAGGGCTCGACGATCGCCCAGGTGCGTTCCCGTCTCGAAGAGGCCGGCGCCCTGGAGTACACCACGATCGTCGCCGCCCCGGCCTCCGACCCGGCTGGTTACAAGTACATCTCCCCGTACACCGGTTCGGCCATCGGCCAGCACTGGATGTACCAGGGCAAGCACGTCCTCATCATCTTCGACGACCTCACCAAGCAGGCCGACGCCTACCGCGCCGTCTCGCTGCTGCTTCGCCGCCCGCCGGGCCGCGAGGCGTTCCCCGGTGACGTCTTCTACCTCCACTCCCGCCTGCTGGAGCGCTGCGCCAAGCTCTCCAGTGACATGGGCGGCGGCTCGATGACCGGTCTTCCGATCATCGAGACGAAGGGCAACGACGTGTCGGCGTTCATCCCGACCAACGTCATCTCCATCACCGACGGCCAGTGCTTCCTGGAGACCGACTACTTCAACGCCGGTATCCGTCCCGCCATCAACGTCGGTATCTCGGTCTCCCGAGTCGGTGGCTCGGCGCAGATCAAGGCGATGCGCAAGGTGGCCGGCACGCTGCGTCTGTCGCTGTCGCAGTACCGCGACCTGGAGGCCTTCGCGGCCTTCGCCTCCGACCTGGACGCGGCCTCCCGCGCCCAGCTGGAGCGCGGTCAGCGCCTGACCGAGCTGCTCATCCAGCCGCAGTACTCGCCGTTCCCCGTGGAGCGTCAGGTCGTGTCGGTGTGGGCGGGCACGACGGGTGAGCTCGACGAGGTTCCGGTCGAGGACATCCGCCGCTTCGAGCAGGAGTTCCTCGACTACCTGCAGAGCAGCCACAAGGGCATCTTCGACAGCATCCGCGAGACCAACGAGCTGTCGGACGACGCGGTGACCAGCCTCAAGGACGCCGTCACGGAGTTCAAGAAGGGCTTCACCACCTCCTCGGGCGAGCTCCTGGTCAAGGACGAGCCGGTGGCGCCGCTCGAAGCCGGCGAGGTCGGCCAGGAGAAGATCAAGAAGGTCGTCCGTCCGGCGACGGAGAAGTAGCTCATGGGTGCCCAGCTAAGGCTGCTGCGGCGGCGGATCAAGTCGGTCAAGTCGACCGCCAAGATCACGCGTGCCCAGGAGCTCATCGCCTCCTCGCGGATCGTGAAGGCGCAGATGCGGATGCAGGCGGCGCTGCCGTACGAGCGTGAGATCACTCGCGCCGTCACCGGCGTCGTCAGCAACGCGGCCAGCGTCGACCATCCGTTGACCGTGGCGAAGGAGAACCCCGCCAAGGCGGGCGTCCTCATCGTCACCAGCGACAGCGGGTTCTGTGGCGGCTTCAACGCCAACGTCCTGCGCGAGGCCGAGGCCCTGCGCGGGCTGCTGGAGAGCCGCGGCCTGACGGTGGTGCCGTTCGTCACCGGCCGGAAGGGTGTCACCTGGCACACCTTCCGCAACCGTACGATGGGCGGCCAGTGGGTCGGCTTCTCCAGGAAGCCGGCCTACGCCGACGCCAAGGAGATCGCGCAGACGCTGATCGACTCCTTCAAGGAAGAGGCGGGGATCGACGAGATCCACATCGTCTCGACCGAGTTCGTCTCGATGCTGACCCAGAACGTCGTGGTCAAGCGCGTGCTGCCGCTGGAGGTCGAGGAGACCGAGGCGACGGCCAGCGAGACGATCCCGCCGTACTTCGAGTTCGAGCCCACCGCGGGCGACGTGCTCGAATCGCTGCTGCCGCGCTATGTGGAGTCCCGCATCTTCACGGCGCTGCTGCAGTCGGCTGCTTCGGAGGAGGCCGCGCGCCGCCGCGCCATGAAGTCCGCCACGGACAACGCCAACGAGCTGATCCGCGTGTTCACCATGCAGATGAACCAGGCTCGCCAGGCCGAGATCACCCAGGAAATCAGCGAGATCGTCGGTGGCGCCAACGCGCTGGCTGACGCCGCAGCGGGGAAAGAGTGAAATGACTGCAGAGGCTGTTGAGACTGTTGAGCCCACGTCGGCCGGTGCCGGTCGTGTGGCCAGCGTCAAGGGGCCCGTCGTCGACGTGGAGTTCCCCGTCGAGGCGATGCCCGACATCTACAACGCGCTCAACGTCGAGGTGACCCTCGGCGGCGAGACCAAGACCCTGACCATGGAGGTCGCCCAGCACCTGGGTGACAACCTGGTCCGCGCCATCTCCATGCAGCCCACCGACGGCCTGGTCCGCGGTACGGCCGTCACCGACTCCGGCCACCCGATCTCGGTGCCCGTCGGCGACGTCGTCAAGGGTCACGTGTGGAACGCGCTCGGCGAGGCGCTCGACGTGCCGACCGCGTCGCTCCAGGTCACCGAGAAGTGGGGCATCCACCGGCCGTCCCCGCCCTTCGACCAGCTCGAGTCCCGTACCGAGATGCTGGTCACGGGTATCAAGGTCATCGACCTGCTCACCCCGTACGTGCAGGGTGGCAAGATCGGCCTGTTCGGTGGCGCCGGTGTGGGCAAGACGGTTCTCATCCAGGAGATGATCCGCCGTGTCGCCCGCAACTTCGGTGGCACCTCGGTGTTCGCCGGCGTCGGCGAGCGCACCCGTGAGGGCAACGACCTCTGGCTGGAGATGGAGGAGGCGGACGTCCTCAAGGACACCGCCCTCGTCTTCGGCCAGATGGACGAGCCGCCGGGCACCCGTCTGCGGGTGGCCCTGTCCGCGCTGACGATGGCGGAGTACTTCCGCGACGTGCAGAAGCAGGACGTGCTGCTGTTCATCGACAACATCTTCCGCTTCACGCAGGCGGGCTCGGAGGTCTCCACCCTCCTCGGCCGCATGCCGTCCGCGGTGGGTTACCAGCCGACGCTGGCCGACGAGATGGGTGTGCTCCAGGAGCGCATCACCTCGACGCGCGGTCACTCGATCACCTCCATGCAGGCGATCTACGTGCCCGCCGACGACATCACCGACCCGGCCCCGCACAACGCGTTCGCGCACCTCGACGCGCAGACCGTTCTGTCCCGGCCGATCTCGGAGAAGGGCATCTACCCCGCGGTGGACCCGCTCGACTCCACCTCCCGGATCCTCGACCCGCAGGTCGTGGGCGAGGAGCACTACCGGGTGGCCCAGGAGACCAAGCGGATCCTGCAGAAGTACCGCGAGCTCCAGGACATCATCGCGATCCTCGGTATCGACGAGCTGTCCGAAGAGGACAAGGTCACCGTGCAGCGGGCCCGTCGCATCGAGCGGTTCCTGTCGCACCCGATGTACGCCGCCGAGGCGTTCACCGGCCAGCCGGGCGAGAACGTCCCGCTGGACGAGACGATCGCCTCCTTCAAGGGCCTGTGCGCCGGCGAGTACGACCACCTGCCCGAGCAGGCGTTCTTCATGGTCGGCGGCATCGACCAGGCCGTGGCCAAGGCCAAGGAACTCGAGCGTCGCTGATCGCCCTACGGTAGCGGCACGGGTGGGAGAACCCGTGCCGCTACCTGATCGGAAAGGAACCTGACGAAGTGGCGAAGCTACGCGTAGGGGTTGTCTCACCCGAGCGTGAGATCTGGTCGGGCGAGGCCGACATGGTGATTGCCAAGACCGTTGACGGCGAGATCGGTATTATGCCGCAACACGCACCCGTGCTCGGCGTCCTCGTCGAGGGCGGCGTGCTGCGCGTCAAGCGGGAAGGTGAGCCCGAGCTCGTCGCGGCCGTTCACGGGGGGTTCATCTCCGTGGCCGATGATGAGGTGTCGGTGCTCGCCGAGGTCGCCGAGCTCGGTTCCGAGGTCGACGTCGCGGCCGCCCGAGACGCTCTCGACCGGGCTCAGGCCTCGATCGAGGCCAACCAGGAGGACGCCGACGCGGCGATCGAGGCGAAGCGGGCCAGGGCCCGGCTGCGCGCGGCGGGCGAAGAGGTTTAATACATACAACGGGATTCAGGGGGGCGGCCATGGTGGCGACGGTTTCGGTTTTGTTGTTGCTGCTGGTCGCCCTCGTGGTCCTTCGAGGGGTGACGCTCGCCCGTTCGCGCGGCAGCGTACCCTGCCGGCTGAAAGTGGGCAGCCGAGGGTGGCAGAGCGGGGTGGCCCGCTACGCCGACGGTGAGCTCCACTGGATTCCGCTCATGGGCGTCCGACTGAGGCCGCGCCACGCGATCGCGAGGCGCGGCCTCGTCGTTTCCGCCCGTCGTGAGATCGACGGCGGCCTCTACGCCGTCGACTGCGGCGGCACGACGCGCGGGTTGTCGCTGGCGATGAGCGCCGACGCCCTCACCGGCTTCCTCGCCTGGCTGGAGTCGGCGCCGCCCAGCGCGTACCTCGACGTCGCCTAGCGGGTGCCGCCGGGCTTCCAGAGGATCTCGTTGCCGCCGTGGGCGATCCGGCAGGCGATGAAGAGCAGGTCGGAGAGCCTGTTGAGGTATTTGGCGGTCAGCGGGTTGACGTCGTCGTGGGCCTCAAGCGCCGCCCACGTGGTGCGCTCGGCCCGGCGTACGGTCACCCGGGCCAGGTGCAGCGCGGCCGTGGCGGGGTCGCCGCCGGGCAGGATGAAGCTGCGCAGCGGCTGGAGCTCGGCGTTGAGCCGGTCGCACTGCTCCTCCAGCCGGTCGATGTAGGACTGCTCCACCCGCAGCGGCGGGAACTCCGGCTCCTCCACCACCGGTGTGGCCAGGTCGGCCCCCACGTCGAACAGCTCGTTCTGGATGCGCACGAGGAGCGCCACGAGGTCGGCGGACAGAGTGCCGTGGGACAGGGCCAGGCCCAGGCAGGCGTTGGCCTCCTCGACGTCGGCGTAGGCGGCCAGCCGGGTGTCGGTCTTGGCCGCGCGGCTCATGTCGCTCAGGTTCGTGGTGCCGTCGTCGCCCGTACGGGTGTAGATGCGGGAGAGGACGACGGGCTTGTCCTTGTCGGCACGCGTCATGAGCCCAGCGTAATGACAAATGTCATCCGAACGGGACGCGCTTTCCATGTCGCGTCCATGATTTCCACGACTACCAGGGCGAACGCCGCCAAAGCCACAATCTACCCATGACGAGAGAGAGGACCTGATGCTCGAGATCAGCGAGCTGCGCAAGCGCTTCGCGGGCGGTCCCGACAACCCCGGCGGCAAGGTCGCCCTGGATGGGATCAGCTTCACGGTACGTCCGGGCGAGATGTACGGCTTCGTGGGCGCGAACGGTGCGGGCAAGACGACGACGATGCGCATCGTCATGGGCGTGCTCCAGGCCGACTCCGGCTCGGTGCGCTGGCGGGACCGCGCGCTGGGCTACGACGACCGCACGCGGTTCGGTTACATGCCCGAGGAGCGCGGGCTGTACCAGAAGATGCGGGTCAGCGAGCAGATCGAGTACTTCGGCCGGTTGCACGGGCTCGCCCCGGCGGCGGCGAAGAAGGCCGCCGACGAGCTCATCGAGCGGCTGGGGCTGACCGAGCGCAGGGGCGACGCGGTGCAGACGCTGTCGCTGGGCAACCAGCAGCGCGTGCAGCTCGCCGTGGCGCTGGTGCACGACCCCGAGGCGCTGGTCCTGGACGAGCCGTTCTCGGGGCTCGACCCTCTCGCCGTGGACGCCCTGGCCGGGGCGCTCCAGGAACGCTGCAGGAGCGGCGTGCCGGTGATCTTCTCCAGCCACCAGCTCGACCTGGTGGAGCGGCTGTGCGACTCGGTGGGCATCGTCTCCGGCGGCCGAATGGTCGCGACGGGCACGGTGGCCGAGCTGCGCGCCGCCGAGGGCGACACGTTGCGCGTGGAGGTCCGCGACCCCGCCCCGGGCTGGGCCGACGGCCTGCCGGGCACGGTGACCGTCCACGGCGACCTGCACACCCTGCGGACGACCGAGGGCGACGACCAGGAGATCCTGCGCCGCGCCATGAAGGCGGGCCGCGTCGAGCACTTCGGGGTCGAGCAGCCGACCCTCACCGAGATCTTCAAGGAGGCCGTGGCGTGAACGGACTGATGCTGGTCGCCCGCCGCGAGATCGTCACGCAGGTGCGCACGAAGACGTTCCTGGTCGGCCTGCTGGTGACCGCGCTGCTGGTGGCGGCCGTCTCCTTCGCGCCGAAGATCATGGGCGGGAACGACTCGTACACGCTGGGCACGGTCAACTCCCAGCAGCTCCCGCTGAAGGCCGCCGCGCCGGACGCCGAGTTCGAGTGGCGCTCCTTCCCCGACGAGGCCGCGGCCAAGAAGGCCGTGCTGGCCGGTGACGTGGACGCGGTGCTGGTCAACGGCGACAAGGTGCTCACCGACGGCGAGATCGACAGCAAGCTCGGCGTGCTCATGCAGAGCACCAACCGGGAGATGCGGCTCGGCGCGGCCGGGGTGACGATCCCGCCGCTGCAGATGGTCTCCGTGGGCGTGGACACCCGCTACCAGGCGGCCAGGACCGGCATCGCCGTGGTGCTGGTGCTCGTCCTGTTCATGTTGCTCATGGGCCAGGTCATGATGGTGGCGATGGGCGTGGTGGAGGAGAAGGGCAGCAGGATCGTGGAGATCCTGCTCGCGGCGGTGCGCCCGTGGCAGCTGCTCGGCGGCAAGATCGTCGGGCTGGGCGTGCTCGGGCTGATCAACCTGCTCACCATCCTCGCCGTCGGCCTGGTCGCCACGTCGGTGTCGGGGTTCGCCGCGGACTTCCCGCCGGGCGTGCCGGGGCTGGTGGTCGCCGTCCTGGTCTGGTTCGTGCTCGGGTACGCCTTCTTCGCCACGCTCGCGGCCGCGTTCGCGTCGCTGGTCTCCCGCCAGGAGGAGGTGAGCAGCGTGATGTCGCCGCTGACCATGCTCATCATGGTCACGTACTTCGTGGCCTTCTACGCCACCAACGATCCCACGGGCACGCTGGCCACGGTGATGTCCTACATCCCGCCGTTCTCCTCGATGATCATGCCGGTCCGGATGGCGGCGGCCGACGTGCCGATGTGGCAGGTGGCGGCGTCCATGGCGGCGATGGCCGTGGCCGTGCTGGCGGTGTTGTCGTTCGGCGCCAAGGTCTACGAGCGGGCGGTGCTGCGCACGGGCGCCCGGCTGAAGCTCGGCGACGTGCTGCGCGCGGGCTAGATGGACGCGATCACGCGGGCGCGGCGGCTGGCCCGCGGGATGCTGAACTCGACGCTCGTGATCATGTGGCTGATCGTGATCATGGCGACGGTGTTCAGCCTCGGCTCGGGGGCGGCCGGCTGGCCGCGCCTGCTGCTCGCGACGATCGCGGCGCTCGCCTTCACCTGGCTCTACGTACGCGTCGTCGCCGCGGTCATGGAGCGCCGGTATCCCACGAGGGAGGTCGTGTGGACCGGCGCTCTGGCGTTCCTGGCGGCGGTGCTCGGCGGGGCCGACCCGATGGGCTGGGGGTTCGTGCCCATGGTCTGGCTGTCGGTGGTGGTGATCGGGCTGCCCGCGCGCCGGGCGCTGGCGCTGGGCGCGGCGACGTGCGCGGCCTGCGTCGGGCTCGGCGTGCTGTCCATGCTGACCGGGACGAGCCTGCTGGCGCTGGACGGTGACTCCTTCCTCGTCTCGCTGCTCGTCATCACCGTCCTCGACGTCTTCTGGGCCGCGGCGCTGCCCGGCACGAACAGGATGTGGGCCTGGATCTGGTCGCTGGCCGTGCAGGCCCACGACGGCCGCGAGGCGCACACCCGGCTGGCGCTGGCCGAGGAGCGGCTGCGCTTCGCCAGGGACCTGCACGACCTCGTCGGCCACCAGTTGTCCGCCATCGCCGTCAAGACCGAGCTGGCCGTACGCCTGGCCGACGCCGACGGCAAGGCCGCCAGGGACGAGATGGCGGAGGTGAACGCGCTGACCCGCAAGGCCCTGCGCGAGCTGCGCCAGGCCGTGCGCGGCTACCGCGAACTTGACTTGACCGCTGAGCTGAATAGCGTGAAGGGAGTGCTCGAAGCGGCCGGCGTCCGCTGCGAGGTGCGCCTGCCGCACCGCGAGTTGCCCCACGGGGTCGCGCCGGTGTTCGCCTACGCGGTGCGTGAGGCGGTCACGAACGTGCTGAAGCACAGCGCCGCGACCTTCTGCGACATCACCCTGCGCTTCACCGACCAGGAGGCGGAACTGGCGGTGCGCAACGACGGCGTGGCCCGCAGGCAGGCCGACGACCTGGGCAGCGGGCTGACCGGCATGGGCGAGCGGCTGGCCGCCGTGGGCGGGCGCATGACGGCCCGTCCCACCGGCGACGGACAGTTCCTGCTGACGGCTGTCGTGTCACTCCCGATAGATGGGTAGGGGAGGAGAGCGGGGGTTTCGATCCCGGCGACCACACGCCGTGTGCGTGATTGAGGAGGTGGCATGCGCGTCCGGCGCAATCCACGAGGCCAGACGGTGCGGATCGGTGCCCGGCTCGACGCCGGCACGTCGGCCGGCGTGCGCGAGCGGCTGCACGCCGCGCTCGACGCCGGCGAGGGCGACCTCATCCTCGACCTCTCCAAGCTGGAGATGATCGACGCCACCGGGCTCGGGGTGCTGGTCGGGGCGCATCGGCGCGCGATCAGCGTGCAACGCCGCCTCGTTCTTCGGGGGGTGCCCCCGCGGATCATGCGGATCCTGGCGGTGACCCGGCTGAATCGGGTCCTGCTCGTCGAGGTTCCCGCGGCCGCGGTGGCCTGAGGTCACATATCGGGGCCGGGCGCCGATCAGCCGTCGCCCGTGCCCTTTCACGAGCCGAATATAGAAGGAATGTAGATTTCGGCTGGCCCGCTATCACGGGCGTGGGCACTCGGAAAGAACTGTGAAAGTGATTATTCTGTGACCCCATCACTGCGGGTAATCGGCGGGTCACGACGGACTGAGGCTGCGGATGAAGATGTGCACCGCCACCTCGACCAGATCGTCGATGGCGGGCTGCTGGTCGGCCAGTATCCATTCGATCAGCAGCTCTTGCAGCGCGCCAATTACGCCAAGTGCCACCAGGCGCCGTTTCAGCGAGCGGGCCTGCGGGAAATCCGCCGACGCCTCCTCCACGAGCCGGGCGAAGGAGTCCACCGCCCGCTGACGCGAGGCTGTCAGGACGTCACCCGACCTGCGCACCTCCAGGTGCATGATGCGGGCCCGCCGCCAGTCGGCGGCGGCGAACTCGATATAGGCGCGAATCCCCGCCTTGACTCTCCCGTCAAGCGTGGCCGGCGCCTCCTGTAACGCTTTGGCCACAACCGCGAGGCTTTCCTCCACGCACCGCTCGTGCAGCGCCTGGAGCAACTCCTCGCGGCCGCCGAAACATTCGTAGAAGGCGCGGTTGGAGATCCGCGCCTCCGAGCACAATCTTTCGATGGTCGTCGCCGCGAAACCTGGTTTCGCGTATAGCGTGTAGGCGGCCGTCATCAGCCGCTCGCGTCTGTCCGCCAGCCTTTGCTCAGCCGACATTCCCCGGTAAGACCGGTTCACATTCCACCCGTCCAACATGATCGTGGCCCCCAGAGCACACAATTATGGACGGATGATCGGATTTGGGAAAGAGTGCGATGATTATCTTTTACGTCGTCCGTGCAAGAACGTGACAAGCCTGATCAGTCGCTCAAGCTCGTCGGGGCCCCTCCTGAAGGAGGTCAGGTTCATGCCGGGCAGGGCGAAGCGCTGCCGGGAGACCGCCTTCGGCCTGGTGAACTCGCGTAGGCCGTCGGCTCCGTGGATGCGGCCGAACCCCGAGTCGCCGACCCCGCCGAACGGCAGCGCGGGCACCCCGGCGAAGGAGATGACCGAGTTGACGGCGGTCATCCCGGTACGCATCGCCCGCGCCAGCCGCGTCGCCCGGCGCGCGTCCCGCGAGAAGATCGTGCCCGCCAGCCCGTACGCCGAGGCGTTGGCCAGCTCCAGCGCCTCCTGCGCGTCGCGGGTGCGCCGGACGGTGATCGTCGGCCCGAACGTCTCCTCGCGCACGGCCGGGGAGTCCTCGGGCACGTCCGCCACGATGACCGGGTCGACGAACGGCGCCCGGACCGAGCCGGGGCCGCCGGTCACTACTTTTCCGGACTTGGTGGCGTCGTCGATGTGCCGCCGGATGATGTCGATCTGGGCGGGCATGGTGATCGGGCCGTAGTCCTGGCCGGCCTTGACCTCGGCGGCCCGCTCCGACAGCTCCCGCATGAACGGCTCGTACACCGCGTCCACCACGTAGACCCGCTCGACGCCCGCGCAGGTCTGGCCCGCGTTCGACATCGCGCCCCACAGGCAGGCGTCGGCCGCGGCGGGCAGGTCGGCGTCGGCGTCCACGATGAAGGCGTCCTTGCCGCCGCACTCGGCCACGAGGGGCGTGAGGTTCTCCGCGCACGCCGCCATGACCCGCTTGGCGGTGGCGGTCGAGCCGGTGAAGGCCACCTTCCGCACCCGGGGGTCGGCGGCCAGCGCCGCGCCGGTCTCGCCGAGCCCGGTCACCGTCTGCAACACCGGCTGCTCGGGCACCGACTCGGCGAACAGCTCCGCCAGCCGTACGCCCACGCCCGGGGTGAGCTCGCTGGGCTTGAACACGACCGCGTTGCCGGCGGCCAGCGCGTACGCGATGGACCCCATGGGGGTGAACACCGGGTAGTTCCACGGGCCGATCACGCCGACCACGCCGAGTGGCAGGTATTCCAGGGTGGCGGCCAGGTTGAGCCCCAGCATGCCGGTCGCCACGCGGCGGCGGCCCAGCACCTTGGCGGCGTTGCGGGCCGCCCAGTCGAGGTGCGTGACGGCCAGCACGATCTCCAGCGTGGCGTCGCCCACCGGCTTGCCGGTCTCCTCGTGCACCAGCGCGGCCAGCTCCCGCAGGCGCCGCGTGAGGACCGCCTTGTAGTCGAGCAGGCGGCGCCTGCGCTCGCCCGCGGGCAGGGCCGCCCACCACTCCGCGGCCGTCTCGGCCCTGGTCACGGCCTCGCGTACGGCCTGGGCGTCGTTCTTGGGATGACTGCCGACGACCTCGCCGGTAGCCGGGTTCAGTGAGTCGAACGTCAGCGTGGTCATGGCGTCACGATAAACCGGTAAGCCGTCGCTTACTAGCTCCGGGGCGGGCGCAGCATCCCCCACACCGGCGGCCCGTCCGGCAGGGTGAACCGCTCGGTGACCGCGAACCCGAACCGCTCGTAGAAGGGCACGTTCGACTCCTTGCTGCTCTCCAGGTAGACGGGCAGGCCGCCGCACCTGGCCAGGCCCGCGCGCAGCAGCGCGCCGCCCACGCCGGTGCCCTGGAGCTCGGGCACGGTGCCGAGCTGGGCCAGGTACCAGTAGGGACCTTCCGGCTTGTGCCGGGCGAACTCCTCCTCCAGCAGCAGGCCCTGGCGCACCCGGTCGCCCATGGCCGCCACCAGGCCGGGCACGCCCGCCTCCGTGTCGGGCCGGTGGCCCGGCGGGTCCCACAGCGCGGCCCCCGCCACGGCGCCGCCCCCGCTGAGCGCCGTGTCGGTGAACGCGTGCATGTGACGGGCGATCGTGGTGAACATCCCCGCCGCGCCGCGGCCGCCGGGCAGCAGCCAGCCGACCACCGGATCGTCGTGGAAGGCCCTGGCCAGCGCGTCGCCGGCGGCGTCGAAGTCGTCGGACTGCCTGATCTCCACCGGTCAGCCCTCCGCGAACCACGAGCCGTGGAAGCCCGCCGGCACCCGCCTGGGCAGCCGCACCGACGCGACGCCGGACAGGTCGCTCGCGTCCAGCACCAGCAGCTCGGACGACTCCCCGGAGGTGACGATCGACAGCAGCCACCCCTCGTCCTCGCCCGCGGCGCCCTCGGCCGGCACGAACACGGCCTCGCCGGTGGCGCCGCCGGTCTTCCTCACCTGGGCGGAGCCGTCGCGCAGGTCGTACTTGACGACGGCGTCGGCGCCCACGGTGTACAGGTGGCGGCTGGGCCGGCCGAGCAGGTCCTCGTTGAAGGTGGGGAACTCCACGCCGCGGTCGTCCAGCGCCTCCTCCGTGGCCGTGCCGGTGGCCGGGTCGAGGGTCCAGCGGTGCAGGGCGGCCGCGCCGGCGGCGCCCGCGTGCCGGGCCGGGTCGGCGGCGCCGCCGATCTGCTTCCAGACGGCCGACCACGCGCCGGGGGAGTAGCGGGCGGCGTTCAGGACGACGCGCCCCCGCTCGTCCTCCCAGGCGTTGCCGACGTGGAAGACGTAGCAGGGGTCGACGTCGAACCAGCGGGTCGGGCCGCCCGTCCGGGGGGTGACGCCGATCCTGGCGCCGTAGTCGTCCTCCCACGCGTACGGCATGCCGCGGCGGTTCAGGTCGAACACCACCGGCAGGTCCAGCCAGAGCAGGTGGTGCTCGGTGACGGCGAAGTCGTGCATCATCGTCGGCCCAGGCACCTCGATCTCCCTGCTCTCCACCAGCTCGCCGGCGGCCGAGAGCCTGTGGTAGGTGAGGAACGGCGGGAAGTAGCCGTAGCCGAAGAAGTGCAGCTCGCCGGTGAGCGGGTCGTGCTTGGGGTGGGCGGTCATCGCGGTGGTCAGCCGTCCGCCGAAGTCGCACGGGCCCACGGTGGCCAGCTCGGGCGTCACCTCGTGCGGCAGGCCGTTCTCCACGAGCGCCAGGATGCGCCCGGCGTGCCGGACGACGTGCGTGTTGGCGGTCACCGCGGCGAGGTCGACGCCGGTGTCGGAGACGAACGGCGCGTCGTCGGTGAACTTGCTGGTCCGCACCCACCGGTTGCGGTACCACTCGGCCCGCCCGTCCCGCAGCCGGACGCCGTGCAGCATGCCGTGCCCGGCGAACCAGTGGCCGGGATCCTCGCCCGGCCGCGGGTTGGGCCCGTTGCGGAAGTAGCGCCCGGTCAGCTCGGCGGGCAGCGCGCCCGTGACCTCCAGGTCGTGCGCCTCGATCTCGTCGGGGACGGGCGCCAGGTCGCCGCTGAGATACGCGGGAACGTCCATGAACACTCCAATCTCGATAGGTCGAAACTAGAACGTCCAGAAGAGACGTGTCAACACAGGAATGTCAGACCATGGGAAGTCCCGGCCCGCTACGAGGCCGGGAGGAGCTAGAAGAGGGTCGGGTTCTCCGGCTCGATGCCGCGCAGGGCGGCGTAGTCGAGGGTGACGCAGTCGATGCCCCGGTCGGCGGCCAGCACGCGCGCCTGCGGCTTGATCTCCTGCGCCGCGAACACCCCGCGCACCGGCGCGAGCAGCGGATCGCGGTTGAGCAGCTCCAGGTAGCGGGTGAGCTGCTCGACGCCGTCGATCTCGCCGCGCCGCTTGATCTCGATGGCCACCGTCGCGCCCAGCGCGTCGCGGCACAGGATGTCGACCGGCCCGATGGCCGTCATGTACTCGCGGCGGATCAGCGAGTAGCCCTCGCCCAGGGTCGTGATGTGCTCGGCCAGCAGCTCCTGGAGGTGGGCCTCCACGCCGTCCTTGATCAGGCCGGGGTCGACGCCCAGCTCGTGGCTGGAGTCGTGGATGATCTCCGCCATGGTCAGGACCAGCTTCTCGCCGGTCTTGCCGTGGGTGACCGTCCAGGTCTCGCCGTCCTCCTTGAGCTTGCACGGAGGGTTCATCCAGTTGAGCGGTTTGAAGGCGCGGTCGTCGGCGTGGATGCTGACGCTCCCGTCCGCCTTGATGAGGACGAGCCTCGGCGCCATCGGCAGATGCGCCGTGAGCCGTCCGATGTAATCCACGCTGCACCGCGCGATGACCAGCCGCATGACGGTCCACCTTAGCGGCTCTGGAAAACTGGTCGCATGGCGTTTGAAACGGTGGGAGTTGTCGGGCTCGGCACGATGGGCGCCGGGATCGCCGAAGTCTTCGCGCGTGCCGGGCTCCGGGTGATCGGCGTCGAGGCCGACGTCGAGGCGCTGGCCAGAGGGCGCGGGCACGTCGAGCGCTCCACGGCCAGGGCGGCCGACCGGGGCAAGCTGACGGACGGGCAGCGGGCCGAGATCCTGGGGCGCATCACGCTGACCACCTCGCGCGAGGACCTGCGCGAGGCCGACCTCGTGATCGAGGCGATCCCCGAGGTGCTCGACCTGAAGATCTCGCTGTTCCAGGACCTCGACCGGATCTGCAAGCCCGAGACGGTGCTGGCCACCAACACCTCCTCGCTGCCGGTCACCGCCGTCGCCGCCGCCACGGGCCGGCCCGGGCGCGTGGTCGGCATGCACTTCTTCAACCCGGCGCCGGTGATGCGGCTGGTCGAGGTGGTGGGCACGGTGGTGACCGCGCCCGGAGTGGTCTCCGAGATCTGCGAGCTGGCCGGGCGGCTGGGCAAGACCGCCGTACCTGCGGGCGACCGGGCCGGGTTCGTGGTCAACCGGCTGCTGCTGCCCTATCTGAACCACGCCGCCGTCCTGCTGGAGCTGGGCATCGCCACGCGCGACGGCATCGACGACGCGATGCGGCTGGGCGTGGGGCTGCCGATGGGGCCGTTCACGCTGCTCGACCTGATCGGGCTCGACACCGCGTACGAGGTGATGGAGGTGCTGTTCGACGAGACGCGCGACCGCCGGCACGCGCCCTCGCCGCTGCTGCGCGAACTGGTCACCGCCGGGCGGCTCGGCCGCAAGAGCGGCCACGGCTTCTACGGGCCGCAGGAGCCGCCCAAGGAGCCGGAGAAGTCCACGGTCATCACGTTCGGCATCGACGGGCCCGACGTCCACGGGCTCGGTGAGCGGTTGCGGGCCTCCGGGTTCGGGCCGTCCGACGCGCCCGACACCGTGCTGCGCTGCACCGACCGTCCGGTGATCGAGCACGCCGTGCGCCTGTCCGACCCCACCAGGATGGTCGGCGTGCACGTCGTCGGCGACAAGGTGGCCGAGCTGGCCGGCACCGCGCTCACCTCGCCCGGGGCCGCCAAGGCGGCGCGCGACCTGATGCGGGTGGCCGGGCTGGTGCCCGTCTCGTGCAAGGACCGGGCCGGGTTCGTGGCCGACGCCCTGCTGTTCCCCTACCTCAACGACGCCGTCCGCATGTACGACGCCGGCTACGCCTCCATCGCCGACATCGACGCCGCCATGCGGTTGGGCTGCGGCTACCCGGCCGGCCCGTTCGAGATGCTGGGCTACCTCGGCCTGGCCAGGGTCCGCGACGGCCTGCGGGCCCTGTACGCCGAGTACCGCGAGCCCGCCTTCGCCCCCGCCCCCCTGCTCGACCAGCTCGTCACGGCCGGTGTCAGCGAGTTCCCCCGCTCATGAGCCCCCGCCGCGCCCGCCGGAGGGACGACTCCCGCCCTCTCGGCCTTCCCACCGGCAACGACAAGGTGGAGCAATGGCCGGACGGCGACTGGAAGGTGCGCATGCTCACGGGCGCGTCCTCGACCAAGACCTACCGCTGCCCCGGCTGCGACCAGGAGATCCTGGGCGGCAGGCCGCACCTGGTCGCCTGGCCCGACTGGCCGGGCGGCGACGAGGAGCGCCGCCACTGGCACCCGGCCTGCTGGCGCAAGAGACTCGACCGCGGCCCCGGCCGCAGCCGCTACTAGGAGGACCCCCGTGGAGATTCGCGCGGCCACCGTGCTGCCCGCCAGGCGTGAACCGATCGAGCTGCAGACGGCCGACGGCCTGACCCTGGTCGGCGAGCTGGCCCAGCCCCTCGACCGGCCGCCCGTGGCGACCCTGGTGACCCTGCACCCGCTGCCCACCCACGGCGGGTTCATGGACAGCCACGTCTACAAGAAGGCCGCCAACCGGCTGCCCGCGCTCGCCGACCTCGCCGTGCTGCGCTTCAACACGCGCGGCACCAGCTCCGAGCGCGGCACCTCCGGGGGCGCGTTCGACGGCGGCGAGGGCGAGCGGTTCGACGTGGCGGCGGCGCTGGAGTACGCCGAGTTCAACGACCTGCCGCGGGTGTGGGTGGTGGGCTGGTCCTTCGGCACCGAGCTGACCCTGAAGTGGGCCCACGACCCCCTGGTCGAGGGGGCGATCCTGCTCTCGCCGCCGCTCCACAGGGCCACCGACGACGACCTCGACGCCTGGGCCCGGTTCGGCCGGCCGCTGGTGGCGATGGTGCCCGAGTTCGACGACTACCTGCGTCCTGAGGAGGCCCGGCGGCGTTTCGCCAGGGTGCCGCAGGCCGAGGTCATCGGGGTCGACGGCGCCAAGCACCTGTGGGTGGGCGAGCCCTATGTCCGGATCGTGCTGAACGAGATCGTCCGGCGGGTCAATCCGGCGGCGTACCCGCTGCCGACGGACATCTGACGGTCACCTCCAGCCCGCCCTGCGGCCGCGCGACCACCTCCAGCGTGCCGTGATGGGCCTGGACGACGGCGGCGACGATCGACAGGCCGAGCCCCAGCCCGTCGCCGACCGCCCGGCGGCCGCCCGCCAGCCGCTGGAACGGCTGGAGCAGCGTCGCGACCCGGTCGGGCGGGATCACCGGGCCGCTGTTGGCGACGCTGAGCGTGGCCAGGCCCGCCCGCACGCCGGTGGCCACCGTGATCCAGCCGTCCGGCACGTTGTGCCGTGTCGCGTTGTCCAGCAGGTTCACGACCAGGCGTTCGAGCAGGGCGCGGTCACCGGAGGCGGGCGCGGGCCGCAGCGCCGCCTCGACGCGCAGCGGGGAGTCCGGCCGCCGGTCGAGCGCCTGCCCGGCGACGGCCGCCAGGTCCAGCGGCTCCCGGTGGTCCAGCCCCTGCTGACTCCTGGCCAGGACGAGCAGCGCCTCGATGAGCCGTTCCTGGTGCCGGCCGGCCGCCAGCAGGCGGTCGAGGACGTGGCGCAGCTCGGCGGCGCCGGCGTCCGGGTCGGCCAGCGCGACCTCGGCCATGGCGCGTTGCAGGGTCAGCGGGGTGCGCAGCTCGTGGGAGGCGTTGGCCACGAACCGGCGTTGCGCGGTGAAGGCGGCCTCCAGCCGGTCGAGCAGGTCGTCGAAGGTGTCGGCCAGCTCCTTCAGCTCGTCGTCCGGGCCGGAGGCGGCCAGCCGCCGGTCGAGCCGGTCGGCCGTGATGCGCCGGACGGTCGCCGTCATGTCCCGCAACGGGCGCAGCACCCGCCCGGCCGTCAACCGGCCCAGCAGCGCCGACGCGAACGCCATGACCACCAGGGCGATCACCGAGTTGACCAGCAGCCTGCGCAGCCCGGCCGCCTGCTGCTCGGCCAGGTACGCCACGTCCACCCGCGGCTGCGGCACCACCTGACCGGGCCCGCCGGGCAGGACGGGCGCGACCGGCGCGGCCGGGAACGGCGAGTGCGCGACCAGCAGGTAGATCAGGGCGACCAGCAGCAGCCCGGCGGCCAGGAACAGGCCGCTGTAGAGCAGCGTCAGCCGCAGCCGTACGGTCCGCCGCACGCCGGGACACCTCCGTCCGGGTCCGGTGCCCGCGCGGGGCCGGCCATCCGGTACCCGGCCTGCGGCACGGTCTCGATCAGCGGCGGCTCGCCGAGCTTGCGGCGCAACCGGCTGACCGTGACCTTCACGGTCTGGGTGAACGGGTCGGCGAACTCGTCCCAGCCGCGTTCGAGCAGCTGCTCGGCCGAGACGACCGCGCCGCCCGCCGACAGCAGCAGTTCCAGCACCGCGAACTCCTTAGGGCTGAGCGGCAGCCGGCGCCCGTCGCGGGTGGCCACCCGCGTGGCCGGGTCGAGCCGCAGCCCGCCGTGGACCAGCACCGCGGGCAGCGCCGGACGCGCCCGCCTGGCCAGCGCCCGGATCCTGGCCACCAGCTCGGCGAACGCGAACGGCTTGGGCAGGTAGTCGTCGGCGCCGATGCCCAGCCCGCTCACCCGGTCGTCGATGGTCCCGGCGGCGGTGAGCATCAGCACGCGCGCCGGATGGCCGCCGGCGGCCAGGCTGCGGCACACGTCGTCGCCGTGCAGGCCGGGCAGGTCGCGGTCGAGCACGACCACGTCGTAGTCGTTGACGGACGTGCGTTCCAGCCCGGCGGGCCCGTCCAGCGCCACGTCGACGGCCATGCCCTCGCGGCGCAGGCCGGCGGCCACGGTGTGGGCGAGCTCCTCGTGGTCTTCGACGATCAGCACCCTCATGGTCCGCCCAGCATGCCCAGAGCGGGGTTACAGCGGGGTAACCGCCGTCGTTCCCGGGCGGTAACCGGGTGCGGGGTTCGCTGGGAGCGTCGGACGAGACGGAGGAGTCATCATGAAGGGTTCGACCATCAGGCGGGTGGCCCTGGCCGCCCTGGTCTTCGCCGCCGTGGCGGGCGGGGCGGCGGCGTCGTACGGGGAGAGCGGGCCGGGCGACGGCGGGAAGGCGTTCACCGCCTGCGTGCGCGCGCACGGGCTGCCGGACTTCCCCGGGGTCACCGTCTCCGAGGACGGGCTGATCAACCTCAGCATCGACGGCGAGCGGGTGGACGCGCTGTCGGCGACGTACGGGGCGGCGGTCAGGGCGTGCGAGTCGCTGCTGCCGCGAGGGGCGAGGCTGCCGGCCGCGCCGCAGGCTCCGGCCGCGCCCGCGGCGCCCGTCCTGTCGTGATTTGGGGCGGTACGGGCATAGCGCGGGCCGGGCAAGATTTGTAGAATCTTGTTCGGTTCCGAGCGAGGAGGCAGTGTGGGCGCGTTCGACCTGTCCGGCAGGACGGCTCTGGTCACCGGGGCGTCGAAGGGCATCGGGCGGGCCATCGCGCTCGCCTACGCCGCGGCGGGCGCCGACGTCGCCCTGGTCAGCAGGTCGGCCGAGCCCCTCGCCGAGGTGGCCAAGGAGGTCCAGGCGCTCGGCAGGCGGGCCGTCGTGATCCCGGCCGACCTCACCGACCGCGAGGCGGCCGCCGCGGCCGTCGCCGCCTCGATCGACGGCCTCGGGCACCTCGACGTCGTCGTCAACAACGCCGGCGGCTCGAACTTCCTGGTCGAGTTCAAGGACCTGCGCCTGTCCGGCTGGGACAAGCTGATGCGGCTCAACCTCGACTCCGCCATGGCCGTCTGCCACGCCGTCGCGCCCCACCTGCTGGGCCGCGGCTCCGGCTCGGTGATCAACGTGGCCTCGGTGGCGGCGCGCGGCGCTCCGCTGCTCGCCCCGTACGCCGCCGCCAAGGCCGGGCTGGTGGCCCTGACCAAGACGCTCGCGGCCGAGTGGGCGCCGGCGGGCGTCCGGGTCAACGCCCTGTGCCCCGGCTGGACGGCCACCGACCTCAACCGCAACCTGTGGCAGGACGAGGCCGCCGCCGCGGCCACGGTCGCGGGCGTGCCCATGCGGCGCTGGGGCACGCCGGAGGAGATGGCCCAGCCGGCCGTGTTCCTGGCCGGGGAGGCGTCGGCGTACATGACCGGGCAGGTGCTGTTCGTCGACGGCGGGGCCACCGCGATCGGCTGATCCCTCGTGCGCCGGGGCCCTCAGACGGCCCCGTCGCCCGGCGGCTCGAACACGAAGACGACGTACGTCTCGAACGACCGGCCGCCGTTGCCCGCCACGCGCCCGGCGCCCATCCTGGTCGTGCCCGCCCGGACGAGCCGGCCGAAGTCGCCGGCGGCCTCCGCCCTGCCGTCACCGGCCGCCCGGTCGTGCCAGGCGGCGACGGCGTCCCCGGCGGTGGCGTCACCGGGGTGCCAGAAGAGGCTCTCGCCGGTGCCCGCGCGCAGGCCGTCGTGCCCGGCGCTCAGGCCCTCGTGCTCGGAGCGCGAGGCGGCCCTGGACCTGGCGTACCCCACCAGCAGCGGGTCCATCGTGAGCGGGGGCGCGTGGTGTTTGGCCCGGTGGGCGTTGACCTCGTTCAGCGCCTCCTGCAGGAAGGCGTTGTTGGTGGCGTCGGGGAGGGCGGGACGAATTCCGGCCATCGCTATCACCTCGCCTGGATTGTGCGTGCTGGGGCCGCCACAGGGCAATGTCCGGAAGCGGTCGGGCTTATCCCGGTATACCGGCATAGGTCAATAAGTGAATGTCTCCGTGAACCCGGCTACCGTGTGGTCCGTGCAGCTCTACACGAGATCGGCCGGGAGCGGACTCCCGGTTGTGCTGCTTCACGCGTTCCCGCTGTCGTCGGCGATGTGGCTGGCCCAACGCGAAGGGCTGTCGACGGTCTGCCGGGTCATCACCCCCGACCTGCGCGGGTTCGGCGGCTCCCGGCTGGGCGACGACGAGCCCTCCCTGGATCTGATGGCCGACGACGTCGCCCGGCTGCTCGACGACGAGGGCATCGACCGGGCGGTGGTCGGCGGGTTGTCGATGGGCGGCTACGTGACCATGGCGTTCTGCCGCCGGCATCCCGACCGGGTGCTGGGCGTGGTCCTGGCCGACACCAAGGCCAGCCCTGACCCGCCCGCCGCCAGGGACAACCGGGAACGCATCGCCCGCGCCGTGCTGGACGAGGGGAGCGAGGTGCTGGTCAGCGAGGTGCTGCCGGCGCTCATCGGGCCCACGACCAAGGAACGCAGGGCCATGGTGTTCGGCCGGGTCAAGGGCCTGGTGCAGTCGGCCCCGCCGGGGGCCGTGGCCTGGGCGCAACGGGCCATGGCCGCGCGTCCCGACTCCTTCGGCACGCTGGGCGAGCTGAAGGTGCCCCTGCTGATCGTCGTGGGGGAGGAGGACGAGCTGTCACCGCCCGCCGACGCCGAGGCCATGGCGCGGGCCGCGCCCGAGGGCAGGCTGGAGGTCATCCCCAAGGCCGGTCACCTGAGCGCGGTCGAGCAGCCGGAGGCGTTCAACGCGACGGTGGCCGAGTTCCTCAGGACCGAGCTTGGCGGGGCAGCACGATCTCCCGGATGATCAGCGCGATGGCGGCGGCCACCGGGATCGCCAGCAACGCTCCGACGATGCCGAGCAGGGCGCCGCCGAACAGCGCGGCGATCACCGTCACGGCGGGCGTCACGTCCACCGAGCGCTTCATCACCCTGGGGTAGATGAAGTAGTTCTCGATCTGCTGGTAGACCACGAAGAAGATGGCGCAGGCGATGCCGGCGGGCAGCGACTGCAGCAGCGCGACCCCGGTGACCAGCACCGCGCCGATCGTGGCGCCCACCAGCGGGATCAGGTCGGTCAGGGCCACGACGAGGGCGAGCGCGAGCGCGTACTGCACCCCGGCGATCGACAGGAAGATCCAGGTCAGCACGCCCGCGATGACCGAGATGAGCACGTTGCCCGCGACGTAGCCGCCGATGCCGGTGAGGATCTGCTCGGTGATGGCCGACGTGCGCGGCCGGCGCGAGGCCGGGACGAGCTTGAGCAGGTACTCCTTGATCGTGTGCAGCGAGCCGAGGAAGTACAGCATGAGCACCAGCAGCGTCACCGTGGTGAACACGCCGTTGAGCACCACCAGACCCGCGCCCATGATGCCGCTGGCCAGCGCGGGCCCGAGCGTGCTGGTCACGAACTGGCGCACCTGCGCCAGCACGTGGTACTCGGCCTCGATCTGGCGGACCGTCGGATGGTTGCTCAGGTCGGTGATGTAGCCGGGCACGGCCGCGATGAACTCCGACAACTGCTGGCTGACCGGCGGCACCACGGCCAGGCCGAACAGCGCGAACGCCACGACCACCCCGGTGAACACGATCGAGATCGCCGGCCGCCTGCCCAGGCCGCGCCGCTGCAACGCCTCGACCGCCGGGTTGAGGCCCACGGCCAGGAACATCGCCACGACGATGAGGATGATCGTGCTGAGCGACTTCTCGATCATCTGCGCGAGCGCGATGGCGGTCAGCACGCCCAGCCCGCCCACCAGCCCGAACAGGAACGGCCCGCGGGCGAACGGCTTGCCCGGCAGCCCGTACGGCGCCGGCTCCTCGGCGGGCCCCTGCTCCTCGGCGGGACCGGGCTCCTGGGGCGCGTCGGCCTCCTCGGCGGTCCTGGGCTCGGCTTCTGCGGACACGGGGGGCTCCTAGGGGGACGGGAGGTGTCGGTGAAACAGAAAGAGAGCCTAGCGACCCAAGGTCACCAGGCTCTCTCTCCAGCCGTTCGCTGCCCCCGTGTGCGGTCTCCCGTCTAGCCCGCCGTCACTCCTGCCACCACTCCGCGTCGTCCTCGCTCTTGGCCTCGACCTTGGGAGCGGGCGTCGTGGGCGGCGCGACCGGCTCGGCGGCCGGCGCGGCGATGGCCGGCTTGGCCGGGGCCGCGGCGACCGCGGGCTCCGGCTCCAGGCCCGGCAGGGCGGCGCCGCCGAGCAGCTGGCGCAGCTGGGCCAGGTGGCTGGTGATGCTGTCGCGCTGCCTGGTCAGCTCGTCGACCTGGCGCTGCATCGTGGTGCGGGTGCGCTCGGCGTCGTTCTTCGCCTCGGTGACGATCGTCTCGGCGCTGGTCTTGGCCTCCGACATGATCGTCTCGGCGCTCTTGCGGGCGTTGGCGACGAGCTGCTTGGCGTGCAGGTCGGCCTCGCGGCGCGTCTGCTCGGCCTGCTGGGTGGCCTTCGTGGCGCGCGACTCGGCCGTGGCGGCCCGCTGCTCGGCCTCGGCGACCATCTTCTGCGTGTTGGCCTGGGCGGTGGCGTGGCGCTCGGCCTCCTGGCGCTCGGCCTCCTCCCGGCGGGAGGCGAGCTGGATCTCGAACTCCGCCTCGTCCTGGGCCCGCTTGGCCTCCGACTCCTCCAGCACCCGCTGAGCCTGCGCGCGCATCTCGTCGGCCTGCCGCTTGGCGGTGGTCAGCACCTCGTCGCGCTCGCGCTTGGTCGAGGCGCGCAGCTGCGCCACCTCGCGCTCGGTGGTGGTGCGGAGCTTGGCGATCTCGCGCTCGGCGTCGGCCCGCTTCTCGGCCACCTCGTGGTCGGCGGTGGCCCGCAGCTTGGCGGCCTCGCGCTCGGTGGTGTTGGTCAGCTCGTCGGCCTCGCGGCGGGCGGTGGAGCGGATCTCCTCGGCGTCCCGCTCGGCGGTGGAGCGCATGTCGTCGCTCTCCCGCGTGGCCTGGGCCCGCTTCTCGGCGGCCTCGGCCTCGGCGGCGGCCCGCAGGTCGGCGGCCTCGACCTTGGCGGCGGCCTTGATCTCGTTGGCCTCGGTCCGGGCGGCCTGCACGAGCTCGGTGGCCTGCTCCTCGGCCAGGCGCAGCAACTGCTCGATGCGGGCGCCGAGACCGGAGTACGTCGGACGCTCCTGCTCCTGCAGCTGGCGCTGGGAGTCGGACAGATCGCGCTGCAGGTTGGTGACCTGCTCCCTGGACTGGCGTAGCTCCAGGTCGAGCTGCTTGAGGTGGTCGTGCACCTGGTGCCGGTCGTAGCCCCTGAGCACGACGTCGAACTCGCGTGCCGGGGCGTCCTCGAAGAAGTTGTTGAGCTGGGCGTCGATGTCGGACTGCATGGAGGCTCGATCCTGGGTTGTCGAGACGGCTACACGGGCCGGACGGGGGGTTCGGGGCAGCCGAGCCAGGAGCCTGTGCCTCGCGGCAGGCTCCCTGTCCGGTGGGAAGCCAGCGTACTCCGCTGGTGCCACCTTCGGGCCCCGTCCAGCTTTCTGCGTGACTAGTTACTTATGTACGAAATTTCCGTTTGCTAGCGCGAGGCCGCTTGGACCAACTCGGTGAGCATTCCTCCCACATCTTTGGGGTGCAGGAACGCGATCTGCGACCCCATCGAACCGTGCCGCGGACGTTCGTCCAGCACCCTCACGCCCTTCTCGTTGATCTTAGTCATGGCCTCGGCGACGTCGGAAACCCCAAATGCCACATGATGGACACCTTCGCCGCGTTTGGCGAGGAATTTCCCCACCGGCGAGTCGTCGGAGAGCGGTTCCAGCAGCTGGATGTAGGAGCCCCCGCCCTCGCCGTCGGCGATGTGCAGCATCGCCTCCTTGACGCCCTGCGCCTCGTTGACCTCGCGGGCCACGACGGTCAGCTCGAACGTCTCGGAGAAGAACGCGATCTTCTCCTCCAGGTCGTGGCAGGCGATCCCGATGTGGTCGATGCGCATGAACATTGTGTGGCCTACCTCCATAGCGGGCGAGCTCCTACTCGTGGGTATGGTGTCAAAGAACCCCTCGTGAGCACAGGAGGCCGCCGCCAATGTCCAGTTCCGTCATCGTCGCCGGAGCTCGTACCCCCATCGGCAAGTTGCTCGGCGCCCTCTCCGGGCTGTCCGGCGTGGAGCTGGGTGGCATCGCCATCAAGGCCGCCCTGGAACGTGCCGGAGTGGCCCCGGAGGCCGTCGAGTACGTGATCATGGGCCAGGTGCTCCAGGCGGGCGCGGGCCAGATCCCCTCCCGCCAGGCCGCCGTCAAGGCCGGCATCCCGATGACCGTGCCCTCGCTGACCGTCAACAAGGTCTGCCTGTCGGGCCTCGACGCCATCGCCCTGGCCGACCAGCTCATCCGCGCCGGCGAGTTCGACATCGTGGTCGCGGGCGGCATGGAGTCCATGACCAACGCCCCCCACCTGCTGCCGGGGCTGCGCAAGGGCGTCAAGTACGGCGGCTCCGAGGTGGTCGACTCCATGGCCCACGACGGCCTGTTCTGCGCCTTCGACCAGTGCGCGATGGGCGAGTCGACCGAGCGGCACAACGCCCGGCTCGGCATCGCCCGCGACGAGCAGGACGCCCTGTCGGCCCGCTCCCACCAGCTCGCCGCCGCCGCCACCAAGAACGGCGTCTTCGAGGAGGAGATCGTCCCGGTCGAGATCCCGCAGCGCCGCGGCGAGCCGGTGATCGTCCGCGAGGACGAGGGCATCCGCGGCGACACCACCGCCGAGACGCTGGCCAAGCTGCGCCCGGCCTTCGCCGCCGACGGCACCATCACCGCCGGGTCGGCCTCGCAGATCTCCGACGGCGCCTGCGCCGTGGTGGTCATGTCGAAGGCCAAGGCCGAGGAGCTCGGGCTGCCGTGGCTGGCGGAGATCGGCCGGCACGGCAACGTGGCCGGGCCCGACGCGTCCCTGCAGTCGCAGCCGGCCAACGCCATCAAGCACGCGCTGTCCAAGCAGGGGCTGACCGCCGACGACCTCGACCTGATCGAGATCAACGAGGCGTTCGCGAGCGTGGTCCTGCAGTCGGCCAAGGAGCTCGGCGTGCCGCTGGACAAGGTGAACGTCAACGGCGGCGGCATCGCGCTCGGGCACCCGATCGGGGCCTCGGGGGCGCGGATCGTGCTGACGCTGGCGTACGAGCTGAAGCGGCGGGGCGGCGGCCTCGGGGCGGCCGGCCTGTGCGGCGGCGGCGGGCAGGGCGACGCGCTGATCATCCGCGTGCCCTGACCCGTCCAGGCCCACCCGGTCGTTGTCGTCGGGTGGGCCTGTCTCCTTCCCCCGTGCGCGGTCGCCGGTCAGGGCGCGGTCAATGAGCCGCGCCCTTGCCCGTGTGCCGCCCGCCCGCCGGGACCAGCTCGCACACGCCGTCGGTGCACTGACGCTGCATGCGTCCCATCGAGACGAGCTGCACCAGCGCCATCACCCAGCACGCCGGGCACCCGCGCAGGGCGATCGCGCCGGGGACGGCGAGCACCAGGCTGACCGGCCCGGTCCACGGGATCAGCGCGATCGCGGCGATCAGCGCGCCGAAGCCCAGCGCGCCGCGGGCCAGGTGACGGGGCAGTGACGTCCCCGCGGTGGGCTCAGTCATGGAGGGCTCCTTGGGACAGCAGGCCGTGCACGGTCGCACGGGCGCGGTGCAGGCGGGACTTCATCGCCGGGACGCTCAGCCCGAGGGCGTCGGCGACCATGCGGCCGCTGAGCCCCTGGACGTCCCGCATGATGAGCACCCGCCGCTGGTCGGCGGGGAGTGCCGCGATGGCCTCGGCCACCCGCGCGGCCTCCAGCCGTTCGAACATCTCCTCCTCGGCCGACTGCGCGGCGGCCGAGGAGGGCGCGGGCGGTTCGGGACGCAGCATCAGGCGGGCCCGCCTGATGCATTCGTTGCGGATGATCCGGAACATCCACGAGGCCAGCGCTCCGGACGCGCGCAGGGTGCCGATCTTGCGGTACAGGACGATCAGCGCCTCCTGGGCGGCGTCCTCGGCGTCCTCCGGCGTGGCGCACAGCGTGTGGGCGAAGCGCCGCACGTGCGGGTGGGCGCCCGACACCAGCGCGGCGATCGAGTCGGCGTCGCCGGCCCGGGCCGCGTTGATCAGCTGCTCGTCCGACCAGGCGCGCCCGCCGCCGGCCGGCGCCGGGGCGCCGGGCGCGGCGGACGTGCCGAGGCGCTGCGGGTCAGCCACGTTCCTTGCTCCTTCGCCGCAGTACGACGACGCACGTGCAGATCAGTACGGCCGCAGCGCCGGCCGCGATGGCGATCACCATGATGGTCTCCCATTGTCTCGTTCCGTTGTACGGACATGAGAGGCGCCGACCCCCGAAAAGGATTCAGGAGGCGCGGGTGAACTCCGCCGTCCAGTTGGTCTCCCAGGTCGTCCCGCCGTCGGGGGAGAAGCGCTGCTCCCATCGGCACGACTCGGCGGTGATGTCCGACCAGACGTAGGCGACCTTGATCGGCCTGCCGTCGTACACGTCGTCGCAGGTGAACAGGCCGACCCCGGTGTCGTCGAAGCGGCCCACGACGGGCGGCAGGGACATGCCGGTGGCGCTGCCGGCCCAGTAGAGCGACCAGGTGCCGGCCGCCTTGTCGTACAGGCGCAGGGTCACCCCGGCCGAGCCCTCGCTGGGGAAGGTGACCTCGTCGATGTTGCCGGCGCCGTCCAGGACGCTCCAGCACCTGGTGCGCCCGGTGAACTCGTACCATTCGTCGCTGCCGGCCAGCGCCTTGCGCAGCCGCCGCTGCCGTGAGGTCCAGGTGCCGACGAAGAAGTCGAAGCTGTTGTCCATGCCCGGACGGTATGCGCCGATCCCTGACATCTTCCGTCAGTGTCCTGCCCACGCCGTACGAGCCCCCGCGACGTACGGCGTGAACGCGCGAAACCCCGGTCCGACCAGGAACGGGACCGGGGTGTCGGTGACGCTGCGCTCGGGCCGGCCAGGAATCCGGCGCCGGACGCGCCCCCTAAGGGGGCATCTCAGCCCGGCCGCGAGGGAGGTTGCGGCCGGGCTGCTTGTGGACGGTCATGAAGCCAGGAACTTGGCGAAGACCGAGCGGTGGCGACGCTCGGAACGCTGTCCCTTCAGCGCTTCCCGTACGCGCCGCTGCTCGGCGGCGGCCTGACGGAGTTCGGCGGCGTGGTGCTGCATGACGGAGTACTCGAGTTCGGCGTTCATCCGATGCTCCTGCTGTTCGTGTTTCCTTGTTCCCTGCACTCTTAAGACTCCTCCTAAGGCCCCTCCCGCCACATCGGGCGGATGTCCTATCTGCCGGGGTTCGGGCAGGTAGGGAGGTACTTAGGCAGACGCGCCCATGGACTAAGGACGCCTCGGCATACCTAGGCGGGAACGCGGACGGGCCGCCCCACCCGAGGTGGAGCGGCCCGCAGGCAGGGTAAGGACGCCCGTCAGGGCTCGTCGGTGAACTTCACGGTCACCTTGGCGAACCCGAGCGACTTGAGCATGCCGGTGAGCATCGACCTGGTGTTGGCGTCGGCCCGCGCCCGCAGGTCGCTGGCCACGGCCGCCTCGGTGATCTTCTTCTCCGCCAGCAGGTAGAGCTCGCGCTGGTCGCCCGGGGAGCCCGACAGGAAGTCCTGGACGCGGTCGAGCAGGCCGCGCTGCTGGGCGAACACGTACGAGCGGCTGTTGTCCAGGTTGGGCTTCTCCAACTGGGCGCGCGGAAGGCGGACGGTGGCCTCGGTGCGCTCCTTGTTCACGGTCACCGCGCCCGCCCCCATGGCCGAGAAGTCGACGTAGGCGTCGACGCCGCCCGCGCCCACGAACAGCGTGCGGGTGCCCTTGACCGCGTCGGGCAGGAAGTTGGCGTCCTTCTCCAGGTCGACGACGACCTGGAAGGTGCCCGTGGCCGCCTCGAACCGGCTGAGGTCCTTGATGGACTGCAGCAGCACCGGCTGGCTGCGGTCGACGGTCTGCTCTCCGAACGGGTTGAGCCAGGTCCAGGCCAGCCGGCCGCCCACCACGAGCAGGACCGCCAGGACGAGGAACCCGGCCGCATATCGCCACCTGCGCCGCCGCCGGGGAGCCAGGTCCGGCGGCGTCGTCTGGGAAGTCGTCATGGGGCATGACTACCCGCTCGGCGATCATCAGTGCCACCCGCAGGGTGACATCTTCGTCCTCAGCCGGATGTGCTCGGGGTGCCGGGGTCGGGATAGACCGGGTAGACGTGGCTGCTCTCGGGCGTGGCGCCGGTGGGGGGCGTGATGACGGAGGTGGGGGCCGGACCGCCGCCGAAGTGCGTGCTGGACAGACGGCACGCCTGGAAGTCGCTGTAGAACATGCGCAGCCACTCCCTGCGCTGGTGCTCGTCGAGACCGGAGAACCAGGACGCGGCGTACTGGTGCTCGGGCAGCGGGCCGCCGGGCAGCGGCTCGCCGCGCAGCCAGGCCATCACGATCTCCCGGTAGCCGTCGGCCGGCGTGCCGGGGCAGCGGGCGGCCAGCGCGTCGATGTACTCGTAGGCCGCCTCCTCGGCGAACCCCGCCGACAGGTCGGGCACGTGGATCGGCGCCAGGCCGTTGGAGGGCTTCAGCGGCTCGTCCAGCGGCCGCTGCTCCACCCGCGTGAACGCGGCCGGCGTGCCGGCCAGGCGCGAGGCGATCTGCGTGAACACCGCGCCCAGCTCGGTCTGCCCGGCCCGCATCCCGGGGTGCAGGCAGACCGTGATCGGCCACTCCTGGCAGGCGTAGGCGATGTCCTCGGCCGCGGCCGGCTTGGGGTGGGCCAGCATCCGCGACACGCCCATGCCAGCAGCCAGGACGGCCAGCAGCGCGCACGCCAGCACCAGGGCCTGCCTGGTCACCAGCGCCGCCCAGCCGAGCAGCAGCGCGCAGGTGATGCCGAGCAGCCAGATCGTCTGGTCGAAGAACGGCGCCCCGCCCAGCCCCTGGAACAGGTCGTACGGCTCGCCCGTGCCCGGCACCAGCCGGTCGGCCAGCCCCCGGTCGTCGGCCAGCCAGGAGAAGGCGACGTAGCAGGCCAGCCCCGTGATAGGCGGAGTGAGCATCTTGGGCACGACCCAGCCGGCCACCCAGCCGATCACCGCGTAGAGCGCCAGGCCCGCCATGCCCATGCCCAGGCCGGACAGGCTGAGCCGCCCCGCCTGGTCGGTGAGCACGGTCTTGACCGCCAGCACCAGCACCGTCGCGCCGAACGAGCCCAGCACCACCACCACGATCGCCAGCGGCGCCTTGAGCGCCCGCCACGTCGTGAGCGACCGACCGCGCAGGGCGCGCCGCTTGCGCAACGCCACCCACGCGGCGAACGCGGCCGCCACCGGCCCGGTCATCCGCAGCGAGCCGATGACCGCGGCCAGGATGTTCTCCCACGCGTCGACGCCGGGTATCAGGACGTTCCACGCCGCGACCAGGCCGAGAGCGAGCAGCACCGCCACTGTCACGGCCGCGCTGTGCTTCAGCTCCTCGCGTGTAACGCCCGAGTGCTCACGCACCCTGTATCCCGTTGATGTTCACCAAGCACCCCCCGTGCCCTCGGCAAAGCGGAAGAATGCCAGCCCAGACCCGTCCCCACGGCAGATGGACTTGGCTTCCGCGTCACCTTACGTGAGAGAACCATAACGGAGCGTGATGATTGACGGTCGGATTCTTGGTCAAGCGGTGAAGCCTGTCGCTCCAGGTAGCCCGACGAAACCGGGACGAGAGGCACGCTACCGTAGCGCTGTGTCCCAGCCGAAGCCGCTCAATCTGCCGTTCGATCCCATTGACCGCGCCGCGGAGAGCTGGCGTGCCCGCTTCGGGCCTTCCTCCGCGATGGCCGCGGTCACCTCGATCATGAGAGCGCAGCAGATCCTGCTGTCGCAGCTCGACTCGCTGCTGAAACCCCACGACCTCACCTTCGCCCGCTACGAGGCCCTGGTCCTGCTGACCTTCAGCCACACCGGCTCGCTGCCGCTGTGGAAGATCGGCGAACGGCTCATGGTCCACCCCACCAGCGTCACGAACACGGTGGACAGGCTGGAGAAGTCCGGGTTCGTCTGCCGCCTGCCCAACCCCCGCGACGGACGCGGCGTGCTGGCCGAGATCACCGCCAAGGGAAGGGAGGTCGTGCGCCGGGCCACCGACGACCTGATGGCCGCCGAGTTCGGCCTCACGATGTACGCCGAGGACGAACTCCGCCAGATCTTCGACCAGCTCCGCACGCTGAGGGTGGCGGCGGGTGACTTCGCGGGCCCGTCCATGCGGCAAGATGAGGAGCATGGCGGACTTCTCTAGGCCCGGGTCGCTCTACGGAGCTGTGGACCTGGGCGCGCGCAAACAGGCACTGGAGGCCCAGGCCCGGCGGGAGGCCGCCGGTCCCCAGGGGGCCACCTCGGCCTCGGTCGTCGACGTGACCGAGGAGACGTTCACGACGGACGTCATCGACCGGTCGATGACCGTGCCGGTGGTGCTCGACCTGTGGTCGCCGAGGGCGCCCGGCAGCGCCCAGCTCAGCCCGGTGCTGGAGAAGGTGATCGGCGACCTGGGTGGCCGGGCCGTGCTGGCCAAGGTCAACGTCGACGCCAGCCCCCAGATCGCGCAGGCGCTGCGGGTGCAGGCCGTGCCGACCGTGCTGGCCATCTTCCAGGGGCAGGCCGTCACCGGCTTCCAGCAGGTGCTGCCCGAGCAGGAGGTGCGCCGCTGGCTCGACGAGCTGATGGGCGCGGTCGAGCAGTTCTACCAGGCCAACCCCGACGCCCGGCCGCCGGCGGCCGAGGAGGGGCCGCAGGAGCCCGCCGGGCCGCCCGCCGACCCCGACCTGGTGGCGGCCGAGCAGGCCATCGACGCGGGCGACCTCGACGCGGCCGAGGCGGCCTACCAGCGCCTGCTGGCCCGCGTCCCCGGCGACGAGGACGCCAAGATGGGCCTGGCGGGCGTCGGCCTGATCAAGCGCACCTCCGCGGCCGACCCGGCCGACGTGCAGCGGCGCCTCCAGGACCCGTCCGACATCGACGCGCAGCTGCTGGCCGCCGACCTGGAGATGCTCTCCGGCGCGGTCGACGAGGCGTTCGAGCGTGTCGTGGCCGTGGTCAAGCGCACGTCGGGCGACGACCGCGACCGGGCCAGAAAGCACTTGCTCGGACTTTTCGACGCGTTGCCGTCAGACGACCCATCTTTGGCGAAAGCGCGTAGAGCATTGGCGAGCGCCCTGTTCTAGCCTGGGGGTATGCGGGTCGTCACGATCTCCGCGGCCTACGGCACGGCCGGCAGCCACATCGGCCCGGCCGTCGCCGAACGGCTCGGCGTGCCCTTCGTCGACCGTGCCATCCCCAGCGCCGTGGCCAAGGAGCTCGGCTGCACGCTGGAGGAGGCGCTGGCCCACGACGACCGCGCCGAGCACGGCCTGGGCAGGCTGCTGTCGGGCGCCATCCGGCTGCCCACGGTCACCTTCGGCGGCGTGGACATGTACGTGCCCGGCGCGATGCCGCTGCCGCCCGAGGAGTTCGTCCGGCGCACCGAGCGCATGATGAAGGAGATGGCCCTGGCCCAGGGAGGCGTCTTCCTGGGCCGCGCCGGCGCCCTGGTGCTGGCCGACCATCCCGGCGCCCTGCACGTCAGGCTCGACGCGCCGCTGAAGCGCCGGGTCCGCCAGACGGCCACGCTGAGCGGCACGAGCGAGCGGGAGGCGCGGGCCGTCGTCGAGGACAACGACCGGGCCAGGACGGCCTACGTCCGCCACTTCTACCGGGCGGATCCGGGTGATCCGTGCCACTATCACCTTGTGCTCGACAGCACGACGATTCCCGTCCCCGCGTGTGTCGATCTCATCGTCACCGCAGCGACGGCACTGGGTTGACCTGATGCCCCCTATCCTTGGATGACTTCTTGGTCAGTCCCGAAGGAGCGATTGACGTGGCGACCGTCCCGAGTGTGTCGTACTCCATAACCGTGCGTCTCGAGGTGCCCGCAGGCGGCAAGGCCGTGAGCCAGCTCACCCACGCCGTAGAGTCGGCCGGAGGCGTGGTGACCGCCCTCGACGTCACCAACGCGGGCCACGAGAAGCTCCGCATCGACGTCACCTGCGCCGCGCGTGACACCGACCACGCGCAGGCCATCGTCGACCAGCTGGAGGCGGTCGAGGGCGTCGTCATCCACAAGGTGTCCGACCGCACGTTCCTCATGCACCTCGGCGGCAAGATCGAGATGAAGTCGAAGGTGCCGCTGCGCAACCGCGACGAGCTGTCCATGGCCTACACCCCGGGCGTGGCGCGCGTGTCGATGGCCATCGCCAGGAACAAGGAGGACGCGCGGCGCCTGACGATCAAGCGCAACTCGGTGGCCGTGGTCACCGACGGGTCGGCGGTGCTGGGCCTGGGCAACATCGGGCCGGAGGCCGCGCTGCCGGTCATGGAGGGCAAGGCGGCCCTGTTCAAGCGGTTCGCGGGCATCGACGCCTGGCCGATCTGCCTCGACACCCAGGACGTCGACGAGATCGTCCGCACGGTGCAGCTGATCGCGCCCGGGTTCGGCGGCATCAACCTGGAGGACATCGGCGCGCCGCGCTGCTTCGAGGTCGAGCGCCGGCTGCGCGAGCTGCTGGACATCCCGGTCTTCCACGACGACCAGCACGGCACGGCGATCTGCGTGCTGGCGGCGCTGACCAACGCGCTGCGCGTGGTGAACAAGTCCATCGAGAACGTCAGGATCACGATGGCCGGCGCCGGCGCGGCCGGGAACGCGGTGCTGCGGCTGCTGCTGGCCGCCGGCGCCCGCAACGTGGTGGTCTGTGACTACCTGGGCGCCGTGCACAAGGGCCGCGACGACCTCGACGACTCGCTGCGCTGGATCGCCGAGCACACCAACGCCGACGGCTACGCGGGCGACCTGCGTGGCGCGGTCAAGGACGCCGACGTGTTCGTGGGCGTGTCCGCGCCCGGGATCCTGACCGGCGACGACATCGCGACGATGGCCAAGGACTCCGTGGTCTTCGCGCTGGCCAACCCCGAGCCCGAGGTCTCGCCCGACGACGCGCGCGAGCACGCCGCCGTGGTGGCGACCGGCCGCTCCGACTACCCCAACCAGATCAACAACGTGCTGGCCTTCCCGGGCGTGTTCCGCGGCCTGCTCGACGCGCAGGCCGGTGGGGTGACGCAGGAGATGCTGCTGGCCGCGGCGGGCGCGCTGGCGGCCGTGGTGACCCCGGAGGAGCTGGGCCCCAACTACATCGTGCCGAGCGTCTTCCACCCCGACGTGGCGACGGCGGTGGCCGCCGCGGTCCGCGAGAGCGCCGGCGGCCGGGCAAGAGGCTTCACCGAGGCGTGACGCGCAGGGGCCGACCCGGCGGCTCGGCCCCGCACCCGGGCGGCCCACAGAGCGCACCGTCACGGCGGCGCGCCGGTGAAGGGTCAGCGGGCGTGACATGGAGGGCCGCCAGCCGGAGTACGGCGGGTGGCTCGACCACGCGAAGCCGTAAAGACGGAAAAGCGTGCAAGGGCCGTGAAGACGGAAAGCGTGCAAGGGCCGTGAAGACGGGAAAGCTCCCGCCTACCGGGTGACGGCGGGGATGAGGCGGTAGCTTTCCTGGAAGACCAGGTTGTGGGCGTCGGCGGCGGCGATGGCGCGCAGGGTGGTGAGCTGGCCCGCCGCGTCCGAGTGGTCGAAGACGTTCAGCGGCCAGTCGCCGACCGTGTTGCCGCGCAGGTGCGGGTGGTGGAAATCGGCGCCGTAGTGGGCCACGATCGCGATCGGCAGGATGTCCTTGTCGCGCTGCTCCGGCCACGTGAGCGACCACATGGCGTTGAGCCCGCCCTCCTGAGACCTGGTGAGCCCGCTGGCCACCACCTGCCCCGTGCCGAGGAGCAGGTCGGCGTTGAACTCGTCCAGCGTCGCCCGCGCCACCGGGTCGAGCAGCTCGACCGCCGTGGCGAACAGGCGTTCCTTGTCCTCCCGCGCGGTGACGCCGCCGTGGACGCCGTCGCGCAGGTCGGTGAAATGCCTGATCAGAGCCTCGTTCATGGCAGTGCGCATGCCTACCCCCTTCCCCCGGGACGGGGGCGACACCCCGTGCGGCGGCGATCCGCCGCACGGGGACGCGCCGGTCAGGCGGCGAACGGCGCCGGACGCCGGTCGCGGATGCTCAGCTCGTAGATCTTCTCGTAGCCCATGGCCATGCCGAGCGCGTCGAAGTTGCGCTTGACGTGCATGCGGCAGTCGGCCGGGTTCAGGCCGCCCGCGGCCTCGACCGCCTCGGCCAGGTCGGCGGGGTCGTCGCAGACGTAACCGGTGATGCCGTCGACGAGGACCTCGCCCACGGCGCCGCCGCGCAGCGCGACCACCGGGGTGCCGCTCGCCATGGCCTCGATCATGACCATGCCGAACGCCTCCTCCCGGCGGCTGGGGAAGAGCAGGCAGTGGGCGTCGGCCAGCAGCTCGCGCTTGCGCGGGCCGTCGGCCTCGCCGACGTAGACGGCGTCGTCGCCGAGCCGGGGGCGGATGTGGCGGTCGAAGTACTCGTGCTCGGACGGCTCGTTCAACCGGCCGGCGAGCACGATGCGCCGGCCGGCCCGCCGGGCGGCGTCGATGGCCAGGTGGGCGCCCTTGCCGGGGCTGAACCGGCCGAGGAAGAGCGCGTAGTCCTCCTTGCGCTCGCGGAAGGGGAAGCTCTTCAGGTCCACGCCGTTGTGCACGGTGCCCAGCCAGTTGAGGTCGGGGGCCTGCATGCGCTGGAACGTCGAGGTGGACACCAGGCCGACGGAGTCGCCGAGCCGGCGGTAGCGCTCGGCCTGCTCGCCCGAGGCCGGGCCGTGCACGGTCGTCACCGTCGGGATCCGGGGGTTCAGGGCGGTCACCGAGCCGGCCGGGGAGTGGTCGTGGACGACGTCCACGTCCAGGTCCGCCGGCCGGACGTCGGGGACCGCCGCCCTAGGGGCGGGTTCGTCGAGCGGGTGGGAAGGCGGCTCGGTGTAGGCGGCCAGGACGTGCGGGGACGTGCCCGACCGGCCCGCGCCGATCAGGGTGACCTGGTGGCCCAGTCTGAGCAGGGACCGCGCGAGGTCGTCCATCATGACCTTGACACCGCCGTACGAGCGGGGCGGGTTCTCGAACCTCGGGGGAGCCACCATCGCGATGTGCAGCCGGGACTTGGCGGACATGACGTCACCTCCGTAGGGGCGGCAGAAGAGGGTTCGGCCGGTAGGCGGCCCGCCGCCTCGGCGGGAGGCGGCGGATGCGCCATCTCGGATTCCCCGTACCGGCCGCTTCGAACCTGTGAACTGCGGTGACGTTCGTCGCAGTCGCGGCGGCGGGGCGCCGCCGCGGCCCGGGTGACGGTCAGGCGAGGAGCTGCTCGATGCGGGTGCGGACGTCGGGTGTGTCGAGGCCGCGCACGGTGAGCGTGGTACGGCGGCGCACGACGTCGTCGACGGTGGCCGCCCACTCGTGGTCGCGGGCGTAGACGGCCTGGGCCCAGATGTCGGGCCCGTCGGGGTGGATGCGCTCGCCGAGCGAGGGGTCGTCGCGGATGAGCCGGGCCACGTCGAAGGCGATCGTGCCGTAGTGGGTGGCCAGGTTGCGGGCGACCAGCGGGTCCATGCGGGCGCCCGGCTCGCGTTCGGTCCACAGGCGCATGGCGACGGCGTCCGGGCTGGCCAGGCCCGGCAGCGGCACGGCGGGCAGGATGTCGGCCAGGTCGTCGCCGAGCGGCCGGCCCGGCAGGCGGGAGAGGGTCTCCAGGACGTGCCTGCCGATGTGCCGGTAGGTGGTCCACTTGCCGCCCGCGACCGACAACATGCCGCCCGCGCCCCTGGTCACCACGGTCTCCCGCTTGGCGGCCGACACCTGCCCAGGTCCGCCGGGCAGCACGCGCAGCCCGGCGAAGGCGTAGGTGATGTCCTCACGGCGGAGCTGGCAGTCGCGTACGGCGTGACCGGCCTCGTCGAGGATCTGGGCGATGTCGGCGTCGGTGGCGCGCACGTCGGCCGGGTCGCCCTCGTACGCCTCGTCGGTGGTGCCGAGCAGCAGGTGGTCCTCCCACGGGATGGCGAAGGAGACCCGGTACTTGTCGATCGGCGTGGTGAGCGCGGCCTTCCACGGGTCGTGGCGGCGCATGACCAGGTGGGCGCCCTTGGAGAGCCTGATGCTCGGCGCGGCGTGCGGGTCCTCCATCCGGCGCAGGTGGTCCACCCACGGGCCGGTGGCGTTGAGGACGAGCCGGGCGTCCACCCCGAACTCGGTGCCGTCGAGACGGTCGCGCAGCTCGGCCCCGGTCACGTTGCCGGTCGTGTTGCCGCCCGATTTGCGCAGTCCGACGACCTCGGCGTGGTTGAGCACGACCGCCCCCGCGTCGACGGCCGCGCGCACGGTCATGACGGCGACGCGGCTGTCGTTCATCTGGTGGTCGCCGTAGACGGCGGCGGCGCGCAGTCCCTCGCTGCGCAGCGCGGGGACGCGGGTCATGGCCTGGTGCGGCGTGATGACCTTGCCCATGCCGTCGCCGAACACCGACAGCGCGGAGTACAGGAAGACGCCGGCGCCGAGCTTGGCCGCGCCGTGCGGGCCGCCCTTGTAGATCGGCACCAGGAAGCTGAGCGGTTTGACCAGGTGGGGCGCGATGTCGGCGGCCAGGGCACGGCGTTCGCGGTGGTTCTCGGCGACCAGCTTGACGTTGCCGGTCTGCAGGTAGCGCAGGCCGCCGTGGACCAGCTTGGACGACGCGCTGGAGGTGGCCCCGGCGAAGTCGCCCGCCTCGACCATCGCCACCCGCAGCCCGGCCTGCGCGGCCATCCAGGTGACGGAGGTGCCGAGGATGCCGCCGCCGATCACCAGCAGGTCGTACGTGGCGCGGGAGAGCTCGTGCCGGATCTCGGCCCGGTCGGCGCCGATGGCGATGTTCATGACGTGCTCCAGTCCTACTGTTCGACCCAGTCGAGGGTGCGGGCCACGGCCTTCTTCCAATTGCGGTACTCCCGCGCGCGGACCTGTTCGTCGATCTCCGGCCGCCACTCCGACGCCTTGTGCCAGTTGGCGCGCAGGCTGTCGAGGTCGGGCCAGTAGCCGGTGGCCAGGCCGGCGGCGTACGCGGCGCCGAGCGCGGTGGTCTCGGCGACCATCGGCCTGATCACGGGGACGGCCAGCACGTCGGCCAGCGTCTGCATGAGCAGGTTGTCGGCCGTCATGCCGCCGTCGGCGCGCAGCGTGGTCAGGTCGAGGCCGGAGTCGGCGTTCATCGCGTCGACGACCTCGCGGGTCTGCCAGGCGGTGGCCTCCAGGACGGCCCGCGCGATGTGCCCCTTGGTGACGAACCCGGTCAGCCCGGCGATCACGCCGCGCGCGTCGGAGCGCCAGTGAGGTGCGAACAGCCCCGAGAAGGCCGGGACGAAGTAGCAGCCGCCGTTGTCGTCGACGGTCTTGGCCAGCGTCTCGATCTCGGCGGCGCTGGAGATCAGGCCCAGGTTGTCGCGCAGCCACTGCACCAGCGAGCCGGTGACGGCGATCGCGCCCTCCAGCGCGTACGTGGCCGGGCCGTCGCCGATCTGGTAGCCGACGGTGGTCAGCAGGCCGTGCCGGGAGACGACGGGGTCCTGGCCGGTGTTCATCAGCAGGAAGCTGCCCGAGCCGTAGGTGCTCTTGGTCTCGCCGGGCTCGAAGCAGGTCTGGCCGAACAGCGCCGCCTGCTGGTCGCCGAGCGCGGAGGCCACCGGCACGCCGGCCGCGGTGTGGCCGTAGACCTCGGCGGACGGGCGGATCTCCGGCAGCATCGCGCGCGGCACGCCGAGGGCGGCGAGCAGGTCGTCGTCCCAGCTCAGCGTGTGGATGTTCATCAGCATCGTGCGGCTGGCGTTGGTCACGTCGGTCAGGTGGCGGCCGGTCAGGTTCCACAGCAGCCAGCTGTCCATCGTGCCGAACAGCACCTCGCCGCGCTCGGCCCGCTCGCGCAGGTCGTACGCGTCGAGCAGCCAGCGGATCTTCGGCCCGGAGAAGTACGTGGTCAGCGGCAGGCCGGCCTTCTCCTTGAACAGCCCCGCGTGCTCGGCGAGCGCGCGGGTGAGCGCGTCGGTCCTGGTGTCCTGCCACACGATCGCGGGGCAGACGGGACGCCCGGTCTCCCGGTCCCACAGGACGGTGGTCTCGCGCTGGTTGGTGATGCCCAGCGCGGCGATGTCGAGCCCCTCGGTGGCCTCGGCCATGACGGTCCGGACCGATTGCCAGATCTCCTCGGCGTCGTGCTCGACCCAGCCCGGCTTGGGGAAGATCTGGCGGTGCTCGCGCTGGGCGACGGTGACGATGTTGCCGGCCTGGTCGAAGACGATGCACCGGCTGGACGTGGTGCCCTGGTCGATGGCTGCGATGTAGTGCGGTCGAGGCACGAGGTTCCTCGCTTGGGGAGTCGGGGTTCGACATTGTCGAACGATGTGAGCGATGTTACGTGTTTGCCCCGGTGTTGTTCAACCGGTCATCTGGCCAGATCGCGGGTGATCGCGCGGGCGGCGTCGCGGACGTAGGAGACGTACTCCATGGTCAGGGCGCCGTCGGAGGTCAGCCGTTCGACCGCGCCGCGGATGCCGATGGCGCCCACCACGAGGCCGCGCGGGTCCTTGATCGGGGCGGCGATGGCGACCTCGCCCTCGGTGAGCTCCTCCATCTCGGCCGCCCATCCCCTGGCCCGGACCTGCTCCAGGTCCTCCTCCAGCTTGGCGGCGTCGACCAGCGTCCGGTCGGTGTACGCCGGCAGTGGCGGGGCCGCGAGCGACTCCCCGTACGGGTCGTAGGCGAGCAGCACCTTGCCGAGCGCGCTGGCGTGCGTCGGCAGGTAGGTGCCGACCTGGAGGGTCTGCATGCTGTCGTCCGGGCGGAACACGTGGTGGATCACCAGCACGTGCCCCTCGTGCAGGGTGCCGATCCAGGCGCTCTCCCTGCTCCGCCCGGCCAGGGCGTCGGCCCAGTTGATCGAGCGGGTGCGCAGCTCGTTGACGTCGAGGTAGCTGCTGCCCAGGTGGAGCAGGGTGGCCCCGAGCCGGTACTTGCCGGTCGCGGCGTCCTGCTCGACGAAGCCGACGCGGACCAGCGTGCGCAGGATGCCGTGGAGCGTGCCCTTGGGCAGGCCCAGCGCTCTGGCCAGCTCCGCCACGCCGAGCTGGCGGGGGCCGGATGCGAGCAGCCGCAGGATCGCGGCCGCCCGTTCCACCGATTGAATCGTCTCTCCCACGGCGGCCACCCTAGCGCAGATCAGTTCGACATTGCCGAACGCTTGCGGGAAATCAGTGCTCCGCCGACCGTGAGGGCGGCGTTGACGAGCACCGCCACGATCACCCCTTGCAGCACGGTGCCCATCGCGGCCGTGGCCACGGCGCTCATGACCGGGATGCCCATGGTGATGCCGACCTGCTGGGTCATCGTCGCCAGGCCGGTGGCCAGGCCCTGCTCGGAGTCCGGCAGACCGGACGTGGCCGTCACCATGAACCCGACGATCGCCACCATGTTCCCGATCCCGCCCGCGAACGTGGCCGCCAGCAGCAGCCAGATCCATCCGGGACCGGTGCCCAGCAGCGCCAGCGACGCCGTCGCGACGGCCTGGAGCCCGAAACCGGCCGCCAGCGCCCGGCCCCTGCCGAGCCGGCCGAGGACCCGGGGCGCGAGCACGCCGCCGAGCACGGTGCCGAGCCCCAGCACCCCGAACGCCAGCCCGGTCGCCAGGGCCGAGTAGCCGAGCACCTTCTGCAGGTAGAGGGTCATCAGGAAGACGAGGGACGTCTCCGTGGCGAAGGCGATCAGCCCGGCCAGGTTGCCCCAGGTGACGTTGGGCCGGGCCAGGATCGGGACGGGCACCAGGGGCGCGGCGGCTCTGCGCTCGACGTACCAGAAGGCGACGAGCAGGGCGGCGCCGGCGGCGAGCGCGCCGAGGCCGAGGGGGTCGGCGAAGCCGTGCTCGCCGGCCCTGGTCAGGCCGAAGACCAGCGCGAGCAGGCCGGCGGTCACGCTCACCGCGCCGGGCAGGTCCATCCCGGGCCGCTCGGCGGGACGGCTCTCCTTCAGCACCACGGGCGCGGCGACGACCACGGCCAGCGCGACGGGCACGTTGACGAAGAAGGCCCACCGCCAGCTCAGCAACTCGGTCAGCAGCCCGCCCAGGATCGCGCCCGAGGTGAACCCGGCCGACATCAGCGCGCCGTTCAGGCCGAGCGCCCTGGCCCGCAGCGGCCCCTCGGGGAACGACGTGGTCAGCAGCGCGAGCCCGGCGGGCGTGACGACGGCCGTGGCCAGGCCCTGGGCGACCCGGGCGACCAGCAGCATGCCGGGTGAGACGGCCAGGCCGCCGGCCAGCGAGGAGACCCCCAGCAGCACCATGCCCGCCAGGAACAGCCGGCGCCGCCCGAACAGGTCGGCGATCCTGCCGAAGAGCAACGTGAACCCGGCGGCGGCCAACGCGAACGCCGTGGCCACCCACTGGAGGTCGGACAGCGCGAAGCCGAGACCTGAACCGATCACCGGCAGCGCCACGTTCAGAATGGAGAAGTCCACGGCGAGCATGAACTGGGACCCCAGCAGGAGCACCAGAACCAGCCGCTGCGCGGACGTCATGCGATCGGATCGGGGCCGATCGGCGAGCACGGTCATGCCATCCCCCTAATGGGACACTAGTTCCGTTAAGATGCGGCACGACGATAGCATGAAAGGGGTATTAATGGAACAAGAGTCCCGTTTGGCGGGGACTGTGCGGCCAGGGGGCCGCACCGCGCGCGTGCGCGCGGCCGTGCTGGAGGCCACTCAGGACGAGCTGGTCGAGCACGGTTTCCATGGGCTGACCATGGACCAGGTGGCGGCCAGGGCCGGCGTGGGCAAGACCACGGTCTACCGGCGCTGGGGCAGCAGGGCCGGGCTGGTGACGGACCTGATGACCGAGCTGGCCGAGCAGTCGTCACCGCACGCCGACACGGGATCCATCGAGGGCGACCTGCTGGCCAACGCCGGGGCCGTCGTGGGCGCGGTCACCGACCACCGGCTCGGGGCCACGTTCCAGGCGGTGATCGCGGCGGGCACCTCCGACGCGCAGGCCGTCCAGGCGTTGCGCGCGTTCTATCTGCGGCGCATCGAGGAGTGGGCGAAGGTCGTCGACCTCGCGGTGAAACGGGGTGAGCTGCCCGAGGGCACCGACGGCATGGAGGTGATCCGGGCGATCTCCGCGCCGCTCTACTACCGCCTGCTCGTCACCAAGGAGCCGGTGGACCTGGAGGTCGCCCGGGACGCGGCGCTGCGCACGCTGGCCGCGGCGCGGGCGGGCGCGTTCGTCCCGCGGGACGCCTGACGCGGCACGACGGCGCCTCCCGCGCGGGCGGGGTCACGGGCGGGGTCACAGGGGGCCGTCGGGGACCGAACGGGGCCAGACGGAGCCGTACCACCACATGATCCCGCCCATCACCACGAGCCCGGCCGCCGTCGCCAGCTTGCCCCAGAGGTCGGACGGCGGCCCCGTGTACGGCAGGCGGCCGTGCCTGCGCTCCCGCCCCCAGGCGCAGTCGTTGCGCACCCGGGTGGAGTCGAGCAGCGTGTCGGGATGGGTGTCGGTGACCGAGAACGCCTCGATCTCGCGGGTGGTGCCCCGGTCGATCCGAACCGTCCTGACCACCTGCTTGCGGGCCGGGATCGAGCCGGTCGCCACGCTCCGCGCGTCCACCCGCAGGTCGAACCGGGCGAGCTGAGGGGTCTGGTTGCGCAGCGTGACCCGTACGGACCCCGAGCCGCACGCGATCCGGTCGGTCGTCATCGTGAACGGATCACCCCGGTCGGGCAGCGGCCACGCCTGCGCGGACGACGGGAGCAGCACGGCCGCGCCCACGGGAAGGGCGGCCAGGACGAGGCGTGTACCGATGCGCATGTGCTCCTCCCGAGCCCCGCAAGCGTGATCTTTGCCACAGATCGTGCCCATAAGCGCACAGAAAGTAACATGGCCGAGCCGGGGGAGCGGAAGTCCGTCACACCCCTCATGATGGAGGTATGGCGGAAGCGATCTACGTCGGCGGTTTGTTGGTGGCGACGCCGCTTCTTGACGACCCCAACTTCCGGCGTAGCGTCGTGCTGATCCTGGAACACGACCACGACGGCGGCACGCTCGGCGTGGTGCTCAACCGGCCCAGCGACATCTCGGTCACGCAGGTGCTGCCGGTCTGGGACCCGCTGGTGACCGGGCCGCCGGTGCTGTTCGAAGGCGGTCCCGTGCAGACCGACAGCGCCCTCGCCCTCGCGGCGGTCCCGAGCGGGGAGGAGCCGCTCGGCTGGCGCAGGCTCCACGCCGGCACCCCGGCCGTCTCCCGCCTGGGCACGGTCGACCTCGACGCGCCCCCCGAGATCCTCCAGGGCGAGATCGCGCAGATGCGGATCTTCGCCGGGTACGCCGGCTGGACCTCCGGCCAGCTGGAGAGCGAGATCGCCGAAGGCGCCTGGTACGTCGTCGACTCCGAGGACGGCGACACCTTCCACGGCGACCCCGGCTCGCTCTGGCGGCACGTGCTGCGGCGCCAGCCGGGCGAGCTGGCCTTCGTGGCGACCTGCCCCGACGACCCCACGATGAACTAGGCCGCCGGGCGGGTGTCCCAGCCGGGCCGCAGCGACGCCTCGGCCAGCGCGACCGCCTCGGAGATGCGTGAGACGATCTCCGGCATGGTGGTCTCCCTGCGGGGGCACTCGAAGCCGATGCGCATGGTGGACATCGCGAACGCCACGATCAGGTACGTCAGCTGATCGTCCTCGGGGGCGACCCCTCTGCGGGCGGCGACGGCCTCGGCCAGCCGGGTCTCCGTCATGGCGCCCCGGGCCACCGACTGTCCCACCAGATGTGGATATTTATCGAATAGTTGCCGCAGCTTCAGGAACCTCTCGGTGTCCTCCGGCGTTGACCCCTGCATGTCGTCCACCATGGCCCGCAGGCCGTGCATGAGCGACGTGAACGGGGGCTCGTCCGCGGGACGAGCGGCGAACTCCTCCAGCAGGATCTCCTCGCCGTGGTCGTGGAACCACAGAACGAGATGGTCCTTGCTGGTGAAGTAGCGGAAGAAGGTGCGGGGAGAGACTTCGACGACCCCCGCTATCTGCTCGATCGTGGTGGACTCGTATCCTTGTTCGAGGAACAGGTCGAGCGCCGCGTCGAGGAGCGCGAGGCGCGTCTTCTCCTTCTTGCGTTCCCGTAGACCCACAGCGGACACCCCTTCGCCACCTTTCTGTCACAGTGTGCCAGAAGTCATGCGGCGTCTTTTTAAAATCGTTTGTCATAAGTCATCGCCTGACATACCCTACCTGAGGCTTACGAGACCTATGCCGCAGTTGAGCGGTATGTGACTGAGGGGGACCTTATGGCTAACGCGAAGGCGGTCGTCGAACCGTCGTCGCCCGGCCTCGGTAAGACGGGGACAGGTGGCGGAAACCCGTGGCTGGTGCTGTTGGCGGTCAGCCTCGGCGTCATCATGGTGATGCTGGACGGCACGGTGGTGGGCATCGCCAACCCCGTCATCCAGATGGAGTTGAAGGCGTCGCTGTCCGACCTGCAGTGGGTGACCAGCGGTTACCTGCTCGCGCTGGCCGTGTTCCTGATCACGGCGGGCAAGCTCGGCGACCTGTTCGGGCACAAGCGCGTCTTCCTGATCGGCGTGACCGGCTTCGCTCTGTCCTCGATCGGCATCGGTCTCAGCCAGGAACTGGCCGACATCGTTCCCGGCGTGTCGCCGGTCGGCGCGCTGATCGGCCTGCGGGTGCTTCAGGGCCTCTTCGGCGCCCTGCTCCAGCCGGCCGCCCTGGCCCTGCTGCGTGGCGCCTTCCCCGGTGAGAAGCTGAACCAGGCCATGGGCGCCTGGGGTGCGATCATCGGCCTGTCCAGCGCCGCCGGCCCGATCGTGGGCGGCGTGCTGGTGGAGAAGGTGAGCTGGGAGTCGGTCTTCTTCATCAACGCCCCGGTGGGCATCGTCGCGCTGATCATGGGCATTTTCCTGATCAAGGAGAACCGCGTCCAGACGTTCGCCAGGATCGACTGGCTCGGCGTGCTGCTGCTGTCGGGCGCGATGTTCTCGCTGGTCTGGACGATCATCAAGGCCCCCGAGTGGGGCTGGGGCGACTCGACGACGCTGACCTTCATCGGCGCGTTCGTGGTGCTCATCGCCGCGTTCATCTTCTGGCAGAGCAGGGCCAAGCAGCCGCTGGTGCCGCTGTCGCTGTTCAAGAACGCCTCGATCTCGATCGGCACCCTGCTGATGATGATGGTCGCGTTCGCCATGTTCGGCGCGATGTTCTTCCTCGGCTTCTTCTTCCAGGGCGTGCACGGCCTGACCCCGCTGGAGGCGGGTCTGCGGATGTTGCCGATGAGCGCGGGCATGATCGTGGCCTCGCCGCTGGCCGGCATGGCGATCGGCAAGCTCGGGCCGAAGATCACGATGGCCGCCGGTCTGCTGATCACCGCGTGCTCGATGTTCCTCATGTCGCGTCTCAGCATCGACGCCTCGTTCATCGAGAGCGGCCTGCCGTTCGTGCTGCTGGCCTTCGGTCTCTCGCCGGTGTTCGTCGGCGCGACCGAGATCATCGTGGGCAACGCGCCGGTCGAGCTGAGCGGCGTCGCGGGCGGCGTGCAGCAGTCGGCCATGCAGGTCGGCGGCGCGCTCGGCACCGCGATCCTGGGCGCCGTGATGGCCGGCGAGATCGCCGACACCCTGCCCGGCTACCTCGGCCCGGCGGCGCAGGCGATCCCGCCCGCTCAGCTCCCGCTGCTGGAGAAGGCCGCCGCGTTCGGCGCGGCGCCTCCCGGGCTGCCGCAGGTGGTCACCGACGCCGTGCACCACTCGTTCATGGACGGCATGCACCTCGCCTTCCTGGTCAGCACCGGTGTCGCGGTGCTGACGGCCCTGCTGACGATGTTCGTCAAGGCCGGGCGGAAGAGCGAGGGCGCGCCGGTCCACATGGGCTGACCGCGTCCCGCCGGAACGGCCCCCGCCTGCGTGGCGGGGGCCGTTCCGCTGTCCGGGGCCGGTTGTGCGGGGTGACGGTTGTCCGGGGCCGGTTGTGCGGGGTGACGGTTGTCCGGGGCCCGTTATGCGGGGGTGACGGTCAGGACGACGCGGCCCGAGGTCTTGGTGGTGACCGTCAGGATGCGCCTGGCGGCGTTCCAGGCGGCGGTGCCGCCGTCCACCCGGGCGCCGTTGGGGAAGCCGCGCTCGGGCAGGTAGATCTCGGTGGGGCCGGTCTCGTTGGCGTCGAAGACCACCTGGAGGCGGTTCTCACCGTAGGTCACGCTGATCGGGACGCCGCCGATCGCCCTCGGGTAGGCCCTGACGTACGCGCCCGGCAACGCGGTGGCCTTCCCCTTCACGTCGTACGGCCCCCAGGCGTCGGCGTCCCGCGACCAGTAGGCCATGCCGGTGCCCACCTCGTCGCTCAGCCCCTGGACCTTCCGCACCAGGTCGGACGCGCCGGGCCGGGTCATGTCCAGCCCGAACTCGCCCAGCAGGACGGGCGCCCCCATGCGCTCGGCCGTCCGCGCGATGTTCTCGCGCCACCAGCCCAGCGTGCGGTCGGTCCACTCCTTGGAGCCCGCGGCGTAGTCGTCCCCGAGGTCCAGCGGCAGCGGGTAGACGTGCGGGGCGAAGGCGATGCGCGGCGGCCCGCCGCGCGGGTCGTCGAAGCGCGGCAGCGACGACGGCAGCCCCCAGTTGACGCCCACGGCCTGCGGCTCCAGGAAGATCCAGCTGTCCTGGTCGACCGCCCTGATCCGGTCGATGCTCTTGCGGTACAGGGTGGCCAGGGGTCCGGTCTCGAACGCCGCGCCCTGGACCGAGCCGCCCCACGGCTCGTTCATCAGGTCGTACCCGAGAACGCCCGGCACGTCCTTGAAGCGGGCCGCGACCGCCGCCCACGCCTTGGCGTAGTGGTCCATCAGCTCGGGGTGCTCACCGGTGGTGTTCCAGAAGTGGTCGAAGGCCCGGATGACGCCGGGTTCCAGGTAGTACATCTCCCAGGTGAAGTGGTCGGTGGCCACCGGCAGGCCGTCGGTGTGGGTGGCCCAGCCGGGCGCGCCGTTGCCGGCGACGCCGGTGGGGGTGATGCCGTTGCCCCACAGGTCCTGGTGCATGTCGAGCATGACCTGGTAGCCGCGGTCGGAGTACCACCGCACCCGCTCAGCCACCTTGTCCAGATATTTCGTGTCATAGGTGCCGGGGGAGGGCTCCACGGCCCGCCACTGGATGAGGAACCGCACGAAGTTGGTGCCCATGTCCCGGTACTCGCGGTCGATGTCGTCCGGGGTCAGCTCGGGCAGGGCGTCGGGGGCGCCCTTGGCGCTGCCCGCCGTGTTGAAGCCGTGCAGGATCAGCGCCCGTCCCCGGTCGTCGGTGACGTAGCGGGGCGTGGACGGGGGAGCGTCCCTGGTCGCGGCGGCGACGGCGCCTCCGGCCAGCAGGACGAGCACGGCTGTCGTCGCGAGCAACCTGGCACGCTTCATCTGATCTCCGCGGATGCCGGGAAATGGGGTCTTCCATCAGAATCATGGACGCGGCTAGCCTGCCGAACATGAGCCTTGTTCGCAATAGCCTGCCGGCGATCGTCGCCTTCTTGATCGTCCTGGGGTTCGGTCTGTTCGGCGCGGCCCTGGTCACGAGGGTCGGCTACCTGGCCGTGCCGTCCGCGGTCGGGGCCCCGTACGCGCTGCCGGGCCTGCGCGTCGTCCCCCTCGGCGAGACGACGTGGCTGCTCACGCTCGCCGACACGGTCCTGGCGCTCGTCCTGGTCGGCGCGCTGGCGGCCACGCGCGGCGGCTTCTGGCGCACCTGGGGCAGGTTCCTGGCCGCCGCGGTCGTGGTGAACCTGCTGCGCGCGGCCCTGCTCGCCACGGTCGCCCAGGCCGGGATCGGCGCCTATCTGGGCTATCTCGGCGGCGGCCTGGCCGTGGGGCTGATCTGGGGAATCGTGCTCGGCTGGCTCCCCGGGCTCGCCGCGCTGCCACGCCGGCGCGGTACGCGGGACCGCTCGCCGGCGGGCATAAACTCGATGGGGTGAGCACGAAGATCCTCCCAGAGCAGGAGACCACGCCGCGCACCTCTCACGGTGACGGCGACCACGAGCGCTTCGCCCACTACGCGGACAAGCACAAGATCACCGAAAGCATGGTGACGGGCACACCCATCCGCGCCCTGTGCGGCAAGGTCTGGGTGCCCAGCCGGGACCCGAAGAAATACCCGGTCTGCCCCGAGTGCAAGGAGATCTACGAAGGTCTTCCGTCGGGCGGCGGGGGTGACGACAAGAAGCAGTGAGTGTTGCTGAAGCCCAATCCCCTCGGGTAAGGCTACGGTCGGTAATCTGACCAGCCCATACCGTCACGGGGGGATTGCATGGCCCGGCGCGCGACCGCCGTCTCGTTGGCATGCCTGCTGGCGGCCGGGCTCGCCCCGCCGCTCCCGCTCGACGCCACCCCGACGTCGCCCTGCCGATCGTCGGCCGCGCGCCTGAGCACACGCCCGACCGCGCGCCCGACCGCGCGTCCGACAGCGCGTCCGACCGCGCGCCCGGCCGCGCGCCCGACCGCGGGCGTGCCTAAGGCGACCGGCCCGCGCTCGCCGCTCCCCGAGGACGTCGCCAAGGTCATGGCCGAGCTGAAGGTGCGGCTGCGCGGGGTGGCCGTGCCAGCGCACATCACCGTGCCGACCCGGGTGGTCGTCCTCACCGACGGCCGCCGCAAGGTCTCCGAGCAGGCGGTCAAGGCCCAGATCGACGTGCTCAACGCCGCCTACGCCGGCCGCAACGGAGGCGTCGACACCGGCGTGCGCTTCAAGCTGGAGTCGGTCTCCGTCAAGGAGAACGCCAGCTGGTTCACCGACCCCGTCGGCGGCGAGAAGGACATGAAGACCCGCCTGCACCAGGGCGGCGCCCAGACGCTCAACCTCTACATCGCCCAGCTCAGCGAGCTCATGCTGGGCTTCGCCAGCTACCCCTACTGGTACGCCGGCGCCCCCGCCCTCGACGGCGTCGTGATCGACTGGCGCAGCCTGCCCGGCGGCCCGATGACCAACTACGACAAGGGCTACACCGGCGTCCACGAGATCGGCCACTGGCTCGGCCTGTTCCACACCTTCGAGAACGGCTGCGACGAGCCGGGCGACGGCATCGCCGACACCGCCCCCGAGGCTCGCGCGACCGAGGGCTGCCCCGAGGGCAAGGACACCTGCGCCCACGCCGGCTCCGACCCGATGCGCAACTACATGGACTACACCCACGACCGGTGCATGTCGGAGTTCACCCAGGGCCAGGCCGACCGCATGCACGAGATGTGGACGGCCTACCGACGCAGCGCAGATGCGTAGTTTGGGGGCAATTACGATGTGTAGGTGACAGCACCGAAGGCAATCGACGCTCCCGACACCTCACCCCCGATCCTCGGGCCCCAGTACCGCACCGCCACCTTGGGGATCCTTCTGGTGGTCACGCTGATCGCCTTCGAGGGCATGTCGGTCGGCGTCGTCATGCCGGCGGTCTCGGCCGACCTCGACGCGCTCAACCTCTACGGCATCAGCTTCTCCGCCTTCCTCATCGCCAGCCTGTTCGCCAACGTGGTCGCCGGGCTCTGGTCGGACCGGCGCGGCTACCCGCTGCCGTTCCTCGTCGGGGTGGTGCTGTTCGTCGCCGGGATGGCGCTGGCCGGCGCGGCGAACGCCAAGGAGCTGTTCCTGGTGGCGCGGGCCGTCCAGGGGCTGGGCGCCGGTTCCTCGATCGTGGCGCTGTACGTGATGATCGCCCGGGTCTACCCGGCGGTCGTGCGGCCCAAGGTCTTCGCGGCGCTGTCGGCCGCCTGGGTCGTGCCCTCGATGGTCGGGCCCGCCGTGGCGGGGGCCGTCGCGAAGGAGTGGGGCTGGCGTTTCGTCTTCTACGGGATCATCCCGCTGGTGGTGCCCGCGCTGGTGATGCTCGTCCCCGCGCTCCGGATGGCCACGCCGGGGGAGGCCGACGAGAGCCCGCGCGGGCCGCGTTCGCAGCCGCTGGCGATGACGCTGGCCGCCACGTCCGCCGCCGGCGGCGCGGGCGTGCTGCTGTGGGGCGTGGACGAGCTGCACAAGCAGCCGATGATCGGCACGGCCGCCACGCTCGGCGGGCTGGGCTTCCTCGTCTACGGCCTGCAGCGGCTGCTGCCGCCGGGCGCGCTGCGGTTCGGGCGCGGGCTGCCCACGACCGTGCTGCTGCGCGGGTTCTTCTCGGCCGCCTTCTTCGGGGTCAACTCCTTCATCCCGCTGGTGCTCACGTCGGTCAAGCTCTTCGACGCCAGGGCCGCCGGGATCGCGCTGACCACGGGCGCGCTCGGCTGGTCGGCGGGCTCGTTCCTGCAGAGCAGGCGGACCGCCGAGCCGCACCGGCGGATCAGGCTCGGGGCGGTGTGCGTGACGGCCGGGATCGTGATCGCGCTGTTCGCGGCGCTGCCCGCGGTGAGCGGCTGGATCGCGGTGCCGGCCTGGATCGCGGCCGGGTTCGGCATGGGCCTCGGCATGACCACGGTCAGCGTGACCGCGCTCAGGCAGTCGCCGGTCAGCGAGCAGGGCGCCAACTCCGCCGCGCTGTCGGTCACCGACATGCTGGGCTCGGCCCTGACCGTGGGCCTGGGCGGCGCGGTGATCAACTTCATCGGGCACGGCTCCGGTCAGATCGCCACCGGGTTCGTGGTGATCTCGGTCCTCATGGCGCTCATCGGGCTGGCCGCCACGTTCCTGGCCGCGCGCACCCGCTGATCGTGTGATTCTGCCCCTCCCGCCACAGCGATCACGGATCGCCAGATCTTCGTCCCGAGGAGTGATAGGACAACGGGACGAGGAGGTGTCATGGAGGACGATCACCGGGTCTGGCCCCCCGCTTCCGGGCCCCGGCACCGCCGCACTCCTCCCCAGGACGCGGACTTCCCGGACGACCCCGACCCCGACCTCGACACCGGCGACGACGGCGACGACGACGGCGGCGACGAGGAGGCCCCCTGGCCGCCGCGCCGGGGGCGCGACCCGTACGAGCGGACGGCGTGGAACCCGCGGATCCGCAGGACGGTCCCGTTCGACCCGCCGGCCGACCCACCGGCCGGCCCGCTGCCGCCCTCGGCCCGCCGCCACGCCACCCCCTCCGAGCCGCTGCCGCCCTCGGCCCGCCTCTACGGCACCCCCGCCGACCCCGGCCCGCTGGAGCAGGCGCCGCGGCGCGGACGGCGGCTGGCCGGCGTCCTGGTCGCGCTGGTGGCGGTGGCGGGGCTGGTCGCGGGGGTGAGCGCGGTGGCGTCCCGGCTCACCGCGCCGCCGCCGCGGCCCGACCGGCTGAGCGACGCCGTGGCCGGCGTGACGCTGCGGCTGCCGCCCGGCTGGAGCGCCGGGACGGTCCCGCCCGTCACCGGCTTCACCTCGGTCGCCAGGGACGGCAACGGCGCGCTGGTCATGGCCAGGCGGGTCGCCGAGCCCGTGCCGAACGCCAAGAAGGCCGCGGGGGAGGCCGCCGAGCTGTACTCCAGGCTGCTGCTCAAGGGCGACAAGGTCACGGTCGTGGACGACCGGGACATCCCGCAGGGACACACCCGGGCCCTGCGGGCCGAGTACCAGGACGTCGTCAACCGGCCCGCGTTCCTGCGCGTGATGCTTCTCACTCGCGCGGGCCGCGCCGTGCTGCTCGTCGGCCTGCTCCAGCCCGAGGCGGCCACCGGCAGACAGGCGCTCGACGCGGTGATGACGAGCTTCAGATAAGCCACATAGCACGTAGGGAAGACCTTGGCCAGAATCCTCGGTGCACGGCACGTCTTGTCGGTGAGCCCGATTACTCTTGGGTCACTGTGAGAGAGCGAAGCACACGAACCCCAGAGGTGATGCGGTGAGCACCTTCGCCGCGTCCCACCTTTCGCCTTCCTATCCAGACCGCGCCGCGTGGGGCACCGCGCCCAAACTGCGCGCCTGGCAGCAGCAGGCGTTCGACCTGTACTTCAGGCGCGAGCCGCGTGACTTCCTCACCGTGGCCACCCCCGGCGCGGGCAAGACGACCTACGCCCTGCGCATCGCCAGCGAGCTGCTGGCCAACGGGGTGATCAGGGCCGTCACCATCGTCACGCCCACCGAGCACCTCAAACGCCAGTGGGCCGACGCCGCCGCCCGGGTCGGCATCGGCATCGACCCGGAGTTCAAGAACAGCCAGGGCACGACCTCGCGCGACTACACCGGGGTGGCGGTGACCTACGCGCAGGTCGCGATGCACCCCGCGCTCCACCGGGCGCGCACCGAGGCCCGCAAGACACTGGTCATCTTCGACGAGATCCACCACGCGGGCGACGCCAAGTCGTGGGGCGACGGCGTGCGCGAGGCGTTCGAGCCCGCCACCCGCCGGCTCCAGCTCACCGGCACGCCGTTCAGGTCCGACGACAACCCGATCCCGTTCGTCGGCTACGAGGAGGACGCCGAGGGCGTCAAGCGCAGCGTCTCCGACTTCTCCTACGGCTACGGCCCGGCGCTCGACGACGGCGTCGTCCGTCCGGTGATCTTCCTGGCCTACTCCGGCGAGATGAAGTGGCGCACCCGCGCGGGCGACGAGATCGCCGCGACGCTCGGCACCCCGCTCACCAAGGACCAGCTGTCCCAGGCGTGGCGGGCCGCGCTCGACCCCAAGGGCGACTGGATCCGCCAGGTCATGCAGGCCGCCGACCGCCGCCTGACCGAGGTCCGCCGGGGCGTGCCCGACGCGGGCGGCCTGGTGATCGCCACCGACCACGAGACCGCCCGCGCCTACGCCCGCCACCTGCGCAACATCACCGGCGAGGGCGCGACCGTGGTCCTGTCCGACGACCCCGGGGCGTCCAAGAAGATCAAGCAGTTCGCCGCCTCCCACGACCGGTGGCTGGTGGCCGTCCGCATGGTCTCCGAGGGGGTCGACATCCCGCGCCTGTGCGTGGGCGTCTACGCCACCTCGACCTCCACCCCCCTCTTCTTCGCCCAGGCCGTGGGCCGGTTCGTGCGCGCCCGCAAGCGCGGCGAGACCGCCTCGGTCTTCCTCCCCTCGGTGCCCACCCTCATGGGGCTGGCCAACGAGATGGAGGTCGAGCGCGACCACGTGCTCAACAGGAAGCCCCCGGAGGACGGCCTCGACGACAGCCTGCTGGAGCAGGCCAACCGGCAGAAGGACAACCCCGACGTCCTGGGCGACGAGCTGCCGTTCGAGACGATGGAGACCTCGGCCACCTTCGACCGGGTGCTCTTCGACGGCGGCGAGTTCGGCACCGGCGCGGAGATCGGCTCGGCCGAGGAGGAGGACTTCCTCGGCCTGCCCGGCCTCCTGGAGCCCGACCAGGTGGCCACCCTGCTCCGCAAGCGCCAGTCCGACCAGCAGGCCGCCAAGCGCCGGCAGAGCCCGGCCGAGCAGCCCAAGGAGACGCTCGCCCCGCACGAGCAGATCGCCGAGCTCCGGCGCGAGCTCAACGGCCTGGTCGGCGCCTGGAACCACCGCACGGGCCAGCCCCACGGCGTCATCCACGCCGAGCTGCGCCGCACGTGCGGCGGCCCGCCGATCGCGCAGGCCACGGCCGAGCAGATCCAGGAGCGCATCGACGCCATCCGCCGCTGGGCCACCCAGCGGCGCTAGCCGCGCCCCCTTCGCCGGTTCCCCGCGAACCGGCGAAGGGGTCCGGCGCGGGTCCGGCAGAGGACCCTGCACATTTGGACACAGAGCAGTGACCTTCCGTTAGAAGGCCGGCCAGAACGGCAACAACCCTCTTGGCTGTCTTGGGATACCAGAAGGATCTTGCCCATGTCGTCTGAGGCCCCCGGCAGGTCGACGCTCACCGTCGCTTCCGGCCTCTCCCGAAACGCCGTCATCATCCGGCTCGAAGGCGAGCTCGACGTCTACGCGATCCCGATCCTGCGCGAGCACATGCAGCGCGTGTGGGAGCTGCCGGCCAAGCCGTTCCTGATCCTCGACCTCGGCGCGGTCGCCTTCTGCGACTCGATGGGCATGAACGAGCTCGTCGAGGTCATGCAGCGGTGCGAGTCGAGGGGCACCAGGCTGTTGCTCGCGGGGGTGCACGGGGTGATGGCCCGGGTGTTGTCGATCACGGGGCTGCGGCACGCGTTCGAGGTGTTCGTCAGGTTCGACGACGCCCTGCGGCTGGCCGTGGCGACCCTCTAGGAGGCTTCAGAGGCCGGCGGGGGCCGGGATCCTCTTGCCGGAGCGGCCGTCCACCGGGATGTAGCGCTCGTCGCCCGGCAGCGGGACGGTCAGCGCCGCCCGGCCGTCCTTGACCCGGACGGGAAGGGTGCGCACCCCCTGATGGTCGCCGTTGAGCGGCCCCTCGTGCACCCACACCAGCAGCCGGCGGCCCTCCGGGCGGGCGATCACCTTGGCCGTCGCGCACTCGCGCGGCGCGGCCGACCACGACAGCACGAGCTGCCGCCCGACCTTGGCCCACTGGGGGATCGGGGTGCGCTCGTCGCAGGCGGGCAGCGCGGGCGCCGGCGGCATGTCGTGGGCCACGACGGCGGGGCCGCGGCCGGAGGGCACGTCGCCCATCGCGACCGTCGCGACCTCCAGCAGCGCCAGCGTCACGACCGCCCCCACCCGCGCCCCCGGACGGCCCTTGACGAGCACCCAGAGGGCGAGAGGGGCGAGCAGCAGCCAGGCCACGCCCAGGGAGATGGCAAGCATGAGAAACCTCGCACAGGATGAAGAGATATGACTCTACGTACTACTTCGACTGCGGAGAGGTTAGGTCATCCTTGAATATCACATGACCGCAGGGTTGCGCACTGTGTACCGTCCGTGATCAGGCTCGGGTGCGGCACAACCGGGGGTCGTCCCCGGGCGGGGCCGGTCAGCCCGCCTTGGGCGTGCCCTCCAGCGTCACGCCCGCGGCCTCCATCTGGGCCATGGCCGACTGCGTGGTCGCCGGGGAGACGCCCGCGGTGAGGTCGAGCAGCACCCGCACGGCCAGCCCGTTGGCCGCCGCGTCGAGCGCCGTCGCGCGCACGCAGTGGTCGGTGGCGATGCCCACCACGTCGACCTCCGTCACCCCGCGCTCGCGCAGCCAGTCGGCCAGCGGCGCGCCGTCGCCCGAGGCGCCCTCGAAGCCGCTGTAGGCCGCCGCGTGGGCGCCCTTGCTGAAGACCTCCTCCACCTCCGAGACGTCGAAGGAGGGATGGAAGTCGGCGCCGGGGGTGCCGGCCACGCAGTGGGCGGGCCAGGACGTGACGTAGTCGGGGGTGTCCGAGAAGTGGGTGCCGGGGTCGACGTGGTGGTCACGGGTGGCCACGACGTGGTCGTAGCCGTGCTCGCCGAGATGGCGGGTGATCGCGGCGGCCACCTCCGAGCCGCCTGCCACGGCCAGGCTGCCACCCTCGCAGAAGTCGTTCTGCACATCGACGATGATCAACGCGGTGCCCATAAGAGCACGATACGTCAGACGAACTCCGTGGGGATCGCCGCGTACCCCCTCCCGAGGTGCAGCGCCTCCTGGGGGAGCAGCGCGACGGCAGCGGCGTGGCGGTCACGGGCGGCGGACAGGGGCTCCCGGCCGACGACCTCGCCGTCGCGCACCAGCTCGTGCAGCAGGGGGATGCCGCCGTCGGGGACGACGCCGCCGGTCGTGATCAGCTCGGTCTCGACGTGCCCGCCGTCGTCGAGCAGCCGGTACGCCTCCTTGCGCCCCCCGCGCGACGGCTTGCCCACCGACCGCTTGGCCACGGCCTCCAGCCGGCCCGCCCCGGTCTCCCGCGCCACCAGCTTGTACACCAGGGCCGCCGTGGGGACGCCGGACCCGGTCACCAGGGAGGTGCCCACGCCGTAACCGTCCACGGGGGCGGCGGCGAGCGCGGCGATGGCGTACTCGTCGAGGTCGGAGGTGACCACGATGCGGGTGTCGAAGGCGCCGAGCGAGTCGAGCAGCTCGCGCACCTCCTGCGCGGCGGCGGCCAGGTCGCCGGAGTCGATGCGGACCGCGCCCAGCTTGTTGCCGGCCAGCTCGACCGCCGTGCGCACCGCCTGCTCGACGTCGTAGGTGTCCACCAGCAGCGTCGTGCCCACGCCGAGGGAGGCGATCTGGGCCTCGAACGCGTCCCGCTCGGAGTCGTGCAGCAGGGTGAACGCGTGCGCGGCCGTGCCCGCCGTGGGGACGCCGTACATGTGGCCGGCCATGAGGTTGGAGGTGGAGGCGAACCCGGCGATGTAGGCGGCGCGGGCGGCGGCGACGGCGGCGTACTCGTGCGTGCGGCGCGAGCCCATCTCGATGAGCGGGCGCTTGCCGGCGGCGTTGGTCATGCGGGAGGCCGCCGAGGCGATGGCGCAGTCGTGGTTGAGTATCGACAGCGTCAGCGTCTCCAGCAGCACGGCCTCGGCGAAGGTGCCCTCGACGATCATGATCGGGGAGGCGGGGAAGTACAGGTCGCCCTCGCGGTAGCCGTAGACGTTCCCGGAAAACCGGTAATCGGCGAGAAACGCCAGAGTCGATTCGTCGACCACCTCCTGCTCGCGGAGAAAGGTGAGTTCTTCGTCACCGAAACGGAAGCGTTCGAGCTCGTCCAGGACGCGTCCGATGCCGGCCACGACCCCGTACCGGCGGCCGCCCGGCAGGTGTCTGGCGAACACCTCGAAGACCGCGCGCCGGTGCGCCGCGCCGCTGCGCAGTGCCGCCTGGAGCATCGTCAGCTCATAGTGATCTGTGAGCAACGCAGTGCTCATGGTCATTCTCACGACTCGAAGACTACGACCCAGATAGGGCAGACTCGGGGATGTGGGTAGCACCGCTCCAATCACCGTCGAGCGTCCGTCATCGGACGTCCGGCCCGATCTGCCATGGGTGACCATCGTCTGGAACGACCCGGTCAACCTCATGTCCTACGTGACCTATGTCTTCCAAACCGTCTTCGGCTACACCAAGGAGAAGGCGGAGAAACTGATGCTGGACGTCCACCAAAAGGGCAAGGCGGTCGTGTCCAGTGGCACGCGCGAAGAGATGGAACGCGATGTGCAGATTCTTCACTCCTACGGCCTGTGGGCGACGGTCCAGCCGGATTCGGTCAAGTGAGGCGGCGGCAGTGAGTTCGGGGTTCTCGGCCGGGCGGAACGGCTCGGTCATCGCGCAGTTCGAGGCCGCGGAGGTCTCGCTGTTGCGCTCGCTCGTCTCGATGCTGCTCGGCCTGGTCGCGCCGGGGGAGACCAGCGACGATCCGCTGGAGCGGGCGCTCGGCATCGGGGCGGCCCAGGCGCCCACCGACCCGGTGCTGGCCCGGCTGTTCCCCTCGGCCTACGAGGACGAGCAGGAGGCCTCGGAGTTCCGCCGCTACACCGAGGCCACGCTGCGCGACGGCAAGCGCGCCGACGCCCAGACCGTCCTGGACACCGCGCGACCGGGCGGCGCCGAGCTGACGCCGGAGCAGGCCCAGGCGTGGCTGCGCTCGCTCAACGACGTGCGCCTGACGCTCGGCACCAAGCTCGACGTGACCGAGGAGGTCCACGACGAGATCGCCATGATGTCCGAGGACGACCCCCGCTACCCGGCCTACGTCACCTACGATTGGCTGACCTACCTCCAAGACAGCCTGGTCCGCGCCCTCTGGTAGCTTCCGGGCATGCTCACGATCTCGCAGGAACTGGTGGACAAGATCGTCGCGCACGCGCGGGCCGACCATCCCGACGAGGCGTGCGGGGTGATCGCGGGCCGCGACGGCGTGCCCGAGCGGTTCGTCCCGATGGAGAACGCCGAGCGTTCGCCCACCTTCTACCGGTTCGACTCCATGGAGCAACTGCGCGTCTGGCGGGAGATGGACGACCGCGACGAGGAGCCCGTCGTGATCTACCACTCCCACACCGCCACCGAGGCGTACCCGTCGCGCACCGACGTGTCCTACGCCTCCGAGCCGCAGGCCCACTACGTCCTGGTCTCGACCAGGGACGAGAACGAGGTCGAGTTCCGCTCCTACCGGATCCTCGACGGAGTGATCGAGGAGGAAGAGGTAAGATTCCTCCCATGATGGTCCGGCCGGTGCAGAGCTACCTCTTCGCGCACACCCCGGCCGTCGTCGTCTACGACTGTCGCTGATCTGGAATCCGTACCAAGCCATCGGTGTTGCCGCCGATGGGACGACGACCAGATAAGAGGAGAATGACCGCGATGGCCATCGAGGTTCGCATTCCCACCATCCTGCGCACCTACACCGACGGCGCCAAGGCCGTCGACGCCGAGGGCGCCACCCTCGACGAGCTGATCAGCAACCTTGAGTCGCGCCACCCCGGCATCAAGGACCGCCTGGTCGACCAGGGCAGCCTGCGCCGCTTCGTCAACGTCTACCTCAACGACGAAGACGTGCGCTTCCTCGGCGGCCTCGGCACCCCGGTGTCCGACGGCGACACGGTGACCGTGCTGCCCGCCGTCGCCGGCGGGTGACATGCGGTTCGACTCGCTGATCGACTCGGTCGGGCGCACGCCGCTCGTCGGGCTGCCCCGGCTGTCGCCCTCGCCCGAGGTGCGCGTCTGGGCCAAGCTCGAGGACCGCAACCCGACCGGGTCGATCAAGGACCGGCCGGCGCTGTGGATGATCGAGCAGGCCGAGAAGGACGGCCTGCTCACGCCCGGCTGCACGATCCTGGAGCCCACCAGCGGCAACACCGGCATCTCGCTCGCGATGTCGGCCAAGCTCAAGGGCTACCGGCTGATCTGCGTGATGCCGGAGAACACCTCCGAGGAACGCCGTCAGCTCCTGCGCATGTGGGGCGCGGAGATCATCTCCTCGCCCGCCGCGGGCGGCTCCAACGAGGCCGTCCGCGTGGCCAAGGGCCTGGCCGCGGAGAACCCGTCCTGGGTGATGCTCTACCAGTACGGGAACCCGGCCAACTGGCGCTCCCACTACGAGACCACCGGCCCGGAGATCCTGGCCGACCTGCCCACGGTCACCCACTTCGTGGCCGGGCTCGGCACGACGGGCACGCTCATGGGCGTCGGCCGGTTCCTGCGGGAACGGGTGCCCGGCGTGCAGATCGTCGCCGCCGAGCCGCGCTACGGCGAGCTGGTCTACGGCCTGCGCAACGTCGACGAGGGCTTCATCCCCGAGTTGTACGACGAGTCCGTGCTGACCACCCGCTTCTCCGTCGGCTCGGCCGACGCGCTGCGGCGCACCCGCGAGCTGCTGGCCGCCGAGGGCATCTTCGCCGGCGTCTCGACCGGCGCCGCGCTGCACGCCGCGCTGGGCGTGGCCGGGAAGGCCGTCAAGGCGGGCGAACGGGCCGACGTCGTCTTCGTGGTGGCCGACGGCGGCTGGAAGTACCTGTCCACGGGCGCCTACGAAGGCACCCTGGAGGAGGCGGAAGACCGCCTCGAAGGCCAGCTCTGGGCCTGAGGACATGAAGAAGGGGGGCGGCCGGGACGGCCGCCCCCCTTCTTGCCCGGTCAGTTGAACAGGACCCGCAGCGAGAAGTCCGCCTCGGTGGCGCTCTGCTTGCCGCTCAGCCCGACGGCCCGCAGGACCTGCACGTTGGCCTTCTCGTCGCCCTCCATGCTCTGCAGGTACAGGTGCTCGACCTTGTCGAGGTCCACGAAGAGCGCGAAGGTGGCCTCGCCGGCGTCGGGGATCGCGGTCTGGAACGTCTCGGAGTCGCCCAGCGTGCCCTCCTCGGCCAGCTTCTTGGCGTACTCCTCGCTCGTCGCCGCCGTGAAGACGCCGTCACCGGGCACCTTGGCGAGCTGCGGAGCGGGCTGCCCGCTGGCCGCCAGCGCCTTCTCGATCTTGCCGACGACCGCCTGGGCCTTGGCCGGGTCGGTGACCACGCGGACGCCCGCCTTGATCTGGTCGCCGTCCAGGCCCTGGCTGTCCACCGCGACCGTGAAGTTCTTGCCGAGCACCGTGGCGAGGTCGCCGGGCAGGTCGAGGCCGAACTTGGTCTTGGCCTGGTCGAGGAGCTGCTGCACCTCGGCGCCGCCGCCGGCCGCGGCCGACTTCTGGATCTGGGCCCACTGGCTGGTGATCATCTGGTCCAGGCCGGAGACCGACAGGGCCCCGGCGGTGCCGGCGGGCAGCGTGCCCAGGGTGGCGGGCTGGAGGTCGTCCGAGGTCACGCCCTTGGCGCCCCTGACCAGGCCGGCCAGCTCGACGTAGGCGCTGTCGAAGCGCAGCGCGCCGGCGAACCGGGCGTCCTTGATGGGCTCGATGCTCGCGGCCTGCTCGGCGGGGATGGGGGTGAGCTTGGCCAGCGCGCCCATGTCCGCCCAGAACGACAACACGCCCTGCTCGCCGACGTCGCCCATGTCGTCGTTGAACTCGCTGTTGTCGGCGAGGGTGGCCTCGCCCTTCGCGAACTTGTCGGCCAGCGCCTGGGTCGAGGACAGCAGCGCGTAGTCGTCGCGGAAGGCGATGCCGTACTTGTCGCCGTCCATGAGCTTGGCGATGCCCGCCTTGGCCTGCGCCTGGTCCTTGACCTGCACGGCCACCGCGAAGTCGGGCTCGGACTTGCCGGAGGGCACGGCGGCGAAGCCGACCCTGCTGCCCAGCCACGGGTCCACGTCCTTGGCGAAGTCGACCTTCTTCTCGCCGCTGTCGTTGACCAGGTTGAACAGGGCCTGGCGCGGGTCCTCGCCGGTGAAGGAGCCCTTGGTGACCGTGAACTTCCTGGCGAGCTGGAACAGCGCCAGCTTCTGGTTCGCGGCCGGGTCGAGGTCGAGGCGGGCGTAGGCGATCGCGTTGGCGGGCAGGACCTCGTTCGGCTGCGTGCCGCCGCCGCCGATCGCGCCCACGGCCCACACCGCGCCGCCGCCGAGCAGCACCACCGCGAGCGCGGCCGCGCCGGCGATCAGCCAGCCCTTGCGGCCGCCCTTCTTCGCCGGCTGGGGCGGGCCGAAGCCCTCGGGGCCCTGCTGCTGCCAACCTTGCTGCCCGTACTGGTCCTGCTGCTGCCAGCCCTGCTGCTGGTGCTGCTGCGCGTAGGGGTCCTGCTGCTGCCAGCCCTGTTGCTGGGCGTGCTGGTCCTGCTGCGGCCAGGTCGGTTGTTGTTGCTGCTGTTGCCAGCCCTGCTGGGCCTGGCCGCCGTACGGGGCGCCGTAGGCGGGCTGCTGGCCGTAGGCGGATTGAGGGCTGTAAGCCGGCTGCCCGTACGAAGCTCCCTGCCCCGGCTGCGGGGCCTGCTGACCATACGGCTGCTGGTACGGCTGCTGCGGCTGGTACGGCTGCTGCTGCTCCTGCGGCTGGTCCCAGCCTCCTCGGTACGCCGTGGTGCGCTCAGGATCCTGGCCAGGTGGGGGATTATTCGCAGACATCACTCAACTCACAATGTGGACTTTTGACCACAGAGAAGGTAGCTGATGTTGCTAGATGGCCGCTTGCAATGTGCTGAAGTCGGGATCAGGCCCGGTTTAGCTCTTTTTTCAGCACATCGAGGTGGACTTCGCCATCTGTCCAGTCCGTCACGCAGGCCCAGGGGACGAATGTGCACCCGGCGTACACCGTCCGCGCCAGCGTCTTGGACAGCCAGGGCGAGCGACCCTGACGGTCGCGGGTGAGCCCGAGCAGCACAGGCGCCCGCCGTCCCGAGACGACCAGCCCGTAGACCGTCTGGCTCTGCTGGAGGCCGCCCCTGTGCTTGTGCGCGCGGATGTCGACCACGTGACCGACCCAGATCCCGTTGGAGTCCCACACCGACTGACCGATGAGTTCGGTGACAGTTGCCATGATCGAACTGTCCCATCCGGGTGGTGTTTCCGCAGGTAGGCGCGCTGATGTCGGAACGGCGTGGTGCGAAGGCCGCAGCCCCGCGTAAAGTGGGGGGACTACTAGAATATAGTTCCGTACGGTGAAGGCAGGGCGGGATGACCAAGTTCGACGAGGCCACACAGGCGATCAGGGTCGACGAGACCACCTATGACGTGTGCCTCGACCCCGGATACTCCATCGGCGGCCCGCTCAACGGCGGCTACCTGATGGCCGTCGTCCTGCGTGCCGCCGTGGACGCCTCGCCGTTCGAGCACCCGGTGAGCACCACCTCGCAGTTCCTCAAGTCACCGGTCGCCGGCCCCGCCCAGGTCCGGGTCGAGCCGCTGAAGTCGGGCCGCACGGCCGCCTTCGCCAGGGCCACCCTCGTCCAGGACGGCGTGCCGCAGATCGAGAGCCTGATCACCACCGCCACCCTGAGCGGCGCCGATCCCGTCTACACCGACGCGCCCTCGGTCGTCATGCCGTCCGTCGAGGAGTGCGTCAAGCTGCCCGACCCCAAGCCCGAGAACAACATGACCCTCAACGCCCAGATGGACATGCGCTTCGACCCGCCCACCATCGCCTGGCTGGCCGGCGAACCGACGGGCAGGCCGGAGTCGCGGGCGTACTTCAGGATGGCCGAGCCGCAGGACGCCGACCCGTACGTGCTGGCCCTGGCCGTGGACGCGCTGCCGCCCGTGGTGTTCTCCGCCGGCGCCCGCGGCTGGGCGCCCACCGTCGAGCTCACCTGGCACCTGCGGGCCCTGCCCGCCCCCGGCTGGCTCACCCTGATCGGGAGCGGCCGCCTCATTTCGGACGGCTGGTTCGACGAGGAGGTCGAGGTCTGGGACTCCGCGGGCCGGCTCGTCGCCCAGTCGCGCCAGCTCGCCAGGGTCGGAAGGGGCTGATGTGAGCAACCCGACAGTCGCGCCTTCATCAGGTGTGAGCATTCTTACGCGGTGTTGATCGAGCAGGTCGCCTACCCTCTAGAACGTGCCGGACGAGAGTATTGGGATCTTCGACAGCGGGGTGGGCGGCCTGACGGTCGCACGCGCGATCATCGACCAGCTCCCCCACGAGTCGATCACCTACGTGGCCGACACGGCCCGCCAGCCGTACGGGCCGAAACCCATCGCGGAGCTGCGCGCCTACGCCCTTGAGGTGATGGACCACCTCGTCGAGCAGGACGTCAAGATGCTCGTCATCGCGTGCAACAGCGCCAGCGCCGCCGTGCTGCGCGACGCCCGCGAACGCTACGACGTGCCGGTCGTCGAGGTGATCCAGCCCGCCACCAGGCGCGCGGTGCGCGCCACCCGCACCGGCCGGGTCGGCGTGATCGCCACCCAGGCCACCATCACGTCGCTGGCCTACCACGACGCCTTCACCGCGGCCCCCGACGTGCAGCTCACCGGCGTGGCCGCGCCCCGGCTGGTGGAGTACGTCGAGCGCGGGGAGACGATGAGCAAGGAGCTCATCGACGTCCTGCGCGACTACCTGGAGCCGATCAGGGCGGCCGGCTGCGACACGCTCATCCTCGGCTGCACCCACTACCCGCTGCTCACCGGCGCGATCTCCTACGTCGTCGGCGACGGGGTCACGCTGGTCTCCAGCGCCGACGAGACGGCCAAGGACGTCTACCGGATCCTGCACGACCGCGGACTGGCGGCGGGAGGCGAGGCCACCCCCCGGCACCGCTTCCGCGCCACCGGCGACTCCCAGCTCTTCGCCCGCCTCGGCAGGCGGTTCCTGGGCCCGGAGATCGACGTGGTCGAAGTCGCGCCAGTGGGGGGTACTACCTTTAGCGGGAGGCCCACATGAAGGTGACCATCGTCGGATGCTCGGGCAGCTACCCCGGCCCCGACAGCCCCGCGTCCTGCTATCTCGTCGAGGCCGAGGGGTTCAGGATGCTGCTCGACCTCGGCAACGGGTCGCTCGGCGCGCTCCAGCGCCACATCGGCCTCTACGACGTGGACGCCATCTGCCTGTCCCATCTGCACGCCGACCACTGCCTCGACGTCTGCGGCTACCACGTGGCCCGCACGTACGGGCCCGACGCGCCGTACCCGCCCGTGCCGGTCTACGCGCCCGAGGGGGCGCCGGCCCGGCTCGCGGCCGCGTACGGGATGCCGGACGAGCCCGGCCTGGAGACCGCCTTCGACTTCACGCCGCTGTCGCCCGGCTCGTTCGAGGTGGGGCCGTTCGTCGTCACCGCCGGCCTGGTGAACCATCCGGTCGAGGCGTACGGGTTCCGGGTGGCCAGCGACGACGTGTGCATGGCGTACTCGGGGGACACCGGGGAGTCGGCGGAGCTGGTCAAGCTGGCCGCGGGGGCCGACCTCATGTTGTGCGAGGCGTCGTTCGTCGAGGGGCCCGATCTGCCGCCCGACCTGCACCTGACCGGTCGTCAGGCGGCCGAGCACGCGGCCAAGGCCAACGCGGGCAAGCTGGTGCTCACCCACCTGGTGCCGTGGAACGACAACGCGAGAGTGCTGCAGGACGCGTCGAGGGGCGGCTACGCCGGGCCGATCGAGCTGGCCCGCAGCGGCGCGGTCTACGACCTGGCCTGAACGTCGTCGAAGTCGCGTAATCGGGGCAGCGGCGAGAACAGCAGCGGCACGAACGACACGACCCGGCCGATCATGAACACCCATAAGGCCGTCCGCACGCCGAACTGCTGGGCGACGATCCCGCCGAGCAGCGCGCCCAGCGGGACCGAGCTCCACATCAACGACCGGAACGAGGCGTTGACCCGGCCCAGCAGCTGCTCGGGGACCGTCGTCTGCCGGTAGGTGATCTGGCCGACCGTGCTCAGCGCCGCGCTCCACGACAACGCGATCGAGGTGACGGCGAAGAACGCCACCCGCCAGTCGGCCTGGGTCATCGGCAGCAGCAGGGCGAAGGGCGCCGGAACGGTGAGGGAGAGCCAGGTGATCCTGGCCGTGCCGACCTTCCTGGCCAGCAGCGCGCCGAGCAGGCCCGCGGCCACGCCGCCGAACCCGCCGGACATGAGCAGCACGCCGATGAGACCGGGCGCCAGCCCCACCTCATCGGCCAGGAACAACACCGACAGGCCGAGCACCGCGCCGACCGTCAGGTTCGTCAGCACCGAGGACGCGGCGAACATGCGCAGCAGGCGGTCGCGCCACACGTGGCGCAGCCCCACGCCGATGCCGCGCAGCAACGGCTCGGGCTCGCTCGCGGCCGGTGGCTTGTCCGGGGTCTTGATGGTGCTGAGGAACAGCGCCGACGTCAGCGAGCCCAGCGCGGTGGCGAACATCGTGAACGGCGCGCCGACGAGCTGCACCAGCAGGCCGCCGATGCCCGGCCCGGCCAGGAAGCCGCCGGAGCGCACCACCTCCAGCTTGGAGTTGCCGTCGCTGAGCTGCCGCGTGCTCACCAGGCTGGGCAGGTACGTCTGGTCCGCGACGTCGTTGAACACCTGCGCCGCACCCGCCAGGAAGGCGACCGCGAACATCATCCCGATCGACAGCAGGCCCAGGTGCGCCGCCAGCGGAATGCTCGCCAGCAGCACGAACCTGGCCAGGTCGGTGACCATCATCACGCGGCGCCGGCGCATCCGGTCGACCCACACCCCCGCGGGCAGGCCGAGCATGAGGAACGCGGCGGTCTGCAGCGCGGACAGCAGAGCCACCTGGGCCGGCTGCGCGTGCAGCGTGACGACCGCCACCAGCGGGAGGGCCACGCGCGAGATATTCGCTCCCAGTTCGTTCCCCACGTGCGACGTCAGGAACCGGAGGAAGTCAGGGTTTCGCAACACCCCCGTTGTCATTGCGTAAGGATCCATGTGTCGGACACATTTGGTCAAGAGTGTCGTGCCGCGGAGATAGGGTGATCTGCATGTCCCGACAGGATGGCCGCAACCCCGACCAGCTACGCCCCATCACCATCACCCGGCAGTGGCTGGCGCATGCCGAGGGTTCGGTCCTCGTCGAGTTCGGCGGCACGCGGGTGCTCTGCGCGGCCTCGGTGCAGGACAGCGTGCCACGCTGGCGCAGGGGCAGCGGGCAGGGCTGGGTCACGGCCGAATACGCGATGCTGCCGCGGGCGACCAATACCCGTAATGATCGGGAATCGGTCCGCGGCAAAATCGGCGGGCGCACGCACGAGATTTCCCGGTTGATCGGAAGATCACTTCGCGCGTGCGTCGATTACAAGGCTCTGGGCGAAAACTCCATTGTGCTCGACTGCGACGTTCTCCAGGCCGACGGCGGCACCAGGACCGCCGCGATCACCGGCGCCTACGTCGCGCTCGCCGACGCCGTCGCCTGGATGAAGGCGCGCAAGATGTGCCCGGGAGACCCGCTGATCGGCTCGGTCGCGGCCGTCTCCGTCGGGGTCGTGGGCTCGGTCCCCATGCTCGACCTGTGCTACACCGAAGACGTCGCCGCCGAGACCGACATGAACGTCGTGATGACCGGCGAGGGCGCCTTCGTCGAGGTGCAGGGCACCGCCGAGGGCGTGCCCTTCGACCGCGCGGCCCTCGACCAGCTGCTCGACCTGGCCGCCGCCGGGTGCGAGGAGCTCACCCTGATCCAGCAGGAGGCGCTGAGCGCATGAAGATCGTGCTCGCCACCCGCAACCCGGGCAAGATCGCGGAGCTGCGGCGCATCCTCACCGGGTTCGAGATCGTCGGCCTGGAGGAGTTCCCCGAGATCGGCGAGGTCGCCGAGACCGGCGTCACCTTCGAGGAGAACGCGCTGCTCAAGGCGCACGCCGTCGCCAATGGCTCCGGGCTGCCGGCCGTGGCCGACGACTCCGGGCTCTGCGTCGACGTGCTCAACGGCATGCCCGGCGTCTTCTCGGCCCGCTGGTCCGGCCGCCACGGCGACGACCAGGCCAACCTCGACCTGCTGCTCGCCCAGCTCTCCGACGTGCCCGCCGAGAAGCTGTCGGCGCACTTCGCCTGCGCCGCCGCGCTCGCGCTGCCGTCCGGGGAGCACCGGGTGGTGGAGGGCACGCTGCCCGGTCACCTGATCACCACCCCGCGGGGCACCAACGGCTTCGGCTACGACCCGATCCTGGTCCCGCTCGGCCACGACCGCACCACCGCCGAGCTGTCCCCCGACGAGAAGGACGCCATCAGCCACCGGGGCCGCGCCTTCCGCGCGCTGGCGCCGATCGTGCGCGACATCGTCGGGTCGTAACCACCGCGTAAGAACCTGCTGACCACGGGCGACGTAACGTCGTACCGTGCAGAAGAACGAGACGGTGCCCGCCTGGGCCGGCGCCCTGGCGGGGCTCACGGCGGGCGCGCTGGCGCTGGGGATCGCGCAGCTCGTCGCCGGGCTCGCCGGTCCTGAGACCTTTCCGGTGGTGGCGGTGGGGGACGCCGCCGTCGACCTGACGCCGGCGCCGGTCAAGGATTTCGCGATCAACACGTTCGGGGAGAACGACAAGACCGTCCTCATCGGGGGCGTGCTCGTGGTGCTCGCCGGGATCGCGGCCCTCATCGGCGTGCTGGCGCGGCGGCGGCTGGCGTACGGGTACGCGGGGCTGGCCCTGTTCGGGGTGGTGGGGGTGGCCGCGGTGCTCACCCGTCCTGGGGCGGGGGCGGCGGACGTGCTGCCCACGGTGGCCGGGGTCCTGTGCGGGGGGCTGGCGCTGGGGTGGCTGCTGCGGCGCGCGGGCGGTGGTCGCGGTACGGCCACGGCGGGCTCCGAGGTCGGTGGCGCGGTCGCGGGCGCTGAGGCCGGTGGCCCGGTCGCGGGCGCTGAGGCCGGTGGCGAGGCGGCGCCTGGGGTCGGCGGTGTCGGCGGGGGCGGCGGTGCGGGCTCCGAGGTCGGTGCGGGGGGTGAGGGGGCTGTGGAGCGGCCGGCTGTGATGCGGGCCGGGGCGGGGGAGCGCGGTTTCGACCGGCGGCGGCTGATCACCGGGGTGGCGGGCGGGATCGTGGTGGCGGGGGCGTCGGCCGCGCTGGGCCGGCAGCTCGGCGGGCGGCGGGAGCTGGCTGCGACGCGGGTGAACCTGGCGCTGCCCAGGCCCGCGACGCCCGCCCGCCCCCTTCCCCCCGGTACGGACCTCCGCATCCCCGGCCTGTCCCCCTTCATCACGAAAAATCAGGACTTCTACAGGGTTGATACGGCACTCGTCGTCCCCCAGGTGGACCCGCGCGCCTGGCGGCTTCGCATCCACGGCATGGTGGACAGGCCGGTCGAGATCACCTACGCCCAGCTGCTGAACCTGCCGCTCACCGAGGCCGACATCACCCTGACCTGCGTCTCCAACGAGGTGGGCGGCCCGTACGTCGGCAACGCCCGCTGGCTCGGCGTACGCATGGCCGACCTGCTGCGCCGTGCCGGGCTCCAGCCGGGCGCCGACATGCTGCTGTCCACCTCCGACGACGGCTTCACCTGCGGCACGCCCGTGGACGTCGTGATGGACGGCCGCGACGCCCTCTTCGCCATCGCCATGAACGGCGAGGCGCTCCCGTTCGAGCACGGTTTCCCCGTCCGCCAGGTGGTGCCCGGCCTGTACGGGTACGTGTCGGCCACCAAGTGGGTGGTGGACGTGAAGGTGACCCGGTTCGACCGGGACCAGGCGTACTGGACGCCACGCGGGTGGGCCGCCAAGGGGCCGATCAAGACGGAGTCGCGCATCGACGTCCCGAAGAGCGGCGCCTCGCTCAAGGCCGGGCGCACGACCATCGCCGGGGTGGCGTGGGCCCAGCACACCGGGGTGGACGCCGTCGAGGTGCGGGTCGATCGCGGCGAGTGGCGGCAGGCGCGGCTGGCCGCCGTGCCGGGGCCCGACACCTGGCGGCAGTGGGCGCTCGACTGGGACGCCACCCCCGGGGAGCACACGATCGAGGCGCGGGCCACGGACGCGGCGGGTCACACCCAGACCGAACGGCAGGCGCCGCCCGCGCCCGACGGCGCCAGCGGGTGGCCGGCCGTGACGGTCCAGGTGGCCTGATTCGCGGACGTTTGCGCAGGTAAAGCCGTTCCCCCTGACGGATAATCTTCCCCACTTCCCCCTCTCGGACGCGACGGCGGCCCTACGATCGGTCGTCCAAGCAGGACAGGAGGCAGGACGTGGTCCGCGAACGCAAGTCGAGCGTCCGAGGGGTCCTTCCGGAGGGGCAGTACAACCCGGTGGTGGGGGAGGGGGTCCGGTGGCTCGACTACGAACGTGCCGCCGAGGACGTGCCCGGCGAAGCGCCCGCCACGACCGAGGTCCCCTCCTCCCGTGAGGGCTCGGCCCCTTTAACGCCCGCCGCCTCCAGCGCCCCCGACGAGGAGCCGCCGCCACCCGGCCTCCGTACGCAGGCCCCTCCTCCTTCCCATCCGTCCCCCCAGCCCGCCACAGCCCCCGCCCCTGGTGTGGCCTCCGCCCTGGACGTGCTCACCGGTCTCGCCACCCGCCCGGCCCCGGCCCGCGCCGGCACGCCGTACGGCCTGACGTTCAGCTTGAACACCCTCAGCCGCCTCACCCTCCCGGACGAACGGGAGGACGCACGTCCCGGCCCGCCGCCGACGGATGTGCCGGACGGTCCGGCGCCGCCTTCCACCGAGCCGACCGGCTGCGACGCCGACGTCGGCGCGGCGACCGACGTGCAGGCCGCCACAGAAGTGCCGAACGCCGGGGAGCCGCGGACCGGCACGTCCGGACGTCGGACCGGCACGTCCGGACATCAGGAGGGACGTCCTGACGCGCCCGACGGGCGGGAGCTCCCGGAGGAGGCGGCGTCGCGCACGACGGCTCACCCGGCCCGCGATCCGCACGGAGCCGCACCCGCGCCGGCCGCCCCGCGCGAGATCGGCCTGAACGGAGCCACCCCGCAGGCAGGCGCGGCACGCGGAAGCGACCTGCGGGAAGCCGCCCCGGAGCCGGGCAGCCCGCGTGCGGCCGGTCCGGACGCGGGCAGCCTGCGTGCGGCCGGTCCGGGCAAGGGCAGCCCGGCTGGAGCCGGGCTGGACGCGCGGGAGCCGGGGGAGTTCCCAGGGGGCGGGACCGGCGGGCCGGAGAGACCCGGGGGCGCGGTGACGCGGGGGTTCGGGGCGGCGGTCAGCGGGATGCGGCGGCTGGAGTTCGGGGAGAGGGACGGGGCCTGTGGCGCGGACGGACGGCATCCGCTGGAGGCCCGGATCGACCGGGCGAGGAACCGTGCCGCCGTCGACTGGTTCGAGGGCGAGCGGCGGCCGCCGAGGCTGGCCGACAGCCGTCCGTACGGGCTGCCCGGCGGGCTGGCACAGCCCGACCCGCAGGTGGAACGGGACCTGAGGCAGGCGCTGGAGCCCGGCACCCGGTTCCCCGACCCGCGCGGCACCTGGGTCCGGCTGATCAACGGCGGCGGCCCGGCGGACGACCCGTTCCGGGCCTCCAACGCCGCCGACTGCGCCCTGGCCGTGCTGTCCACCTGGCACGGCGAGCCCGCCACCGCCGCCCCCAGGCTCCCCGAGTACGACGGGATCGGCCGTCCGCTGCTGACCGGCGAGAAGGGCGGAGCGGCCCGGATCGAGCGGTGGACCGGCCAGCGGTTCCAGCATGCGGGCCAGGGGCGGCACGCCTACCCCATGATCGCCCGGCGGCTGCTGGAGGCCGGGCACGGCGCGAGCGCCGTCATCGTGGTGCGCTGGCCGGGCGGCGGATCGCACGTCTGGAACGCGGTCAACTCCGGCAGCGAGGTGATCTGGATCGACGCCCAGCGCGGGCACATGTCGGTCGAGCCGCCGTACGCGACGGTGACGGGGGTGTTCTGCATGATCCTCGACCGGCAGGGGCGGCCGCGATGAACATGGACCAGGCCAGGGCGCTGGCGGAGGAGTACGTCAACGGGACGCGTCCGCCGGACGAGCCGCTGTCGGTGGGCCTGTACGGCTTCCACGACGGGTACGTCGCCTGGATCCGGGAGCTCGACCCCGACGACCCCGCCACCCTGCCGGACACGGTCGGCGGGGCGTGCATCGTGATCGACAAGGCGTCCGGGGAGGTCGTGGTGCGGCCGCTGCTGGACCCCGAGACCGTCGCCGAGCTCTGGCCGGGCCGCACCCCGCGCTGACCGCGTGGCGCACGCGGGGCCGGGCGCCGCCCCCATGGGGCGCCCGACCTGGCGGCACGTACGTGGCCGCGCCCCCCATGGGGCGTCCGACCTGGCGCCCGACCTGGCTTCTGGTCTGGCGGCACGTATGTGGCCGCGCGGCCTCGGCGTCCCCCACGACACCCGTCCCATGAGGCCGCGCAGCCCCCTGCGCGTACCCTCTATCCTGATTTTTCGCTTTTATTCACTTTTATCAGGGATTAACCGGTAGCCAGCGAGCCGACGATCGACGCCCTGGCCGCCCGCCGGGCCGGCACCACGGCGGCCAGCACGCCCGCCAGCCCCGAGAGCACCACGAACAGCGCGATCTGCCCGAGCGGCGCGGAGAACACCGCACCGGGCAACATCGCCCGTACCGCGGCCCAGCCGAACACGCCGCCGAGCACCACGCCGACCAGCGCCCCGATCAGGCCGAGCAGCAGCGCCTCGACCGAGAGCATCCGCCGCAGCTGCGGCCGGGTCAGCCCGAGCGCCCGCAGCAGCGCCGACTCCCTGGTGCGCTCGTGCACCGACAACGACAGGGTGTTGGCGATGCCGAGCAGCGAGATCAGGATCGCCAGCCCGAGCAGCCCGGTCACGATCATGAGCAGCATGTCCAGGGTCTCGTCGAACTGCCCGCGCACCTCGGTCGAGCTGGCCATTTGGACGGTGGGATGGGCCGCGATCGCGGCCTTGACCACCTGGCGGGCCTGGTCGGTCGCGACGCCGTCACGGATGTTGATCATCACGCGGGAGTCGGGCACCCGGTCGTAGTAGGTGTCGAACGGCCGCTCGGCGACGGTGAGCGGCGGCAGGGTGGAGTTCGTCCCGGCGAGGACGGCGACCACCTTCAGCGGCACGGACCCGGCCAGCTCGGTCTTCACCGTGACCGTGTCGCCGACCTTGACGCCCAGGGCGGAGGCCGCGTAGTCGAGCAGCGCGACCTGCCCGGCCGACAGGCCCGCCATCGAGCCGGACAGTACCTCCGGGGTGACGGTCCCGTGGTAGGTGCCGATGTCGAAGCGCCGGTCGCCCACCTTGGCCGGGGTCTCGCGGATCTGCAGCACCGAGGCCAGCTCGGGACGGCCGCGCAGCTTCTCGGCCACCGACCTCGGCACCCCGCTGTCCTGCACCTGGCCGGCCAGCATGTAGTCGACCGGGAACTGCTCGTCGAGCTTGTTCCACACGGTCAGCCGGGTGGAGGCGCTGAGCACCGAGATCAGCGTCATCAGCGTGACGCCGATGGTGAGCGCGACCGTGGTGGTCGCGGCACGCCGGGGGTTGCGGGCCGAGTTGTCCAGGGCCAGGCGTCCGGGCACGCCGAACAGCTTGGCCGGGACCCAGCCCACCACCGCGCTCAGCGGCCCGACCAGCACCGGCCCGAGGATCAGCACGGCCAGGAAGACCAGCGCGCCGCCCGCCATCACGACGAACAGCGTGCTCGTCTCGCCCGCCGGCAGCCCCGCCACGCCGTACGCGGTCAGGCCCGCCCCGGCCAGCAGGAACAGCCCCGCGAACACCGAGCGCAGCAGGCCGGTGCGGAAGTCCTGCTCCTCCGGCTGGGCGCGCAGCGCCGCGACCGGCGGCACGCGCGTGGCCGCCCGCGCGGGCAGCAGGGCCGCGAACAGGGTGACGACCAGGCCGACGGCCAGGCCGATCCCGACGGTGGCCGGCGTCAGCGCGACCGCCGCGTCCGTGGGCATGGGGGCGTCGAACGCGGCCAGCAGCGTCAGGGCGAGCATGGCCAGCCCGTAACCGGCCAGCAGGCCGAGCGCGGAGGCGAGCACCCCGACCGCGACCGACTCCAGCACGATCGAGCCGAACACCTGCCCGCGGGTCGCGCCGATGCAGCGCAGCAGCGCCATCTCCCGGGTGCGCTGCGCGACCAGGATGGTGAAGGTGTTGTAGATGACCAGCGCGGCCACCATCATCGCCACAGCCCCGAACAGCAGCAGGCCGATGGTCAGCGTGCGCATCGACAGCCCGGCCGAGGCCGCCAGGTCGTCGGCCAGCTCCGTGCCGGACTTGACCTCGTACGCGTCGCCGAGCGCCGCGGCCACGGCCTGCTTCAGCCCGGGGGCCGAGCCGGCGACGTCGATCTCGCGGTAGCCCTTGGCGCCGGTCATGCGCTGCGCGGTGGCCGCGGTGAAGCCGACCGCGCCGGTGAAGGAGAGCTCCTGGTCCACCCCGGGGTCGAGCAGGCCGACCAGCCGGAACTGGTGGCGGGCCTGCTTGCGGTCGAGCACGGTGATCGTGTCGCCGAGCCGCAGGCCCTGCGACTTCGCGGTGTTCTTGTCCAGCACGGCCGCCTGGTCGTCGGTGCCCGGGCCGGTGCCCGCGACGATCGCGGTGCGGTCCAGCGGGCCGGGGACGATGGACAGGGCCGTGGTCGGGCTGCTGCCGACCGCCCTGCCGTCCTTGCCGAGCAGCGGCGCGGGGTCGCGGATCAGGCCCTGCGCCTCGGTCACGCCGGCGAGGGCGCGCACCCGTTCCAGGGCCTTCTCCGGCAGCACGCCGTCGCGCTCCTTGGGCAGGACGGCCACGTCCACCTTGTCGGCGTCGGCGGTGACGCGCTGGGAGAAGCCCGCCTGGATGGTGTCGTTCAGCACGAACGTGCCCGCGATGAAGCCCACCCCGAGCGTGATCGCCAGCGAGGTGAGCAGCAGCCTGAGCTTGTGCGCGCGCAGCCCGGCCAGCGCCGTCTTCAGCACCTCAGCCCTCCAGCTTCACGAGCGTGTCCAGGACGGCCTGCGGCGACGGCGAGGTGATCTCGGTGACCAGCTCGCCGTCGCGCAGGAACACCACCCGGTCGGCGTAGGCCGCCGCGACCGGGTCGTGGGTGACCATGACGATGGTCTGGCCGAGCTCGCGGACCGAGGTGCGCAGGAAGGACAGGATCTCCGAGCCGCTGCACGAGTCCAGGTTGCCCGTGGGCTCGTCGGCGAAGATCACCTGCGGCTTGCTGATCAGGGCCCTGGCCACGGCCACGCGCTGCTGCTGGCCGCCGGACAGCTCGGTCGGCCGGTGCCCGAGCCGGTTCCGCAGCCCGACGGTGTCGATGACCCGGGCGAACAGCTCCTCGTCCGCCTGCCGGGCGGCGATGTCCAGGGGCAGCCTGATGTTCTGCTCGGCGGTCAGCGTGGGCAGCAGGTTGAACGCCTGGAAGATGAAGCCGATCCGCTCCCGGCGCAGCAGCGTGAGCTGCCGGTCGGCCAGGCCGGTCAGCTCGACGTCGCCGATGTGCACCGTGCCCGAGGTGGCGGTGTCCAGGCCGGCCAGGCAGTGCATGAGCGTCGACTTCCCGGAGCCGGACGGGCCCATGATCGCCGTGAAGGCGCCGGTGGCGAAGGCCACGTCCACGCCGCGGAGGGCGTGGACCTGGGCGTCGCCCTGGCCGTACACCTTGGTCAGGGCCTTGGCCACCACCGCGGGCGGTGCCGCGCGCCAGGACTCGGTGAGGGTCACTTTCACTCCTTGTCGCAATTTCTCGTCGCGACCAACGTTAGGAGTGGAAATTTCAGGAATTGTGGGCCCTGAGGAGGGACTTCGTGTAGGACCTCAGACGACCCTCGTCAGCCTTTCGGCCGATGCGAGGGCACGACGAGCCCCGCCTCGTAGGCGTACACGACCACCTGGGCCCGGTCCCGCAGCCCCAGCTTGGCCAGCACCCGGCCGAGATGCGTCTTCACCGTGGCCTCGGCGACCTCCAGGCGGCCCGCGATCTCCATGTTCGACAGGCCGCGGGCCACCATGAGCAGCACCTCCCGCTCGCGCGGGGTCAGCTCGGTCGCCGCCGGCAGCTCCTCCACCGGCAACTGGGCGGCGAAGCGGTCCAGCATCCGGCGCAACGTGCGCGGTGAGACCACGGCGTCGCCCGCGTGCACCTGCCTGATGGCGTTGACCAGGTCGGCCGGCGGCACGTCCTTCAGCAGGAACCCGGCCGCGCCCGCTTTGATCGCGGCCAGGGCGTACTCGTCGAGGTCGAACGTGGTCAGGATCAGCACCTTCGGCCCGTCGATGCGCCTGGTCGCCTCGACGCCGTCCATGCGCGGCATGCGGACGTCCATGAGCACGACGTCCACCTCGACGCGGTCCAGCAGCTCCAGGGCCGTGACGCCGTCGGCGGCCTCGGCCACCACGTCGATGTCGGGCTGGGCGCCGAGCACCATCTTGAACCCGGCCCGCAGCAGCTCCTGGTCGTCGACCAGCATCACCCTGATCATCACGCCGCCCTGACAGTGGGGAGGCGGGCCAGCACCTCGAAGCCGCCGCCGGTCAGGGGACCGGCCGAGACCGCGCCGCCGTACATGCCGACGCGTTCGCGCATGCCGATCAGGCCGTGCCCGTCGGGGCTGCGCGGCGCGGCGGCGCCCCGCCCGTCGTCGGTCACCCGGACGACCAGCTCCGGCCCGCCGTAGTCGATCTCGACCCGCGCCCGGACGTGCGGGCCGCCGTGCTTGAGCGCGTTCGTCAGCGCCTCCTGGACGATGCGGTAGACGGCGAGCTGCTGACCTTCGGGAAGCTCGCCGGGCACGCCGCCGATCCGCAGGCTGGCGGGCACGCCGGCGCCGCGTACCAGCTCTTCGAGCTGGCCCAGGCCGGGCTGCGGGGTGTAGTCGGTGCCGTCGTCCTCGTTCTCGCGCAGCACGCCGACCATCCTGCGCATCTCGGCCAGGGCCGCCCGCCCGGTCTTGGAGATGTTCCGTACGGCCAGCCGGGCCTGCTCGGGGTCGCTGTCGAGGGCGAAGCCCGCGCCGTCGGCCTGCACCACCATCACGCTGACATTGTGCGCCACCACGTCGTGCAGCTCCCTGGCGATCCTGGTGCGTTCGGCCGCCGCGGCCATCCTGGCCTGCTGGTCGCGTTCGCGCTCGGCCCGCTCGGCGCGTTCCTCCAGCCCTTCGAGGTAGCGCCGGCGGGTGTTGGCGTACAGGCCGGCCAGCCAGATGGTGACGACGAAGATCGAGCCGCTGAAGAACATGCCGAAGGTGGCGACGGACCAGTTCACCAGCGCCAGGAAGATCCCCAGCTCGGCCACCAGCCCGGCGGCCAGCGCCCACCGGAACGCGCACTCGGAGGCGACCGTCCACAACGCCACCATGACCGCGAGGTTGGCGGGCAGCGGGTCGACGTGGGCCAGCCACTGCCCGAAGGAGGCCAGCGTGATCACCGCGTACGCCGCCAGCGGCCTGCGCCGCCACAGCAGCGGCGCGATCAGCAGCACCGAGAGCGCGACGTAGCCCGCCACGCCCAGGTACCGGCCGCCCCCCGCCGGGGTGAGCGAGGCGTAGGGGATCGCCAGAAGCAAGCTGAAGACGGCGAGGGGGGCGACCCGCAGGACGCTCACCAGCCCGCCGTGGCGCCTCGACCACGCCCGTACCCTGCCGAACACATCATCACGATATGTAGGCCACGCCGCGGGTTTGTCCGCCTGGAGGGGGAAGTCCGCCTACGACCCAGGTCTTACATGGGTCTTACGGGGGACCAGGCATGGTGGTACCTGGGAGCGCCCCTCGCGGGCGAGTAAAGGGAGATCGTGATGGCGGATCATGATCGAGACGCGGGTCGCGCGGTGAAGAGGAAGCACCGCGCGACCCGGCCTCCCGGACGGCGCGGCCCGCGCAGCCGCCGCGTGTGCGGGCGGGGGGACTCGAACCCCCACAGTGTCTCCACCAACAGGACCTAAACCTGCCGCGTATGCCATTTCGCCACGCCCGCGATCCCGCCGAGGCGGGCTGGGAACAGCTTAGCGCTCCGGCCGTGGCCGGGCAGCCTTCCGCGACGACCGCGGGCCCCCTGTCGGCGGGGCCCGCGAGCCGGGGTCAGGCCAGGCCGAGCTTCTTCTTGAGCGAGGCCACGTGGCCGGTGGCCTTCACGTTGTAGAGCGCCTGCTCGATCTTGCCGTCGGCGTCGATGACGAACGTCGAGCGGATCACGCCGATCATCTCCTTGCCGTAGAGCTTCTTCGGGCCGTACGCGCCGTACGCCTGGTGGACGGCGAGCTCCGGGTCCGACAACAAGGGGAAGGTCAGGGCGTCGCGGGCGACGAACTTGGCCAGCTTCTCCGGCTTGTCCTTCGACACGCCGAGGACGACGAAACCCTCGCCGGTCAACTGGCTGAGGTTGTCGCGGAAGTCGCAGGCCTGTTTGGTGCAGCCGGGCGTCATGGCGGCGGGGTAGAAATAGAGGATCACCCTCTTGCCGCGCAGGCTGTCGAGGGAGACGGTGCCGCCGTCGGCGGTGGGTAGCGTGAACTCGGGCGCGGCGTCGCCGGGCGCGAGCTTGGTCTCTGTCATGGGCCCTCCTGAGTTCCTCCGGCAAACCTACCGGCCCGGCCGCTGTGCCGTACGGCACGCCGACCTGACAGACTGATCACGACCAGAACGGACGGAGCTCGCGACGGACAACGTAGCGGGCGCGACCACGCGTACGGTCGAAAGGAGAGCCATGGCTGACACCGATCCCGACGAGTTGGAGCGGCGGATCGCGCGCACGCGCGCGGAGTTGGCGCAGACGGTCGACGCCATCGCCGACCGGGTGAGCCCCAAGCGGGTCGCCGAGCGTACGGTCGCCGATGTCAAGACCCGGGCGGGCCACTTCGTGGCGTCCGTGGGGGACGCCCTCGGGGTGACCGCCCGCCCGGTCGACTACGGCGACAAGCCCGAAGGGGTGTGGGAGGACGAGCAGCCCAACCTGGCGCCGGTGCTCATCGGCGTCGGCGCGGTGCTGGTCGTCGGCGCCGCGATCGTGCTGTTCCGGCGCAGGCGCCGCCGGCGCTGAGCGGGTGTGCCGGGGCCGGGGCCGGGGTCACAGGAACGTCCGGCCCTCGCCCCGGTACGTCGGCACCGACTCGGCCAGGGTGTCGCCGTCCACGAGGTGGAGGGTGTCGAAGCGCTCGCACATCTCGCCCGCCTTGGCGTGCCGGAACCACACCCGGTCCCCGACCCGCAGCTCCTGGGCCGCCTGGCCCAGCAGCGGGGTCTGCACCTCGCCCGCGCCCTCGTCCTGCGCGTACCGCAGGCCGGCGGGCAGGTACGGCTGCGGCAGCCGGCTCGGCCCGGGAGGGCCGGAGGCGAGGTAGCCGCCGCCCAGCACCGTCACCGTGTCCGGCCCCGGCCGCCGGACGACCGGCAGCGCGAACAGGGCCGCAGGACGCCCGGTGAAACGCCGGTAGAAGTCGAACAGCCGCGGGTGGAAGAAGCCCGATCCGGCGGCGACCTCCGTGATCGCCTTCTCCCTGACCGTCGTCTCGATCGAGCCCGTGCCGCCGCCGTTGACGAACTCCAGGTCGGCGACCTGGCGCACGGCGTTCACGACGCGGCCGCGGCGCAGGATCAGCTCGCGGGCCGAGCGGGCCTGCATGACCCGGACGACGCGGGCGAAGGCGGCGTTGCCCGGCGGGGCGTCGCCCACCCCGGCGATCTGCGCCTCGTAGGCCATGAGCCCCACCAGGCGCAGCCCCGGACGCTTGGCGATGGCCGTGGCCAGGTCGGCGGCCTCGTGGGGCTCGCGCACGGGGGAGCGGAGCGCGCCGGCCCTGAACTTGCCGCCGAGGGCGACGTAGCCGGCGTCCAGGTCGAGGGAGAGCCGCAGCTCGGCCCTGGGATGCACGTCCGACACGGCCTGCTCGACGAAGTCGAGCTGCTCGCGGGAGTCGACGGTGATCGCGATCTCGGCGGCTGCCCGCGGGTCGGCGGCCAGGGCGGCGAGCGCGTGCCGGTCGGCCGTGGGGTAGGCGACCAGGATGTCGGTGAAACCCTGTCCGGCCAGCCACAGGGCCTCGGGGAGGGTGAAGGCCATGATGCCGCGGAAGCCGTCCATGGCCAGGATGCGTTCGAGGACCGCGCGGCTGCGCACGGACTTGCTCGCCACCCGGATCGGCTTGCCGGCGGCGCGGCGCACCAGGTCGGCCGCGTTGGCCCGCATGGCCGCCAGGTCGAGGATCGCGAAGGGCGGTTCGAGCGCGGCGGTGGCGCGGTCGTAGCGCCGGCGGTCATCCATGTCAGCAGGGTAACGGCATATCGGGCGAATGAATATGAGTGAAGTTCATATTCCTTTCCGGAGCGCGGGAGAGGTTCACTTTCCTTGGTGCGGCCGTAATGATCGGGCAAATGGGCGGCGAGGGCGCGGTCGCGGCCCCCGCGCACCCATGTACGTCTGTCGTTGTGATGACCACGCTTCAGCAGATGGTGCCCGCAGCCATCACCGCCCAGCACCACACCGGGCTGCGCAGGGCGAGACGGGCGCTCAGACCGGCGCGCACGCTGCCCGGCGCGCTCGTCGCGCTCGTCCTGGCCGCCGTGCTCGGCGCGACGACCGCCGAGGTGGTGACGTCGCTGCTCGGCAAGCCGCTGGGCTGGGTCCCGGTGAACGAGGCGGTCGAGCTGGCCGGCGCGCGGACCTGGCCGCAGGTCTCCTCGGCCGCGCTGCTCACCGCCGGGGCCGGGCTGCTGATGCTGCTGCTCGCGATCGTGCCGGGACGGTCCAGGACGGTCCCGGTCGAGACGTCCGACCCGCTGATCGTCATCGGCATCACCCGCGCCGGGCTGCGGCGCACCCTGCGCGCGGCCGCCCAGAAGGTCAACGGCGTGGACCGGGCCCGGGTACGGCTGCGCCGGCGCACCATCGAGGTCACCGTCGTGACCGGGCCGGAGAGCTCGGGCGCGATGCTCCGGCAGGTCGGCACGGCGGTCGGCGACCGGCTGGCCGGCGTCGGCACGCTCGGCACCGGCGAGGTCGTCGTCCGGCTGCGCAGGAAGGGCGTGTGATGCGGCAGTACACGGGCAACCGCGTCGGCCTGGCCCTGGTCGGCCTCGCCCTGCTCGCCGTGGGCGGCTACGGCTGGCTGCGCGGCCGGGGCCTGCTGTTCGACCTGCCGCGCAACGCCAAGGTGCTGCCCGCCGAGTTCGCCCGCACGCTGGCCGCCGACCCCTGGACGTTGTGGCTGCTGGCCTTCGCCATGCTGATCCTGGCCATGCTCGCCGTGCGCTGGCTGCTGCTCAGCCTGGGCTGGGGACGCCGGGGCGCGGCCAGCGGCACCGGCACGGCCATGCTGTGCGTGGGCCTCAAGGGCGTGGACGGCCTGGGCCGGGCGGGCGTACGGGTCGCCGACAACGGCCTGCGCGTCGCCCTGACCTGCCCCTCCGACGCGGACGTCGGCGCGGTGGTGACCAAGCTCGACCAGGACATCGTCGGCCGCATCCGCCGTGAGGTGCGCGACGACGAGACGCCTGCGGTCGTCCGCGTGCACGTCCGCCGCCAACCGGCCGAGCGCCGCTGACCAGTCAGCCGGCTGCTCGTAGCTGAAGGAAGAAGGCGCGACTCGGCGCCTTCGTCGTCGAATCCGATCGGGAGGTCGTCATTCACCGCATCATCGGCGCGTTCGCCGCCGCAACCCTCGCCCTCGCGCTCGCCGCGCCCGCCGCCCACGCGGCGACGGGCGACGGCTTTCCGCTGATCCCCTGCAAGATCGGGGAAGACGGCCAGATGCACTGCGTGGGGGACCACCTGCCCGGCCTGCTGGCCCAGGCCCTCAGCCCCGCGGTCGGCCTGATCTGCGTGGACAGCCACACCACCACGGTCATCTGCCGCTCATCCGCCTGAACCCCGGCCCCCGGCCCTCTCCCACGCGGAGGGGGCCGGGCGGGTCTACTCGTAGTGGTAGCGAGCCTCCAGGACGACGATCTCGTCGTGCAGGACGAGGTACACCAGGCGATGCTCGTCGGTGATGCGCCGGGACCAGGCGCCCGCCAACGCGTACTTGAGGGGCCCGGGCTTGCCGATGCCCTCGTAAGGATCGCGCAGGACATCCTCGACGAGCCGGTTGATGCGCTTGAGCACCTGCCGGTCAGCCGTCTGCCAGTGGACGTAGTCCTCCCAGCCCTGGCTGGTGAACGCCACCTTCACCGAGCAGCCTCGTCGCCCAGCAGTTCGTGCCGCTCATGACGCCCTTGGATCGCCTCCTGATAGGACTCGATCAGCCGGCGGGCGTTGGCCGGGGAACGTAGCAGGTAGGCCGTCTCCTGGAGTGCTTCGTACTCCTCTGCGGCCACCAGGTAGGCGCTGCCGCTCTTGGACACGATCTCCACGGCGGTGCGGTCGTTGTTGACCTCTTCGATGAGGGGAAACAGACGACGGCGAGCCTCGCTGGCGGTGATGGACATGGTCGCCTCCTCCGAGTGGTACAACTTCACGGTACCACTCGGAGGCGGGTCAGCACTCGATGACGTTGACGGCCAGGCCGCCGCGGGAGGTCTCCTTGTACTTGTCGAGCATGTCGCGGCCGGTGTCGCGCATGGTCTTGATGGCCTTGTCCAGCGCCACGTAGTGGCGGCCGTCGCCGCGCAGGGCGATCCGGGCCGCCGTGATGGCCTTGTTGGAGGCCACCGCGTTGCGCTCGATGCACGGGATCTGCACCAGGCCGCCGATCGGGTCGCAGGTCAGCCCGAGGTTGTGCTCGATGCCGATCTCGGCGGCGTTCTCCACCTGCTCGGGGGTGCCGCCCATGACCTCGGTCAGGCCGGCCGAGGCCATCGAGCAGGCCGAGCCCACCTCGCCCTGGCAGCCGACCTCGGCGCCGGAGATCGAGGCGTTCTCCTTGAACAGCACGCCGATCGCGGCCGCCGTGAGCAGGAAGCGCACCACGCCGTCGTCGTCGGCGCTCGGGACGAACTTGGTGTAGTACGTCAGCACGGCCGGGATGATGCCCGCGGCGCCGTTGGTGGGGGCGGTGACGATGCGGCCGCCGGCGGCGTTCTCCTCGTTGACGGCCAGGGCGAACAGCGCCACCCAGTCCATCGCCTGCAGCGGGTCCTTCTCGGCCGACTCGGCCTGCAGCCGCCGGTGGAGCTGGTTGGCCCGGCGCTTGACCTTCAGGCCGCCGGGCAGCACGCCCTCCTTGCTGATGCCGCGCCGCACGCACTCCGACATCACCCGCCACAGGTTGAGGATGCCCGCGCGGATCTCCTCCTCGGTGCGCCCGAAGGCCTTCTCGTTCTCCAGCATCAGGGCGGAGATCGACAGGCCGGTGTTCGAGCAGTGCTTGAGCAGCTCCTCGCCCGAGGCGAACGGGTAGGGCAGGACGGTGTCGTCGGGCTTGATGCGGTCGGCGCCGGTGGCCTTCTCGTCCACGACGAAGCCGCCGCCGACGGAGAAGTAGACCTTCTCGCGCACGGTCTCGCCCTGCTCGTCGCGGGCGGTGAAGCGCATGCCGTTGGGGTGCTCGGGCAGGGAGATCTTGCGCTCGAAGACGAGGTCCTGGCCCACGACGAAGGGGATCTCGTGCTCGCCGTAGAGCTTGACCGTGCCCGCGGCGCGCATCTCGGCCAGGCGGGCGTCGACGGAGTCGACGTCGACCAGCTCCGGCTTCTCACCGGACAGGCCGAGCAGCACCGCCTTGTCGCTGCCGTGGCCCTTGCCGGTCAGGCCGAGCGAGCCGTACAGGATGACCTCGACGCGGGCCACTCGGGGGAGCAGGCCGTCGTCGTGCAGCCCGCGGGCGAACTTGTGCGCGGCGGCCATCGGGCCGCCCGTGTGGGAGCTGGACGGTCCGATGCCGATCTTGAAGAGGTCGAAGACGCTGATCGCCATTGATGGGCGCCCTTCAGTTCAGGAAGTGCCGGGGCCCGCGGCGGGCCCCGGCGTTGGTGTCAGGACTCGCCTGAGGTGAGCGCCGTGTACTCCTCGGCGGACAGCAGGTCCTCCGCGTCGCCCTCCATGCGGACGCGGAACATCCAGCCGTCGCCGTACGGGTCGCTGTTGGCCAGCGACGGGTCGTCGGCCACGGCCGAGTTCACCTCGACGATCTCGCCGCCGACGGGCGCGTAGATCTCGCTCACCGACTTGGTGGACTCCACCTCGCCGACCGAGTCACCCGCCTCGACGGTCGAACCGACCTCGGGGAGCTGCACGAAGACGACGTCACCAAGAGCCTCGGCGGCGAAGGCCGTGATGCCGACGGTCACGGTGATGCCGTCGTCCACGCCCGACACCCACTCGTGCTCCTTGGTGTAGTTCAGGTCGTCAGGGATGTTGCTCACTTGTTCCTCCTGTAGAAGGGCAGCTCGACCAGGTCCATAGGTTCATGGCTGCCCCGGATGTCCACGGCCAGACCTGTGTCGGCCCCGGCGTCCACGTAGGCCATCGCGATGGGCTTGCCCAGGGTCTGGGAGGGCGCACCGCTGGTGACCTCGCCGACGACGGCGCCGTCGCGGGTGACCGGGTAGCCGTGACGCGGCACCCGGCGGCCCTGGGCGACCAGGCCGACGAGGCGGCGGCGGGGCTGGTCGTCCTTGACCGCCTCCAGTGCCGCCCTGCCGACGAAGTCACCGGGCTTGTCGAATTTCACCACTCTGCCCAGCCCCGCGTCGAACGGGGTCAGGTCGGAGCTCAGCTCGTTGCCGTAGAGCGGCATGCCGGCCTCCAGCCTGAGGGTGTCGCGGCTGGACAGACCGGCGGCGCGCAGCCCGTGCGGCTCGCCCGCGGCCTCCAGGGCGCGCCAGAGCGGCACGGCGTCCTGGTTGGCGACGAACAGCTCGAAGCCGTCCTCGCCGGTGTAGCCGGTACGGGCGATGAGCGCCTGGCGGCCGTCGACCACGCCGGGCAGGCCCGCGTAGTACTTGAGACCGTCGAGGTCGGCGTCGGTGAGCGTGGCCAGGATCTCCTGGGCCTCCGGGCCCTGGATCGCGATGAGGGCGTACTGCTGGGAGCGGTCATCGACCGCCGCATCATACGACTTAGTACGATTTTTCAGCTCATCCGCGACCTTGTCGGAGTTCGAGGCGTTGGCCACCACCATGAACTCCTCGTCCGCCAGCCGGTAGACGATGAGGTCGTCGAGCACCCCGCCGCGCTCGTCCACGATCATCGTGTACCTGGCCCGGCCGGGCGCGAGCGCCGACAGGTGGCCGACCAGCGCGTAGTCGAGGGCCTCTCCGGCCTGCGGACCGGTCAGGAAGATCTCGCCCATGTGCGAGAGGTCGAACAGCCCGGCCGCCTCGCGGACGGCTTTGTGCTCCGCGGACTCGCTGCCGTACCGGAGCGGCATGAGCCAGCCGGCGAAGTCGGTCAGCGTGGCGCCTAGGGCCTCGTGGACGTCTCGTAGCGGCGTAGGTCGGGACATTTGTCGCACCTCAGGACAGGATTGGATGCCAGCATCCTCCCCCTCTGTCATGGATGCCTGAGAGCTTCGCCCGAGTTTTACCGGACTTTCACCTTCGGCGAGGCCCCGAGGGCCTGCTTTCCAGAGGTCACCTCCCCGTAAGAACGCCTTACAGGGCTGCCGCGCGGTCCTTTGCCTTGAGAGGTTCGCGGGGAGGGCTTGCTCCTTCAGGGACCCTGACCGGCTGTCAGGGTGCTCTCCCGCACGGTTTCGCCGGTGATGTCCGTCAGCCTAGTGCCGTCATGGGGGTGTTGTCGCGCTTCGCCCTCCACCATCCGCGGCATCCGCGACATCCCGCACGCAGCGAAAAGCGGCCGCGGCCCCGGAGAGGCGGGGTCGCGGCCGCGTTGGTGGCCGCGCGCGAGCCGGTCATGGCAGGTCAGCTCGCACGCGGCAGCTCGGGGCGGGCCGGCGGTGACCGGCCCGCGCGGGATCAGGCCCTACAGACAACAGGCCCTGAGGTCAGGCCCGCGCCCAGAGGGCGGGCACGTTCGGCGGCTCCCAGCCCGGCAGGCTGGTGTGCGCCTGGAGGCAGCGGTAGCTGACCCCCTGGTAGGTGACGACGTCTCCGGCCGTGTACGACTTGTAAGCCGTCCAGGTGGTGCCCTGGCCGTCCCCTCCGACGGTCAGGGTGAAGGACGCGGAGTGGTCCGCCGTCGCCCCGTCGCCGTTGATCCCTATGGTGTACGTCCCCGCCGCGACGCCGCTGGTGGTGGCGATCGTGACGGTGGACGACTGGCCCGCCTGAACCGTGGACGGGCTGAAGGAGACGGTGACCCCGCTCGGCACGTTCCCGGCGGAGAGCGCGACGCTCTGCGCCTGGCCGGACGTGACCTGGGTACTGACCGCCGCGGTAGCCGACTGACCGGCCTGGACCGATGCCGACGACGGGGTCACCGAGATCGAGTAGTCGTTCTCCGTGGGCGTGCTGGTGCCCACGGCGAGCTTCCATATGGCGTACGCGATGGCGTCGGAGTTGCGGTCGAGCGCCGTGGTGTTGATGGCGCTCGGGTAGCTGTCGCAGGCGCTGTGGTAGCAGCGGTCGAACGCCTGCCCGGCCGAGCCGCCCCACTTGGCGGCCTGGGCCGAGCTCTTGACCGCCCCGGCCCCCGTGGCCAGGCCGCCGACCCGGACGCCCGCGCTCTTGAACGAGGCGTGGTCGCTGCGGCCGTCGCCCTCCCTGTCGCCCTCGGTCTGCAGGCCGATGGTGGCGAAGTAGTCGTTGAAGGTGCGCTGGATCGCCGCGTCGTCGTCGTAGACGAAGTAACCGGCGTTGGTCGAGGCGATCATGTCGAAGTTCAGGTACACCTCGACGCCGCTCGCGCCGCCGTTCTGCACGTAGTACCTGGACCCGACCATGCCCGCCTCTTCGGCGCCCCACCAGCCGAACCGCACGTGCTTGGTGAGGGTGGGCTTGCGGGCGGCGAGGGTGAGGGCGTTCTCCAGGAGCGCGGCCGAGCCGGAACCGTTGTCGTTGATCCCGGGGCCGGCCGCGACGCTGTCGAGGTGGGCGCCGAGCATCACGGTCTGGTTGGCCGGGCCGCCCGGCCAGTCGGCGATCAGGTTGCTGCCGCCGCTGAAGTTCTGCACGCGGGTGGTGAAGCCGGCCGCGTCCAGCTTGCCCTTGATGTAGTTCATCGAGGCGGTGAAGCCCGGCCTGCCCGAGGCGCGGTTGCCGCCGTTGCTCGTGGCGATGGACTGCAACTGGCTCAGATGCGCCGTCACGTTCGCGACGGGGATGTCGGGCGCGGGGTCGGCGGCGGCGCCGGCCGGTCCGGCCGGCGTGGTGAGGGTCAGGGCCAACGCGGCGGTGGCCGCGGCGCCCAGCCTGAGCATGGCGTTCACGATCTGTGGCTCCTCAAGGGGGTTGGGCGGCCACCCCGGCGTGGCCGCCCAGGTCGTGCGACTTAGACCGGCTGCCAGAGGGCAGGGGTGTTGGGCGGCTCCCAGCCCGGCAGGCTGGTGTGCGCCTGGAGGCAGCGGTAGCTGGTGCCCTGGTAGGTGACGGTCTGTCCGGCCGTGTAGGCCGTGTACGTCTGCCACGTGGTGCCCTGGCCGCCGCCCACCGTCAGGCTGAAGGAGGCCGAGTGGTCGGCGCTCGCGCCGTCGGCGTTCAGGCTGATCGTGTACGTGCTGGGCGTCACGCCGCTCGTGGTCGCGAACGTCACCGTGGACGACTGCCCGGCGGTGATCGTGGACGGGCTGAAGCTGACCGTCACGCCCGCGGGCACGTTGCTCGCCGCCAGGGCGATGCTCTGCGCCTGACCGGCGGTGACCTGCGTGCTGACCGTGGCGGTGGCCGACTGACCGGCCTGCACCGAGGCCGACGACGGGGTCACGCCGAAGGAGTAGTCGTTCGGCGAGCTCTGCCCGATCTGCAGGTTGTAGGTGGCCTGGCGGTCCACGTCGGCGCCGTCGGCCGTGATGGCGATCGAGTGGCTGCCCTGCGGGCTGCTCGCCGAGGTGGTGATCGTCAGCGTCGAGCTCTGCCCCGCGGTGATGGTGGCCGGGCTGAACGAGGCCGTCACGCCGGCCGGCAGGGTGCCGGTCCGCAGGGTGATCGACTGCGCCGAGCCGCCGGTCACGGTGGTGCTCACCGTGGTCGTGGTGCTCTGGCCGGGGGTGACGCTGCCTGAGGCGGGGTTCAGGTTGACCGAGAAGTCGTTGCTGCCCTGGGTGCAGGTCGGCTCGCCGGACTGGGCCCGTACGCTGACGCCGTCCCAGGCGTTCTTGACCACGTTGAACTCGGTGCAGCTGCCCGGGTACAGGGTCTTGGCGGCCTGGAGGGTGGCGACCCTGGCCTTGGCGTGCGTCCAGGGCTGGGTCTTCATGTTCAGCGCGGACATGAACACCTCACCGGCCTTGCGGATGCCGATGCCGGTGATCGCGGCGCCGTTGTCGCAGCGGGTGCTGGCGGGCTTGCCCGAGGGGTTGGTGCCCTCGGCCACCAGGTAGAACCAGTGGTTCTGCGGGCCGGCCGCCGCGTGCACCTCGGTGTTCGGGATGGAGGCGCTGTAGCAGTTCGGGTGGCTGAGGGCCGACGGGTTGTACATGTTGCGGATCGGCCCGGACCCCGAGAGGTTGACCTCCTCGCCGACCAGGTAGTCCGGCGGGTCGTTCGGGTTGTTGGCGTACGCCTCGGTGAGCGCGCCGAAGATGTCGCCGGTGGACTCGTTCATGCCGCCGGTCTCGTTGCCGCTGCCCGAGCCGCCGCTGGTGAACTGGAAGATGCCGTGGCCGAACTCGTGGCCGACCACGTCCATCGACGTGAGCTGCTGGGAGTTGGCGGAGTTGTGGCCGAAGGAGCCGTACTGGCCGTTCCAGTAGGCGTTGACGTCGGCCAGGCCGACGCGGGCCGGGTAGCCGCCGCCCTGGCCGTTGATGCCGTTGCGGCCGAGCCAGGCGCTCAGCATGTCCCATTCCCGCTGCGCGGCGTAGAGCGCGTCGACGCAGGCAGTCTCCAGGTTCGTGCCCGAGCCGTTGCCCCAGGTGTCGGTGGTCTTCGTGTACGGCGAGCCGTTCTGGCCGCCGCACGCGACGCCGCTCCTGCGGGGGTCGCGCATCGTGTACGAGGGGCTGGTGTCGATGGTGACGGTGCCGACGTAGTAGCTGTTGCCGGTGCCGTCGCGCACCTCGTCCCAGTCGTCGATGACCTTGCCGGTCAGGGCGTCCACGTAGACGTGGAGCTTGGTCTCGTGACCGGCGGCGGTGGCGCCGGTGACGAGGACCTCCCAGGCCAGCCGCGGGGTCGTCGTGGTGGCGTGCACGGACAGCACGGGCGTGGCGACGGTCTCGACCCTGGCCACCTTGGCCCTGGCCGTCACGGCGGCCTGGGCCGCGGTGACCTTCGCCTTCGTGCCGATCCCGATCTTCGTGCGCTGCCCGGTGGCGACCGTGTCGACCACCGCGCCGGAGGCGTCCGTGGCGACGACCACGTCGCCGCCGTAGACGGGCAGGCCCGCGTGCTTACGGGCGTAGGTCAGGTACTGCAGGCCGCGGACGCCTTCGACGGTCGACGTCAGCGTGAACGTGTCCTGCTCGGATGCCAGCAATGCCGCCGAGTCGGCCAGGATCGCGTTGTGCGCGGTGGCGATCGCGTTCCTGCGCTCGTCGGGGCTGGGAGGATCGGCCACCTGCGACGCTTGGGCTGTGGCGCTCGTGGCGCCCACCAGCGAGCTGGTGGTCAGGGCTAGCGCGAGCATTGCGGCAGCCCCCAACCTGAGTTTGGGGTTCACTCTCTGGCTCCTCAGGGGGGTGTGGAGTGGAAGAGCCCCGGCCGGCTGGGGATGAACACAGGGTGACACCGGGATGGCGCGACCCGGTACCCAACAAGTTTCCTATAACGCGGTGGTATGGCCCCCTGAGCTGGGATTTCGCGGGATTTTAGGGCGCAGAAAAGGTAAAGAAGCTTTCCAGTAACGGTCTCAGCAGGCCGCCGTGAACGCCTCGAAGAGCGCCGGTCCCTCGCCCGCCTCCGGGTGCCACTGGACCGCCACCGCGAACCCGCCGGAGTCGAGCTCCACCGCCTCGATCGTCCCGTCGCCGGCCGTGGCGGTGACCGTGAGGCCCCGGCCGAGCCGGTCGATGGCCTGGTGGTGGTAGTGCGGGACCGCCACCGGGTCCGTGCCGAGCACCTTCGCCAGGCGGCTGCCGGGGACGGGCGTGACCGGCAGGTGGCCGAACTCGCCGGGCGCGGGGGAGTGGCCGGTGTGCCCGGTCACGTCGGGCAGGTGCTGGTGCAGGGTGCCGCCGAGCAGCACGTTGAGCACCTGCAGGCCGCGGCAGATGCCCAGGAACGGCAGCCCGGCCTCCAGGGCCGCCGCCAGGAGGGCGAACTCGGCCTCGTCCCGGAACTCCCGGACGTAGCCGGTGCGCTCGTGCGCCGCCCGGCCGTACCTGGCCGGGTCGACGTCGCCGCCGCCGGCCAGGACGAGACCGTCGAGCCGCCCCACGACCTGGGCGGGATCGCCGGCCGGCGGCAGCAGCACGGGCTGCCCGCCGGCCTGGACGATCTTCTCGACGTACATGTACGGCAGCAGCGCGACGGGCAGGTCCCACACGGTGAACCGGGCGGGCTCGACGTACGTCGTGACGCCGATGACCGGACGGGTCACAGCGGCGTCACGTACGCGCCGGAGATGCCGCCGTCCACCAGGAACTCGGCCCCCGTGATGAAGGAGGCGTCGTCGCTGGCCAGGAACGCCACGGCGGCGGCGATCTCCGACGCCTCGGCGAAGCGGCCCACCGGGATGTGCACCAGACGCCGCTGGGCCCGCTCGGGGTCCTTGGCGAACAGCTCCTGCAGCAGCGGCGTGTTCACCGGCCCCGGGCACAGCGCGTTGACCCGGATGCCCTCGCGGGCGAACTGCACGCCCAGCTCGCGCGACATCGCCAGCACGCCGCCCTTGGAGGCCGTGTACGAGATCTGCGACGTGGCCGACCCCATCACCGCCACGAACGAGGCGGTGTTGATGATCGACCCCTTGCCCTGCCGCCGCATGTACGGGATGGCGTGCTTGCAGCACAGGTACACGCTGGTCAGGTTCACCTCCTGGACGCGGCGCCAGGCGTCGAGGCCGGTCTCCAGGATCGAGTCGTCGTCGGGCGGCGAGATGCCGGCGTTGTTGAAGGCGACGTCCACGCTGCCGTAGGTCTCGTGGGCCGTGGCGAACATCCGGACGACGTCGTCCTCGCTGGTCACGTCGGCCTTGACGAAGAGGCCGCCGACCTCGCCCGCGGCCTTGGCCCCGGCCTCCTCGTCGATGTCGACGCAGACGACCTTCGCGCCCTCCTGCGCGAACCTGCGCGCCGTGGCCAGCCCGATGCCGCTGCCCGCGCCGGTGATCACGGCCACGCGGTCCTGCAAACGCTGCACTGTCACTCCCAGGAGATGAAGACGTTCTTGGTCTCGGTGAAGGCCGTCAAGGCGTCGGGGCCGAGCTCACGGCCGAGGCCGGACTGCTTGAAGCCGCCGAACGGGGTCCAGTAGCGCACCGAGGAGTGCGAGTTCACCGACAGGGCGCCCGACTCCACCGCGCGGGCCACCCGCAGCGCCCGCCCGACGTCGCGCGTCCAGATGGAGCCGCTCAGCCCGTACGGGGTGTCGTTGGCGATGCGCACGGCCTCGGCCTCGTCGGCGAACGGCACCACCGACACGACCGGGCCGAAGATCTCCTCGGTGAAGGCGCGGTCGGTGACCTTGGAGGTGAGCACCGTCGGCGGGAACCAGAAGCCCTTGCCCTGGGGGCAGTCGCCCTGGAGGTAGGGCGTGCCCTCGACGAAGCCGCGGACGCGTTCCAGGTGCTCGGCGCTGATCAGCGGGCCCATCTCGGTGGACTCGTCGAGCGGGTCGCCGACCTTGACGCCGCGCACCGCCGCCGACAGGCGTTCCAGGAACTCGTCGTACACCTCGGCCTGGACGAGGATGCGCGAGCGGGCGCAGCAGTCCTGGCCGGAGTTGTCGAAGACCGCATAAGGGGCGGTTTTTGCTGCTTTTTCGAGATCCGAGTCGGCGAAGACGATGTTCGCGGACTTGCCGCCCAGCTCCAGCGTCACCCGCTTGACCTGCGCCGCCGCCTTCGCGGCGATCTCCTTGCCCACCTCCGTCGAGCCGGTGAACACGATCTTGGCCACGCCGGGATGCTCGACCAGCCGGGCCCCCGCGACCTCCCCTGCCCCGGGCAGCACCTGGAGCACCCCCTCGGGGAGGCCCGCCGCCAGGGCCAGCTCGGCCAGCCGCAGCGCCGTGAGCGGAGTCCATTCCGCCGGCTTGACGATCACCGTGTTGCCCGCCGCCAGCGCCGGGGCGACGCCCCACGACATGATCAGCATCGGGAAGTTCCACGGCACGATGACGCCCACCACGCCCAGCGGCTCCTGGAACGTGATGTCCACGCCGCCGGGCACCGGGATCTGCTTGCCGTGGTTGCGCTCGGGGGCGGCGGCGTAGAAGTGCAGCACGTCGCGGACGGCCCCGGCCGCCCAGCGCGCGTTGCCGATCGGGTGCCCGGCGTTGTCCAGCTCCAGCCGGGCCAGCTCCTCGCCGTGGGCGTCCACCAGGTCGGCGAAGCGGCGCAGCAGCCGGGCCCGGTCGCCCGGCGCCACCTCCCGCCAGCTTCGGTACGCCTTCGCGGCCCGCTCCACCGCCCGGTCGACCTCGGCCGCGTCGGCCATCTCGACCTCGGCGACGACCTCTTCCGTCGCCGGATTAACGATCCTCATGCCTACCGTCACATTCGCTCGAAACCACGGAACAGCTCCCAGTCCGTCACCGCCGCGTCGAAGGCGGCCAGCTCCACGCGCGCGTTGTTCGCGTAGTGCTCGACCACGTCCTCGCCGAACGCCTCCCTGGCCAGCTTCGACCCCTCGAACAGGGCGAGCGCGTCCCGCAGCGTGTGGGGCACGGTCTCGGCGCCGGAGTCGTAGGCGTTGCCCGCGAAGGCGTCCTCCAGCGGCAGCTCCCGGTCGATGCCGTCCAGCCCGGCCGCGATCAGCGCCGACACCGCCAGGTAGGGGTTGACGTCCCCGCCCGGCACCCGGTTCTCCACCCGCAGCGACGGCCCGTGGCCCACCAGCCGCAGGGAGCAGGTGCGGTTGTCCACGCCCCACTTGACGGCGGTCGGCGCGAAACTACCGGGCACGTAACGCTTGTAGGAGTTGACGTTGGGGGCGTACAGCAAAGTGAGCTCGCGCATGCGGGCGAGCTGCCCGGCGATGAACCGCGCGCCGAGCTGTGAGAGCCCGTACGGCCCCTCGCCCGCCATCGCCAGGCCGCCGTCGAGGCCGCGCAGCGAGATGTGGATGTGGCAGGAGTTGCCCTCGCGCTGGTTCGGCTTGGCCATGAAGGTGATCGAGCGGCCCTCCTGGGCGGCGATCTCCTTGGCGCCGTTCTTGTAGATCGAGTGGTTGTCGCAGGTGCGCAGGGCCTCGTCGTAGCGGAAGGCGATCTCGTGCTGGCCCAGGTTGCACTCGCCCTTGGCCGACTCGACGTACATGCCGGCGCCCTCCATGTCGCGCCTGATGCGCCGGAGCAGCGGCTCGACGCGGGCGGTGCCGAGGAGGGAGTAGTCGACGTTGTAGAGGTTGGCGGGGGTCAGGTCGCGGTAGGCGCGCCGCCAGGCGTCCTCGTAACTGTCGTCGTAGACGACGAACTCCAGCTCGGTGCCCACGTACGCGGCCAGGCCCCGCTCGGCCAGGCGGGCGAGCTGGCGGCGCAGGATCTGCCGCGGCGAGGCGGTGACCTCGCCGCCCTCCTCCCAGGCCAGGTCGGCCATGACCAGGGCGGTGCCGTCCTGCCAGGGGACCCGGCGCAGGGTGGACAGGTCGGGCTTCATCGCGAAGTCGCCGTAGCCCCGGTCCCAGGAGGACATGTCGTAGCCGGCGACGGTGTTCATGTCCACGTCGACCGCGAGCAGGTAGTTGCAGCCCTCGGAGCCGTGGTGCAGCACCTCGTCCAGGAAGTAGCGGGCGGAGAGCCGTTTGCCCTGCAACCTGCCCTGCATGTCGGCGACGGCGAGCAGCACCGTGTCGATCCGGCCGGAGGCGACCTCGCCCCGCAGTTCCTCGACGGACAGGAATCCGTTGCCCGCTGGTTCGCTCACCCTAGGTCGCTCCGATCTGCTCTGAAGCGCTTTCCCGTTGATTGGGCTAGTCTCAGACCATTGATGTGCATGCCGGGATCGCTTGTCAAGACCTGAGGACACCTTGGACGATTCGGCGCGTTTGATGACAGTGCTGCGCCCGGTGAAGGCGGGAAACGCCTTCGAGGAGACCGTGGAACGGCTGCTCCAGGCGATCAAACTGGGCGTGGTGGCGTACGGCGACAAGCTGCCGCCCGAGCGCGAGCTCGCCGTGCGGCTGGGCATCAGCAGGGTCACCCTGCGCGAGGCCATCCGCGCCCTTCAGGACGCGGGCTACCTCGACGTGCGGCGCGGCCGGTACGGCGGCGCGTTCGTCACCTATGTCCCGCCGCGGCCCGACGCGGGCGACCTGCGGCAGGCGGTGGCCGACATGGGCATGGCCGAGCTGTCGGACGCGCTGACGTTCCGGCTGGCGGTCGAGTGCGGGGCGGCGCAGGTGCTGGCCGCGGCCGAGCTGACCCCGGCTCAGCGCGAGGTGCTGCTGCGCCGGCTGGCCGAGCTGGACGCGGCGCCCCTGGAGGACTACCGGCGCCTGGACACGGCCTTCCACCTGTCGATCGCCGAGCTGACCGGCTCGACGCTGCTCGCGGCGACGTGCGCCGACGCCCGCTCCCGGGTGAGCGACCTGCTGAACGCGATCCCGATGCTCCAGGTGAACATCGAGCACGCGGCCGCCCAGCACCGGGCCATCGTGGACGCCATCCTGGCCGGCGACCCGGACGCGGCCCGCCGGGCGATGGCCGAGCACCTGGAGGGCACGGCAGCCCTCCTGCGCGCCTTCCTGGCCTGAGCGTGGGCCTGAGCGTTGGTCTGAGCGCCTTTCCGGCCTGAGCGCCTTCTGGAGGGCCGACGCGTGGGCCTCAGCCTGGGCGGGTCGTCAGGCGGCGGTGTCCGGGGTGCGGACCTGGAAGGTGTGGCGGGTGCCGTCGGGCCAGATCAGCGTGAGCTCGTCAGCCGTCACCGCCGCCGACGGCACCGTCAGCGTGATGTCGTCGGCCGCCGCCGCCGACGGCGGCCCGGCCGGGTCGCCGTCCAGGACGGCCGCGCTGACCGCCCAGCCGTCCGCCGCCACCCCCTCCAGCACCGGCACGGCCGCCGGGGCCCCGAAGGCGCTGCCCTCGGGGTCGTCGGCGACGTAGGCCCGGCTGTAGCCGCGCATCGCGACCAGCTCGGAGACCAGCCCGTCGCCGTCCCGGACCCGGACGCCGGGCCCGCCGGCCGGGTCGGCGTGGTCGGCGTGGTCGGCGTCGGCGGACGCGACGAGCGCCCAGCCGCTCTGCCGGACCGCGGAGCCGGGCGCGACCCGATGGACGCGCACCTCGACGGCCCCCCTGATCACGCTCAGGCTCTCCACACCGGCGCCCGCCGACGCGGCCCACGCCAGGTCGCCCGCCGAGCCTGCCCCCCGAGGGGTGATCGTGCCGCGCCCGGCGACCGTGCCGTCCGGGCCGACCACGCCGAAGTGGTTGTCGGGGACGCCCGTCGTCGGCGCGGTGCGGGTGGAGTAGGCGTAGCGGTCGTACAGGGGGTCGCCGGGGTGGTGCTGGCTGCCGTGGTTGAGCAGGCGGGCGACGTCGCCGGTGTGCTGGACGACCAGTCCCGGACCGGGCAGCGCGGCCAGGCCGGTGGGGCCGGGCTCCTCGGTCGCGGTCCACACCGGATGGCCGGCCGGCAGCAGCAGCCCCAGGAACGCCTTCGACGCCCAGTACGGCGACGCCGAGCCGGAGTAGGACTGCAGCGAGGGCTCGTGCGGGCCGTGCCAGCCCAGCGTGAGCAGCCCCTCGGGGGAGAGCGCGCCCTCGTCGAGGAAGCGGCGCAGGACGCCGGAGGCGATGCGGCGGGTCTGGCCGGGGGAGAGCGGGGTGGCCTCCAGCAGGGCGCCGGCGAAGAGCGAGGTCGCCGAGGCGAAGCGGTAGGTGAGGGAGCGGCCCTGGTAGAGCATGCGGCCGTCCTGGTCGAAGGTGAGGGCGTAGCTCTCCAGGAAGCGGCGCAGGCGGGGCCCGGGGGAGCCCTGGCCCGCCAGGTGGGCCAGCAGGGCCGGGTAGAGGTGCATGGCCCAGCCGTTGTAGTGGTCGAAGGAACGGTTGTCGCCGTCGGCGTACCAGCCGTCGCCGGCGTACCAGGGCTCGATGCGGGCCAGGCCGCGCTCCACCGCCGCGCCGGCCTCCTCGGCGTGCAGGCCGGCGGCCGACAGGAAGCCGCCCACCATGGCGGGGAACAGCCACCAGTTGTTGTCCACCGGCTCGTGGCGCAGCGCCCCGGCCAGGTACGCGGCGACGCGTTCGCGGGTGGCGGGGGACAGGCGGTCCCACAGGCGCTCGCGGGTCAGCCAGAGCGACAGGGCGATCGAGGCCGCTTCGACCATGGGCTGGGTGCGGTCCTCGATCGGCTGCCAGACGCCGGGGCCGGACTCCAGGCCGCGCGCGTACGGGGCCAGCAGCTCCTCGGGGCCGCCGCCGGCCACGCGGAAGGCGGCCAGCAGGAAGGTGCGCGCGTACCCCTCCAGGCCGTCGCAGCGCGACCGGCTCTCGCGTCCCGGCAACGTGATCACGGCCCCGTCCGCGGAGCGGTACGGTTCCACCGCGGCCAGCAGCCCGTCGGCCACCGCCTCCCAATGGGCGCGGGTCCAGCCGGTGTACGGGCTGAGCGTTCGATCCTCCGGCGGAAGCGGGAACATGCGGCACTCCAAAGGGACGTCCGGTCTCGGCCGGGACCTTAGCATCCTGATCGAACGAAAGCATCCGTTCAAAAACGAAAGCACTTCCCGCTAGGATCGTAGGGTCGAGTCAGAAGGAGTCGCGGTGTTCGCCGAACAACGTCATGAACTGATCCTGCGCGAGGTGCGCGAGCGCGGTTCCGTACGCCTGGCCGAGCTGGTCGACCGGCTCAACGTCTCGATGGTCACCCTGCGCAGGGACGTCGAGCACCTGGCCGGCCAGGGCCTGGTCAACCGCGTGCACGGCGGCATCACCCGGCCCGAGTCCGCGCCCGCCCCGGCCAGGGAGCGCTCCCTGACCCTCGGCATGCTGGTGCCCTCGGCCACCTACTACTACCCGGCGGTCATCAGGGGCGCCCGCGAGCAGGCCGAACGGCTGGGCGCGCGGCTCGTCCTCGGCGTCTCGCGCTACGACGACGAGGAGGACCGCACCCAGGTCAGGCAGCTCGTGGACGGCGGCATCGAGGGCCTGCTGCTCACCCCGAGCAGGCAGCCGGACGCCTCGCACGAGGACTGGCTGGCCGAGCTGGGCGTGCCGGCGGTGCTCGTCGAACGGCGGGCCGAGCTGGGCGGGCCCGCCTCGCTGCTGGACGCGGCGGCCTCCCACCACGCCCACGGGGCCTTCCTCGGCACGCGGCACCTGGCCGAGCTCGGGCACCGGCGCCTGGCGATGGTCTCGCGGGACAGCCCGACGGCCCCCCGGGTGCGGCACGGGTTCCTCGCCGCCGTCCGCGACCTGGGGCTGGCCGAGCCCGTCCACCTCGACGTCGCCCAGGAGGGGCCCTCGCGCGAGCAGGTGGCCGACGTGGTCGCGGCGATCAGGGGCGGGGTCACCGCCATGCTGGTGCACAACGACGAGGACACGTTGCTGCTGGTCCAGCACCTGCGGACGGCCGGGGTGCGCATTCCCGAAGAGGTGTCGCTGGTCGCCTACGATGACGAGGTGGCGGCGCTCAGCGACCCCCCGCTCACGGCCGTCGCGCCCCCCAAGGCCGCGGTCGGCCGCTGTGCCGTCGACCTGCTGGTGAGCCGGATCCAGGAGGGCCCGCGGCGCCCCGCCCAGCACGTGGCGCTGCTGCCCGAGCTGAGGGTCCGGGAATCCACGGTCGCGCCACGTCCGTGACGTTACGCATCCATTTCGTTATTGATCGATTTGTGGCCTCTCTCTAGACAACCGATCGAGTATGAGCGAATGATGCCTTATCGATCGAAAGCGATGAGGAGCCATCGATGGGACGCAAGAGCGCCGGCATTGCCGGACTGCTGGCCGGTATGAGCCTGCTCGCCGCCGCGTGCGGCAGCACGGAGCCGGCGCAGCCCGCGGGCGAGGCGGGCAAGCCCGCCGAGGTCACCTTCTGGGGCTGGGCCAAGGGCACCCAGCAGGTCGTGGACGCCTTCAACAAGTCACACAAGGACGTCCAGATCAAGTACGAGGAGATCCCCTCGGGCAACGCGGGCGGCTACGCCAAGTTCTCCAACGCCGTCAAGGCCGGCAACGCCCCCGACGTCATGTCCGTGGAGTACCCGCAGCTGCCCGACTTCGTGAACCAGGGCGCCCTCCAGGACATCTCGGCCGACGTGGCCGACGTCAAGTCCAAGTACCCGGCCGAGGTCTTCGGCCTGGTCGAGCTGGGCGGCAAGGCGTGGGCGCTGCCCATGGACGCCGCGCCGCAGGTGTTCTTCTACCGCAAGGACCTGTTCGAGAAGAACAAGATCGAGGTCCCCAAGACCTGGGACGACTTCCGCGCCGCCGCCGAGAAGGTCAAGAAGGCCGACGGCAAGTCGCGCATCGCCACCTTCTTCCCCGACGACCCGAGCGTGCTGGCCGCGCTGTCGTGGCAGGCGGGCGGCAAGTGGTTCGGCACCGAGGGCGACGCCTGGAAGGTGACGATCAACGACGAGCCCAGCAAGAAGGTCGCCGAGTACTGGCAGGGCCTGGTCAAGGACGACCTGCTGAAGGTCCAGCCGTCCTTCAGCCAGGAGTGGAACGCCGCCTTCGAGGACGACACCCTCTGGGGCTACGTCGGCGCCAACTGGGGCGCGGGCGTCATGAAGGGCAACCACGCCGGCCAGGCCGGCAAGTGGGCCATCGCGCCGATCCCGAACTGGGGCACCCCGGCCAGCGGCATGCTCGGCGGCACCACGTTCGGCGTGAGCAAGGGGTCGAAGAACGCCAAGGCCGCCGTCGAGGTCGTCAAGTGGCTGACCGGCTCGGAGGAGGCGTGGACCGCCCGCCTGTCCTCGGGCACCTCCAGCGGCTTCCCGGCCATCGCCGACCTCGTGCCGGTCGCGGCCAAGAGCTTCGACGCCTCCTTCTACGGCGGCCAGGACATCTACGCGCTGTTCGCGGAGTCGTACAAGACGGTCCAGCCCGGCTGGACGTGGGGCCCGAGCATGGTGCAGACGCTGACCACGTTCAAGGACGCCCTCGGCAAGGTCTCCAGCGGCGGCACCACCATCCCCGGCGTGCTGGACGCCGCCCAGACGGCCACCGTCGGCGAGATCAAGAGCCGCGGCCTCAACGTCGCCCAGCAGTAGCACGACGCTCGCGGCGGAGCGCCGGCTCCGCCGCGACCCACCGAAAGGCAGCTTGTGACTCCTCCAGTAGGAAGCGGTCGCGGCGGCGAGGGGTGGCGGCGGCGGGGGGCGATCCTGCTGTTCGTCGGGCCGTTCTTCGCGCTGTTCGCGGCCGTGATCGTGGCCCCGCTGGCCTACGCGGTCTACCTCAGCCTGTTCAGCGAGAAGTCGTCGGGGCTCGGCTTCGGCGGCGCGGAGACCGTGTTCGTCGGGCTCGGCAACTACCTGGACACGCTGAAGGACTCCGCCTTCACCGACGGCTTCCTGGTCATCCTCGGCTACTGCGTGCTGTACATCCCGCTGATGATCGGCGGCGCGCTCACGCTGGCGCTGCTGCTGGACTCCGGGCTGGCCAGGCTGGCCAAGTTCTTCCAGCTCGCGCTGTTCATGCCGCACATCGTGCCGGGCGTGATCGCCGGGCTGATCTGGCTCTACCTGTACCTGCCCGGCATCAGCCCCATCGTGGACCTGCTCGGTGACGTCGACTTCCTCGGCGGCGACCACGTGCTCGGCTCGGTGGTCAACATCGCGCTGTGGGAGTGGGTGGGCTACAACATGATCATCTACTTCGCGGCGCTCCAGGCCATCCCGGCCGAGGTCGTCGAGGCGGCCAGGATGGACGGCGCGGGCCCGCTGCGCGTCGCCCTCCAGGTCAAGGTGCCGCTGATCCGCGGCGCCGTGGTCACCACCGTGCTGTTCACGATCATCGGCTCGCTGCAGCTGTTCACCGAGCCGATGGTGCTCGACAACGTCAGCGACGGCGTCGTCAGCACCTGGACGCCCAACATGTACGCCTACAACGAGGCGTTCGGCAACAACGACTACGGCCAGGCCGGCGCGGCCTCCATCCTGCTCGCGCTGCTCGCCGCCGTGCTGTCCTACGCCGTCACGAAGTGGGGGAACCGCCGGTGAAGTGGATGTCCCGCGCCACGGTCAACGTGCTGCTGATCATCTCCGCCCTCTACACGCTGCTGCCGCTGACGTGGCTGCTGTTCGCCTCCACCAAGTCGCTGTCCGACCTGTACTCGACGCCCGGCTTCTCCTTCGCCGGCTTCAACCTGTTCGAGAACATCAGGGCGGTCGCGCAGGAGGGCGACGGCGTCTTCTTCCGCTGGTACCTCAACAGCGTCCTGTACGCCGGGGCCGGCGCGGCGGTCAGCTCGTTCGTCACCGTGATGTGCGGTTACGCCTTCGACAAGTACTCCTGGTTCGCCAAGGAGAAGATGTTCGGGCTGGTGCTGCTCGGCGTGCTGGTGCCGACCACCGCCACCGCCGTGCCGCTCTACCTGCTGGCCTCCAAGATCGGCGTGGTGAACACGTTCTGGTCGGTGTTCGTGCCGGTGCTGGTGCATCCGTTCGGCGTCTACCTGGCGCGGGTGCTCTCCTCCGGGTACGTGCCCGGCGAGGTGCTGGAGGCGGCCAGGTCCGACGGGGCCGGCGAGCTGCGCACGTTCGTGTCCGTGGCGCTGCCCATGCTGCTGCCCGCGTACGTGACGATCTTCCTGTTCCAGTTCACCGCCATCTGGAACAACTTCTTCCTGTCCCTGGTCATGCTGAGCGACCAGCGGCTCTACCCGCTCAGCCTCGGCCTGTACGGCTGGGAGAAGCAGGGCAACGCCTTCCCCGAGTTCCACAGCCTCGTGATCACCGGGTCGCTGCTGTCCGTGGTGCCCCTGCTGCTGGTGTTCGTGTCCCTGCAGCGGTTCTGGAAGGCCGGGATGACGGCGGGCAGCGTCAAGTGAACGAGCTCTCGGGGGAGAACATGAACAAGCCGGTGACGGTCGTCGCCATGGCCGCCGAGGTCGCCGGGCGCATGCTCACCGGCGAGGTGCGCGCCCGGCTGGCCCGGGTGGCCGACGTCCGGGCCGAGGTCGCCGCGTTCGACGACGCCGACCTGTCGCAGGCCGAGGTGCTGCTCACCTCGTGGGGTTGCCCGCCGGTGACCGCCGAGGTGCTGGCCCGCGCGCCCCGGCTGCGGGCGATCGTGCACGCGGCCGGCTCGGTCAAGCACCACGTCACCGACGCCTGCTGGGAGCGCGGCATCGTGGTCTCCTCGGCCGCCTCGGCCAACGCCGAGCCGGTGGCCGAGTTCACGCTCGCGGCGATCCTGTTCGCGAACAAGCGGGTGATCGACATCGCCCGCGCCTACCGGGCGCGGCGGGCCAACGACGACTGGGACGCCCGCTTCCCCGGCTTCGGCAACTACCGGCGGGTGGTCGGCGTCGTCGGGGCCTCCAGGATCGGGCGGCGGGTGATCGAGCTGCTGCGGCCGTTCGACTTCGAGGTGCTGGTCAGCGATCCGTACCTGACGGAGGAGCTGGGGGCGCGCCGGGTCGGGCTGGACGAGCTGGTCGCCCGCTCCGACGTGGTCAGCCTGCACGCGCCCGACCTGCCCGAGACCCGCCACCTGATCGACGCTGGCCGGCTGGCCGCCATGCGCGACGGCGCCACGCTGATCAACACGGCCAGGGCCGCCCTGGTCGACCAGGACGCGCTGATCGCCGAGCTCACCTCCGGACGGCTGTACGCGGTGCTCGACCACACCGAGCCGGAGTTCCTGCCCGCCGACTCGCCCCTCTACGACCTGCCGAACGTGCTCGTCACGCCGCACGTCGCCGGCTCGCTGGGCGGCGAGCTGGCCAGGATGGCCGACCTCGCGCTCGACGAGCTGGCCCGGCACGCGCAGGGCCTGCCCTTCGAGCACGGCGTCGAGCCCGGCACGCTGTCCCGGTCCGCCTGAAGCCCCCTCTGAACCGCTCTGAACCGCTCAGAGTTCGCCTGAAACACCCCCGGAGAGGAAACATGCCCCTTCAGTTAGTCGCGGCCCTGGTCGTGGCGGCCGGACTGGTCGCCACCCCCGCGGAAGCGGCCGCCGCCCGGAACTTCTTCGTCGACTGCCAGGCGCCGGACGGCGGCTCGGGGCGCAATGCCGCCGGGCCACTGAACAGCCTGGACGCCGTCAACGCCATCACCTTCCGCGAGAAGGACACGATCAAGTTCAGGGCGGGGACCGTCTGCGCCGGCCGGCTCGAACCCGTCGGCTCCGGCACGGCCGCGCACCCCGTCGTCTTCACCTCCTACGGCGAGGGCCCCAAGCCGATCATCCAGGGCGACGGCGGCGAGTGGGCCGTCCACCTGGTGGACAACAGCTACGTGACGCTGGAGAAGCTGCACATCACCAACCCGGCGGCCACCACGGCCAAGCGGACCGGCGTGCAGTACAACTCCACCACCCCCGAGCCGAAGGCCGGGCTGGTCCTGCGGGACCTGGAGATCTCCGACGTCGCCGGCTGGGGCAACAAGACCGGGGCGAACAGCTCCTGGTTCGCCTACTCGGCGGGCATCAGCGTCCAGGCGCTGCCCGAGGGCAAGGTCGGCTACCTCGACGGCATCACGATCACCGGCAACTACGTGCACGACACGGGCGGCGGCGGCATCAAGATCAGCCGCAAGGGCACCGACTACCACCGGAACGTGCTCATCGCCCGCAACACCATCCGCGCGGTCGGCGGCGACGGCATCGTGGTGCACGCCTCGGACCGGCCGCTGGTGGAGCAGAACCTGTTCGACGAGGGCGGCGCCGGGAAATATCCGTACGTAGACGGAAATTTCGCGGGAATGTGGCCGATCAACTCTGTTGACCCGGTATTTCAGTTCAACGAGGTGACCCGGCAGCGGCCCACCATCTTCGACTCCACCGCCTGGGACTGCGACGGCGGCATCAAGGGCTCGTGCGTCTACCAGTACAACTACTCGCACGACAACGCCGGCGGCTTCTACCTCGGCTGCCAGAGCTGCACCGAGTTCCCCAACTACAAGGCCACCGCCATCCTGCGGTTCAACATCGCCCAGGACGACTGCCGCATCGCGGGCAACGCCTCCGGCGACAACACGAGCCCGCTGTGGCTGTACAACAACACCTTCTTCTGCCCGTCGCAGAAGCTCGACGTGGCCGTGCCCACCGGCAACTCGAAGATCGTCAACAACATCTTCTACGCGCCGTCCGGCACGCTGCCCGCGGCCCCCGGCATCGGCTACGACTCCAACGTCTACCACGGCGGCGTGGCCGTGCCGGCGGCCGACGCCCGAGCGGTGACCGCCGACCCCGGGCTCGCCGCCCCCGGCACCGCCGACGGGGCCGCCGACGTGGACGGCTACAAGCTGCTCGAAGGCTCGCCCGCGCTCGCGTCCGGCGCGGTCGTGGACGGTCTCGGCGACCGTGACTACTTCGGCAACCCGGTCGCCGGCACGGTCTCGCGCGGGGCCTACAACGGGCCGGCCACCGCGCCGGTCGTGGCGGGCTCGGTCGAGGAGGCGTACAACAACGTCGCGGTCAGCTCCGACCTCAACCCCAACGTCGGTGGCTTCTCCACCAGCGGCCGCAGCTACTCAGGCCAGGCGCTGGAGAAGGCGGGCCTGACGCCGGGCCGGACCGTGAACGTGCTCGGCGCCGGCTTCGTCTGGCACCCGCGCCCGTACGGCATGACCGACAACGTCAAGGCCGCCGGGCAGACGGTCGCGCTGCCGGGGCAGGGCGCCAGGCTGGTCCTGCTCGGAGCCGGTGGCCTGAAGGCGCGCGAGGGCGTGTTCAAGGTCACCTACACCGACGGGACGACCGAGGACAAGACCGTCAGGTTCGGCGACCAGTGGGACGCGACCGCGCCCGCCGGCGGCGTGCTCGTGGCCCGCGCCGACTACCACAACATGACGCAGACCAGCTACAAGAACCCGGCCACCGGGCAGACGCGCGAGTCGGGCGTGTCGGTGTTCGGCTACGCGGTGCCGCTCGACGCGTCCAGGACGGTCGCCACGGTGACCTTCCCGGCGGGCAGCCCGCTGGCGAACGCGGGGTTCCACGTCTTCGACATGAAGATCGCGAGCTGACGCCGTGACGAGCACCACGGCCACCGGCCGGTCGCGCCGGGCGTCCGGCCCGCGTCCGGGGTTCCCGGCGCGCGGGCGGGTCCTGTGGGCGGCTCTCGCCCTGGCCGGGGTGCTCGTCGTCGGCATCGCGGCGTCGGGGAAGGAGGCCGGGGGCGGGGTTCCGGCGTGGGCGGCGTCCGCGGGCGTGGCGGAGGTGCTCGGGATGCGTCCCGGGGACACGGTCGTCACGTTCGAGGGGGAGCCGGTGAGCGGGGCCGAGGTGCTGCGGGCGGCCGAGACCGTGCGCGCCGAGGTGATCTCCGAGTTCGCCGCCCAGGGGCTCGGTCCTGGCTTCTGGGACCGTCCCCGCGACGGCGTCACCCCGGCGCGGCGGCTCAGGGAGCGGGCGGTGCGGGCCGCCGTCCTGGACAAGGCGCGGCGGATCTGGGCCCGCGAGGCGGGCCTGCTCGCCGACGTCAGCGAGCAGGGGTTCCAGCGCGAGCTGGCCGCCGAGAACGCCCGCCGCGCGCAGGCCGCGCGCTCCGGCCGCCCGATCCCGGGCGTGCCCTCCTACGACCAGTACACCTACGCGCAGGTGCGGGCCGCCGAGCTGGACTCGGCGCTCGGCAAGCTGCACGCGGCCACCCTCGACCTGTCCGAACGCCGCCTGCGCGACCGGTACGCCCGCACCGCGGCCCCCGGCGCGCCCCCTTTCGACCAGGTACGCGACACCATCAGGCGGCAGCTCGTCATCGAGGGCTACGAACGGGCCCTCCAGGCGAGAGCCGCCTCATGAGCCCTCCCGCAGCGGACATACAAGGCTGTTCCGGCTCGTACCATCGACTTCTAAGGTCATGGGGAACTGGTTCCAGAGCAACATCGTCACCACGGGACGGCTGCCGCTGTTCTGTTACTTCGTCACGCTCATCGTGGCGTTCATCGCCACCCGCATCAACGTCCGCCTGATCAGGGCCAAGGTCAGCTGGTTCCGCAACGTGAACGTGGGCGAGATGCACATCCACCACGTCGTGTTCGGCGTCGTGCTCATGCTCATCGGAGGCGTGACCGGGCTCATCGTCAACGGCGCCGCGCAGGCCGGGCAGGTGGTCGCCGCCTGCGTGTTCGGCGTCGGCTCCGCCCTCGTGCTGGACGAGTTCGCGCTGATCCTCCATTTGCACGACGTCTACTGGGAGGAAGAGGGGCGCACCTCGGTGGACGCGGTCTTCATCGCCGTCGCCGTGACCGGCCTGCTCCTCATCGGCCTGCGCCCGCTGACCTGGGACTACGGCACGCCGGTCAACCCGGCGGCGCTGATCGTGGCCAACCTCGCGCTGGCGGTGATCACGCTGCTCAAGGGCAAGATCTGGACCGGGATGGCGGGGCTGTTCCTGCCTTTACTGCTCGTGGTGGGCGCCGTGCGCCTGGCCCGTCCCGGCTCGCCGTGGGCCCGCTGGTTCTTCCGCGGCGGACGCTCGCCCCGCAAGCTGGCCACCGCCGTCCACCGTGAGGAACGCTGGCGGCGGCCGGTCATCAGGGCCAAGATCGCGTTCCAGGAGTTCCTGTCGGGGCGGCACGACCTGCCCTCCAGCCGGCGCGGCCGTCGGCATACTTGACCCATGACACCGCTCGCGCCCCCCGCCGCGCTCTGATGCGCTTACCGCCGTTCCCCGAGCGCCTGCTGCGGGCGCTGTCCCCGGCCGGCGAGCGGCACGGGCTGCTGCTGGCGGGCGGCCACGCCCTGCGGGTCCACGGCTTCACCGACCGCCTGGTCGACGGCCTCGGCCTGGTGACCGCCGCCGAAGGGCCCCTGTCGTCCGCCGCCGGCGACGTCGTGGCCGCGTTGCGCGCCGGCGGGCTGGTCGCCGAGGTCGCCGAGAGCGCCGCGTGGGCGGCCCGCCTGATCGTCACGGATCCGTCCATCGGGCGTGAGGCCGAGATCGTCCTCACCCGCGAGGCGCTGCGCGAGCCCCCGGTGGTGTGCGACGGCCTGCCGGTGGCGGCCCCGGCGGACGTGATCGGGCTGCGGGTGCGCGACCTGCACGAGAGGGGGCTGCCGGCCGACGTCGCCGACGCGGCCTCGGCGGCGCACGTGTTCTCCTTCCGCGACCTCGAACGCCTCGCCGCCGTCCATCTCGACGACTTCTCGCCGCAGGAGCTGCTCATGCGGCTGGAGTTCGTCGAGCTCATGAGCGACGAACGCTTCGAGGCCCACGGCCTGGACGAACGGCACATCGCGGACATCCGTGCCTTCGCCCGGGAGTGGGCCGAGGACATCAAGCTGCGCAGGGCCGACGACGGCGACGCCGACTACGACGACCCCGACCTGCCTGAGGTCGACTGATCCGGCAGGCCGAGGAGCACCGGCGCGAGCGCCGGGCGCTTGCACACCCGGCCGTCGCCCGACGAGCGGCCCCGCAGGCGCCGGGCGATCCACGGCCCGGCGAACGAGCCCAGCCAGCGGGCCTCCGCCGCCGCCGTGCGCAGGCGGCCGGGCGGCGGCAGCACGGGCAGCGGCAGGTTCCAGCTGTCGTCGCTGCCGGGCAGCTCCAGCGCGTACGCCACCGACGCGGCGAACCTGGCGTGCCCCGCCGGGCTGGCGTGCAGCCGGTCGGGGCTCCACAACCGGGCGTCGGTCACCGCCGTGTCGGGGAAGGTGTCCACCAGCGTCACGCCGTGCCGGGCGGCGGCCTCGCGGACGCGGGCGTTGAGGTCGAGCACGCGCGGCAGCAGCGGCCTGGCCAGCGGCGCGATCCGGCCGATGTCGGGGAAGGTCACGGTCACCA